>DATHQJ010000366.1:0-18256 GCA_035482825.1 Binatus sp. (SeqCode) | reverse complement strand
ATCAGTAATTGCTCGGGCCAGCCTGCGAAGTCAGAATCCCCACCCTTCGGCTCAGCTCAGGGCGGGCTTTCTCGGCAAGGAACGCGAGAAAGGGCACCCTCAGATTCTTCGCTACAATTGACGATCTTCCTGGGGAGGTTTTCGCGATGATTTCTCGCATTCTTGCCTTTTGCCTGCTGATGGGTTCTGCTCTGGCGCAGAATGTGGTTCACTACACGACTACTACTGCCAATGTGAAATATCTTTTCGCCACGACGGAGCCGGTGTTGCGGCTGCAGTCGGGAGATATTCTTGACACCAACACGCTGGATTGTTTTGGCAACGGGCTGAAGAAGCCGGGGGACACACTCAGCATGGCGAAGGGGGACAATCCGCTGGCCGGTCCGTTTTACGTGGAAGGAGCGGAGCCGGGGGACACGCTGGCGGTGAAGATTCTGGACCTGCAGGTGGATGGGGAGTACGGAGTGGGTGCGTTCTCTCCTGGATTTGGGTCGATCAGTTCGTCGCACTACACTCCGATGCTGGGCGGGGAGTTGCCGGAGCGGGTTTGGTTCTATCGGATTAATCATGACGACAACACGGCCACTTTCAAGGCAGGGGACACGGATTTCTCGGTGAAGATTCCCATGCATCCGTTCTTTGGGTGCATCGGAGTGGCTCCGGCGAGTGGGGAAGCCCGGAGTTCGATTGTGCCGGCGGAGTTTGGCGGGAACATGGATTCTCCCGAGGCCAGCGCGGGCAACACGGTGTACTTTCCGGTGAATGTGAAAGGCGGGCTGCTGTATTTGGGCGATGGGCATGCGGCCATGGGAGATGGTGAGGCCGCGGGATCGGCGATCGAGGTGCCGCTGAAGGCGCGGGTGCAGGTGAGCGTGATCAAGGGGCGGACGATCAGTTGGCCGCAGTTTGAGAATGATGATGCGATCATGACGGTGGGCGCGTACCGTCCGCTGGAGGACGCGACGCGCATTGCGTTGACCGAGCTGGTGCACTGGATTCACAAGGACTATGGGCTATCGGAGCTGGATGCTTATGAGTTGTTGTCGAAGGTGGGGAAGATTCATTTGAACGAGATGGTGGATCCGAATTATGTAGTGGTGGCTTCGGTGGAGAAGAAGTATTTGCCGAAGAAGAAATGAATTTGGGCTTCGGCGCTGCTCGTAACAGCAGGTCCCCTTCGACTTCGCTCAGGGCAGGCTCTCCACTACGCATTCCCTTCCCTTCAGGAAGGGAATGCTCCGGTCGGGATGACAGTTTCGGGAGACTGTTTTAGTGGGCTGAGGCGGCGGACGGACTCGGTGCTTCTGGGGCTAGCGGGAGTTGCACCTCCAGGGTGCCCATGCGGTTGGTGAGTTTGTCACGGACGCCGATGCGGATCCAGGCGGCGTTCACCGGGACATTGAGCTGTTGGCGGACGCGGACGACTCCGGGCTTGCCGAGGTCTGGGGTGGTCGTCGTGGAAGTTTCTCCGGACGCGTTATTTACTACGCCGTTGAGCATGTGGCTTTCGGAATCGAAAGCGGCGGCGGCGAATTCGTAGGAGGGCGACTTGCCGACCTGGGCGGTCTGGGACTTGAGCGACGGTGCGGTCACGCGGTAATCGATGAAATAAGTCTGAAGGTCGACCGGAGTAAGCGGCTTGAGCGGCTTGTCTTTGTGGCGAGTGCGGAAGTAGGCGGGCTCATCGGCGAGTTGCGCCATCTGCTCGGTGGTGGCTTTGACGGGGCTGCCGTCGGCGTGGACGTGCGCGGAGAAGAGAAGGTCGTGGACCATGGGCGCGCCGTGTTTCATGTTGGGCTGGAGCGTGTCGTTGTCCGAGGAGGCTGACGCAGCGGAGGTCTCAGCGCCTTCCGGTTGTGCATTCACGGGTGAGGTAGTGGGACGGAATGCGCTGGTGAAATAGAAGTGCCGGTAGGAAACCTTGTATCCCTTCTGGTTGAGTCTGACGACGATGGTTCGCCGGTTTCCATCATCGTTCTTATTGGAGGGCGAGTAGCTGAGCGAATAGTAGTTGCCACCGATGTCGGTGGCATCGTCGAGCGCGGCGGTAACATCGTTGGTGCTGTAAAAGGCGTGGCCGCCGGTAGCCTCGGCCAGGCTCTTCTGCACATCGTAGTCCGTATACACCGAATCGCCAGAAGTCTCCGCCTGGATTGACGACAGCATTCCGGCGGAATCTGGATTAGTGAGGGCACTGCTACCGTTGGCGACGGGAATGGCATTGCCTGACGAAACCGGTCCGGGCGCCGAGCCACCGCTGGCGCCACCGTGCGGACGTGCTCCGGTCAGCATACCTGGCGGATTGACGGGTACGCCGCCGACATTGATGGGGTAAACCGCAACCTGCGCCCGGGTGAGCACATTGATTTCGCTAATGATCTGATCTTCGTATTCGCGGGGATCTTCCTTGCGCGGCGCCAGGGCCAAAGGGAAAGTTGCGGCCAGCCAGATGAGATTCTTGTGGCCGGGCACGCCATCGAGAAATTCCGTGACCTGGATCAACACATTGATCATGGAGGCGGGATCGCCGTACCCCAGATTTTTTCCCATCATAAAAACTTTGGGAACGTGGGGCTTGGGGTTGGACGGATCGAGCGTGGCGAATAAAAGGTCCTTGTCGGAGGTGAAGCCCTGCACCAGATAGAGTCCGTCGGAGCGCACGAAAATTGCGAAGCGGGTGCCGTCGGGTTTGTTCTTGATGAACCTGATGATCTGGCGGCGGGCGTCGATCTGGTCTTCCAGTTTGTCGATGTCCACCAGGTCGTAGAGGATCAGGTAGAGCGGGCCGCGCTCCGGAACCGCAGGAATATTTACGAAATGGTTGGGCGGCGGATGCGGGGCATTGGGGGGCATAGCAAGGGACGTTGCATCCAGATCGAAGGCGTCGAAGGAGAGAACGTTTTGCGGGTGACCGTCTTCGGCGACAACAAAATCGCTGGGCTTGAGGCCGTGCACCGGCTTGTTGTTGGAATCGCGGACGACCACGTCCACGATTACGCGGCGGACGGTGGTGCGGAAAGTCGGGACGTCGGTGGCGGGGGATGGTTGCGTGTCCGACTGAGCGTAGAGAGGGCTAAGGCCGAAGCAGGATAACAGGAGCGCCAGTGAACAGCGACGAGCAAAGCGGTGGAGAGCCATCGAAGACACCTATGTCTAGTGGACGCCTAAGATCGTGGAGCCGTCAAGCGAGGGTGGAGTTCGACCGTACTTGGTTTGCTGAGTCGGACGGAAGAGCAGTCGAGCTTCGGCTCGAACCTCCGGCTTCGCTCACAGGCTAGCCGAGGGCGGCTGTCCCCCCATGGATCCATCTTTGCGGGCAGCGTCGTCTTTAATGTGCATCAATTTGCGGCGGCGCGACATCTTTTGTGTGTCACGGGTGTGTGTCACGGAAAGTTCAGGGGGCATGGGATTCATGAGCACAGCGGGGCGGCGGCTGAGCATGGCGCAGTGGGACGTATTTTCATCTCGGGCGCTTGAGGGAAATTCTCTGGCGGTGTTTTTCGACGGGCGCGGACTGAGCGACGCGGAGATGCAGGCCATTGCCAAGGAGATGAATCTGTCGGAGACGACGTTCATTCTTCCGCGCGACGCGGAGACGGAGCGCGAGCGCGGCGTGCGGGTACGAATTTTTACGGTGCAGGAAGAGTTGCCGTTTGCGGGACATCCCACGCTGGGCACGGCGTTTGCGTTGCGGGGGGATTCCGGAGCGAAGGAGATCGTGCTGGAATTGAATGTGGGGAAAGTTCCGGTGCGCTTTGAGGAGGGTGCGGGTGCGCCGGCCTTTGGAGAGATGACGCAGGTCGATCCGGTGTTTGGCATGCAGCACGATCGCGAGGCGGTGGCGCGAGCTACGGGAGTGCGCGTGGAGGATTTCGACGCTTCGCTGCCGATCGAGACGGTGTCGACGGGGCTGGCTTATACCGTGGTGCCGCTGAAGTCGTTGGCCGTCATCCAAAATTTGCGAGTCGATTTGAATCGCGCCAGCGAGTATCTGGAGAAGACGGGCGGGAAGTTTCTTTATTTCGTGGCGCGGGAAACGGTTAATCCGGCGGCCCGATTGCACGCCCGGATGCTGTTCTACAACGGCGAGGACCCGGCCACGGGCTCGGCGGCAGGCTGCACGGCGGCGTGGATGGTGGCGCATGGCGTGGCGGCGCCTGACGAGCGGGTGCTGATCGAACAAGGCATTGAGATGCGGCGTCCGAGCCGGATATTTGTGCACGCGGCACGACGAAATGCAGACGGCGATAACCGGGTAGTTAACGTGCGCGTTGGGGGCAACGCCGTTGAAGTGATGCGTGCGGAAGTCTTTCTCTAGCGCAAGCGGTGCAAGGTGCGGCAAACACAGCGGCGCACTGACGCAGGAAAAAATCAATGGCCAGAAAGTCCCATTGGCATGGACGCTACTTTACAGTGGACGTTCTTCCCGTTAGCATTCATTTCGCTCCGACATTCTTCATATTGAGAAAAGCTTCCGTTGGTTATCGCGACTGGCCGTGCCCAGCGCGCCAATGGAATGCGGAAGGCTGATGAAACCGAAGCGTACGATCCTGAGTGTCGATGATAACGAGCAGTCCCTTTCCCACCGAAAAATCATGCTGGAGACGCGCGGCTACCGCGTGGCCAGTTTCTCCCGCGGCGAAGATGCGCTGGCGCGCTTCGTGGAAGGCGGGGTCGACCTGGTGATCGCCGACATGGCGATGCCGGGCTTGGATGGGCCGCAGCTGATCGCCAAGATCAAGGATTTGTCGCCGCACACTCCGGCCATTCTGATTTCGAGCAAGGTGCGGATTTATGATCACGATTCGCAGGCCGACGTTTTCCTCACCAAAGGGATGTACGCGCCGGTCGATCTGCTGGAACGCGTCCGGCTTCTGCTGGTGCGCAAGCGCGGGCCCAAGCGACTGCAGCAGCAGCGGCCGCCACAAATTTCGCGGCACATTGGTGCGGCGTAAGTCCAGCCGCTAGCTTCTAGCTCCTAGCTATTCCATATTCTCGGGTTCTTTTCGCGCACCTGTGCCTAGAACCTGCCCGCCGGACGCACTTCGATAAGTGACACAGGGCGGGCCGCTGCGTCAGGCTTCGTGTAAGATTCTTGACAGGCATGGGCTCAACATCAACTCTCAACGAAGCGGCATTCATCGAAGCAAAAGACCTGCGGAAGACGTATCACGTGGGCAAAATTGAGGTCGAGGCGCTGCGCGGGATTTCTTTCAGCGTGCGGAAGGGCGAATTCGTCAGCGTGGTGGGACCGTCAGGCAGCGGGAAGTCGACGCTCTTCTATCTATTGGGCGGGTTGACGCGGGCCGACGGCGGCAGCGTGGTGCTCGACGGCGACGACCTGGCCAAGCTTTCTGACGCCGAGCGCACGCGGATGCGGAAGAAGAAGATCGGCTTCGTATTCCAGAAGTTCAACCTGCTGCCGACGCTGGATGCGCGGTCCAACATCGCGATGGCGCAGGAGATTTCCGGCAACGGCAATGGCGACCCGGCGCACTTCAATCGCATCACCGACCTGCTCGGCCTGACCAAGCGGCTGGGACATCGCCCGTCGGAACTTTCCGGAGGCGAACAGCAGCGCGTGGCACTGGCGCGGGCGCTCATCAACAAGCCTGCCGTCGTGCTGGCCGACGAACCCACGGGCAATCTGGATTCCAAGAACTCTGACGTGGTTCTCGGCATGCTACGACTGTCGAACCAGGAACTGGGGCAGACCGTACTGATGATCACGCACAATCCTGCGGCCGCAGAGTACGGAAACCGCATCATCCACATGCGCGACGGGGAGATCGTGAAGCCGGAGGATGATCCGCAGTGGGCGCGGCACTAGAACCAGAGTTTATTGCAGCTTCGCGTACTCCGCCTTGGCTTCTTTGAAGATGGGGATATCGGGGTCGGCGTCTTTCCAGAGCGTAAGGAAGTCCTGGTAAGCGGCGCGGGCTTTGGCGGTCTCACCGGACATCGCGTAGGCGCGGCCAAGTTGGAGACGAACCAGCGCGCCGATCGATTCATTCAACACAATTCCGCGATGGTCGATAATTTTCTGGAATTCGGCGGCGGCTTCGTGGTTTTGATGCGCGGCCAGATAGGCTTCTGCCCGCACGTATGCAGGATATAGCGCGAAACCCGATCCCAGTTCGTATTTGGTGGCGGCTTTGAGCCCCTCGATCGCCTGGACAGCATCGCCGCGTTGGATGGCAAGCTTAGCCCGTAGAGTCGGCAGATAGTCGAATTGCACAATTGTGTCTTCCGGAGAGTCCCCGGCCAAGCCCTTGGCCAGCGCTTCCGCCTCCTTATCGTCTCCTGCATATGCCAAGGCGAGCGCAGCGGCGTACCGTGTCTCGAGGCCCGCATACTGTGACGACGCGGAAGCCGCACGCCTGCGGGCATCAGCAGTCCTTCCAAACAGGGCGCTGCGAAGAGCAGCTCGAGCGCGGTATGTGGCGGCAGTTTCGTTTTCCCTCGCGTGCTCCGCAGAATCAATGGCTCGCTGCGAGAAATCTTCAGACCTCGCAAGGTGACCGAAATATGCGGCGGTGTCGGCTTCCATTTCCAACAAGGAGTCCTCTTCCCCCGGCTTGCCTGCAACCAGAGCCAACTGCTGCGACATTTGCTGCGTGTCATTCTTCAAGAAAGCGATCGAGTAAAGGGTTCCGTACCCCGTAAGCGCGGAGTCAAAGCCTTTCGACTCCGCTTCTTTGACCAGGGCTTCTGCGTCTTGCAATCGGTCCAGCGAAAGATAATCGCTTACAAGCGCGGCATAATCGATACTGGCTGCTGGGTTGAGACGAATCGCTTGCTGGGACTCGGCAGCGGCTTTGGCGAATTCCCCCTGGGCGACCCAAGCGCCTCCCAAGATATCGTGCGGTACCCAGAAGCGAGGGTAGGTTTGTATAACGAGATCGAGAGACTCCCGCCCCTTGTCTAAATTACCAGTCACGAATTGATGATAGGCAGCCTCGATCATAAGCTTTTCCCGCTCGCTCACACGTTCTCGCAGGTCGTATGCCTTGGTCATACTCTCTGCCGAGAGCCGGTTCTCACCGAGATTGGAGTACATAAAGCCGAGATACATGTAAGTCATGGCGAACTTCGGATCAATTTCCGCGGCGCGCTGGTAAAAAGGGATCGCCGCGGCGCTATCTCCTTGCACGACTGCCGCTTTCATTCCGAGGTTCATGGCATGCAGAGCTTCGAGCGAGGTTGTGGTCTCCTGTTCCAGCGGCGTGTCATATTTCTGCACGGTGCTCAAGGATTCGCCGAGTCTGCCTCGCATGTCTGAGGCCACGCTCCCCAAGGCGTCGAGCACACGGTTCTTATCGTCGGCTCGCGCTTCCGCGCTTGCCAGCGCCTCTCCGTTTGCACAGTTGATTGCCTTGAGAATGATGTTGTATTGGGTGCCAATCTGCGCGATCGAACCGTCAAGGACGGCTGCACTGCTGGTTCGCTGGCAGATTTCGCGACCAATCTCGGGTGTCAGCTTGGCATCCTGAGGCTGACCCATCATGCGCAGGGTTTGCTGGATTTGTTCATCCGAGACGAGGCTCAGGAAAGGCGATTGTTCCAGTTGCACCGAGAGCCCCTGCCGAAGAGTTCCGTCAAATATGGAATCGCCGGTCGCGTTGGTGAAGTCTGCAAGGACGATCGTGTCCTTGTCAGTGAGCTTGGGCGTGCGGTGGAGATAAAAGTAGCCACCGACTGACAACGCCAACATAGCGACGGCGGCGGCAACAATGAACTTCCAGCGTATTCCAGTTGCGGCTTCGCTTCTTCCACTCACGGATACCCGTGCCGAGTCCGTGTCTCGCTTCAGCCGTTGCAGGTCGGTGCGAATGTCCGAAGCGTGCTGGTAGCGCAGGTTGCGGTCTTTTTCAAGACACTTGGTAATGATTTCTTCCAGCTTCGGTGGCGTATCAGGGTTGATTCGGACTGCCGGCACAGGCACTCGATTCAAGATCGAATCGAACATCGCACCTGAGGTGTCGCCTCGGAATGGCAAGGTGCCCGTACACATCTCGTACAGCACCGCGCCGAAGGAAAACAGGTCAGTACGGGCATCGAGTTCCTTCCCACGGACCTGCTCCGGCGACATGTACGCCACCGTCCCCAGCGCACTACCGGGGCTGGTGAGACGTTCTTCGGAGTCTATGGTCGCGGCGCTCAAGGCAACGCTCTCCGGCTTTAGGGTGACTTTCGCGAGCCCGAAATCGAGAATCTTCGCTTGATCTCGATTGGTGACGAAGATGTTCGCGGGCTTGATGTCGCGATGGATGATGCCTTTCGCGTGGGCGGCGTCGAGCGCGTCGGCGATCTGGATGCCGAGATCGAGCACCGCCTCGATCTCCATCGGCTTGCCGGCGATGCGGTGGCGGAGGGTCTGGCCCTCCAGCAACTCCATGGCGATGAAGGTTCGCCCATCGGACTCGTCAATTTCGTAAATCGTGCAGATGTTCGGATGGTTCAAAGAAGACGCAGACTTGGCTTCCCGCTGGAAACGGCTGAGAGCTTGGGCGTCATGGGCGAGTTCGTCGGGAAGGAATTTCAAGGCGACGTGGCGGCCCAGCTTGAGGTCTTCCGCTTCGTAGACCACACCCATCCCGCCGCCGCCGATCTTGCTCAGGATGCGGTAGTGGGAAATCGTCTGCCCCACGGGTTGGGAGGGCGTGGACACTGAGCGGGAATGTTAGTGGCGCGTCGAGCAAAGGTCAATCGGCCAGGCGATTACGGGCACGGTAGATCGCCCGCAGCCGGCAAGGTCAGTGATATCCTTATGAATTATCCTGCGATGAGGTCCTAAAGCTTTTCATGTCTAATCCAGAAACTCCTGAAGCCCAGCCTGCTGTCGAGAGCACCGAATCGTTCGGCGACATTCTCTCGCAGTATCAGAAGAGCCATTCGCGCAAGACCGAGGGCAGCCGGCAGCTGCAGGGCACGGTGATTGCGGTGAATGCCGAGGCGGTGTTCTTCGATATTGGATACAAGTCGGAGGGGATTCTGCCGCTGGCGGCGCTGCAGGGCGAAACTCTGAAGCCGGGGGACAAGGCGCTGGTGACGGTGAAGGGCCGCGACCTCGACGGGTATTACGAACTGTCGCGCTTCAAGGTCGAGCGGCCGATGGATTGGTCGGCGCTGGAAAAAGCGTTTGCCGAGAAGACGACCGTGCTGGGAACGGTGACGGGCGTGATCAAGGGCGGGTTCAGCGTCGACGTGGGGGTGCGGGCGTTTATGCCGGCCTCGCGTGGAGGCGTTCGCGATGCTGCCGACATGGAGAAGCTGGTGGGGCAGGAGATTCGCTGCCGCGTCATCAAACTCGACGTGACCGATGAAGATGTCGTGGTCGACCGGCGCGCCGTCGCGGAGGAGGAAGAACGCTCGGCGAAAGATAAGTTTTTCTCGCAGATTAAAGAAGGCGAGACCGTCAGCGGGAACGTACGCAGTCTTACGGATTACGGTGCATTTGTCGATCTGGGCGGAGTGGATGCGTTGCTGCATGTGAGTGACATCGCGTGGGGGCGGGTGAACAAGCCGGCGGACGTGTTGACCGTGGGGCAGGCGGTTGAAGTAAAGGTGCTCAAGGTTGGGGCAGATTCCGACAGGGGCGAGAAGAAGCGGATTTCTGTGGGGCTAAAGCAGTTGCAACCGCATCCCTGGGACGGCGTTGCCGAAAAGTTTAGAGCGGGCGAGCGGGTGCGCGGAACCGTCACGCGCTTGATGGAGTTTGGAGCGTTCGTGGAACTCGAACCCGGCATCGAGGGCCTGATTCATATTTCGGAGATGTCGTGGTCGAAGGGCAAGATCCGGAAGGCCAGCGACGTCGTGAAGCCGGGTGAGACCGTCGAGGTCGTGATCCTGCAGGTGAATGCTGCCGAGCATCGGCTGTCGCTGGGACTGAAGCAAGCGTTGGGCGATCCGTGGGCGGAGGTTGAGCAGCGGTTCACGGTCGGATCGGCGGTCGAGGGACCGGTTACCAACCTGACCAAGTTCGGCGCGTTCGTGCAGTTGTCGGAAGGCATCGAAGGCATGGTTCATGTCAGCGATATCACCGCGGAAAAGCGGATCAATCAGCCAGCGGACATGCTGCGGGTCGGGCAGGTGGTGAAGACGCAGGTGCTGGCCATCGATCTTGAGAAACGGCAGATGCGGCTGGGCATGAAGCAACTGGTGCCGACGGGTCTCGACGAATACATCGCGGAGCATAGCGAGGGGGACGTGGTCACGGGCAGGATGATGGACGAATCCGGCGGGTCGGCGCGGGTGGAGCTAGGCGAGGGCATTCATGCGACCTGCAAGACGCCGGCGGCCGCGGCGGCGCCAGTGAAAAGCGAAGCGCCGAAGGAATCGAAGGCGGACTTATCATCGTTGAGTTCCATGCTGCAGGCACGCTGGAAGAGCGGATCGAGTCCGGCATCCAAGGCCGAGCCAGTGCGAGCGGGGCAGGTTCGCAGCTTTCGCATCGTGAAGCTGGACGGGGCGGCGAAGAAGATTGAAGTGGAGTTCGTCTAGCGCAAACCGCGGTAACCCGTCGCGGCGGCCAGGTGGGAGCTTTCCCAACCGCAAATGCGATATAATTTTTCAGTTGAGCGGGAGTAGCTCAGTGGTAGAGCGCGACCTTGCCAAGGTCGATGTCGCGGGTTCGACCCCCGTCTCCCGCTCCAGATTTTTTTGTCCCCAGACTGCTCTCCGCAGATGGACTTTTTTCGGCCGGAACGCTAACGTATGGAGCAGGGGCGCGGTACCCAAGTGGTAAGGGAGAGGTCTGCAAAACCTTTACGCGTCGGTTCGATTCCGACCCGCGCCTCCAAACTTTTCCTGTAGGTCGTTGAGTCTTACCTGGGATTACCGCCTCGCCTTCGCTTGACCTCATCTGTTTCTATGCGTCCACGGAATCACTCATGGCAGGTATCGCACACTTTCTTCGTGTGCCTTCTGTTCTTTGGGTGTGATTTCTCGCGTGCGCAAACCACCGATCAAGCGGCGGCTCCGTTGCCGGACACTCCGCATGCCGGCGCCGCCGAGGCGAAGAGTTTCCTGGCCCGCTGGGCTGAGTTTTACCGGCTGGACTGGACGGGGACCGCGGCTTCCTCTGCGGCGCCGCCGCGGCGGGGAGTTTCTTCGCCTCTGGATTCGCCGCCGTTTCCCAACTCGGACTGGTCGTATGGCGGCTCACCGGTGATTGGCGAGGCGGACACGAACAGTTATCCGCTGATGACGGCCATCAACGGGGCCCGCAGCCGGACGAAGATTTATGGATGGATCGATCCCACGCTGAACTTCGGCAACTCTTCCAACACCAATGCGCCGGAGGCCAACGACGTATACCCCAACCGTCTGGAGATGAATCAGGTTGTGCTGTATGCCGAGCGCTTGCCGGATTCGGTGCAGCGCGATCATGTCGACTGGGGATACCACATGACGGCGTTGTTCGGCACGGACTATCGCTTTACCACGGCGAAGGGCTACGGAAGCGGGCAGTGGGTGGATGATCATCATCAATATGGATTTGATCCTACGCTGGAGTATGTCGACATTTACATTCCGCAGGTTGCGCAGGGGATGAATGTGAGAGTCGGGCGGTTCATCTCGGTGCCGGGGATCGAGGCACAACTGGCGCCGAACAACTATATTTTCAGCCACTCGCTGCTGTACGCGATTGATCCGTTCACTGATACGGGTGTGATTGCGACGCTCAAGCTGAACGACCGCTGGCTGGTGCAGGCGGGGATTACCGCCGGCCACGACGTTGCCCCGTGGACGACGGACGCGAAGCCTTCGGGGACGGCCTGCGTGAGTTATACGACCGCTTCGGTCAACGATAATTTTTATGTCTGCGCCAACGGGATCAACGACGGCAAGTACGCTTACAACAATCTGCAGCAGTACGACGCGACCTGGTATCACAAGTTTTCGAAGACGGTGCACATGGCCACCGAGACCTGGTACATGTATGAACGCGACGTCCCGGCGCTGGGCAGCACGATTACGCCAGAAGCAGGTGCGAACGGCGCCTACTGCCTGGCGGGGGAACAGCGGTGTACCGCTCCCGAATATGCGGCGGTTAATTTTCTGCAGAAGGAACTTTCGGTGCATGACTTTTTGTCGTTTCGCAGCGACTTTCTCGACGACAAGAAAGGGCAGCGGACGGGCTACGCGACGCGGTATTCGGAGAATACGATCATGTGGTGTCACTGGATCGGATCGACGATTCAGATCCGTCCGGAGGTGCGGTTTGAGCGAGCGTGGGATTCGAAGGCTTACGACTTCGGGCGGAGGCAGAATCAAGTGACCGTGGCGAGCGATTTGATTTTTCATTTCTGAGCGGGTTTCGCGAACGGCGGTTGTAGGAAAATAGATAGATGACGGGCGTGCGGATGGATGTCTGGCTGTGGGCAGCGAGATTTTTCAAGACGCGGCCTCTGGCGAAACACGCCTGCGAGCTGGGCAGGATTCAATCCAACGGGCAGCCCGCCAAGGCGGCGCGCGAAGTGCGGGTTGGCGACCGCTTGCGCGTGAGCAATGAGGGTGGCGACTTTCAGATCGAGGTGCTGGCGCTCAGCGAAACGCGAGGGCCGGCAGCAGTGGCGCAGACGCTTTACCGCGAAAGCGAGGAGAGTCGCGAGCTGCGGCAGAAGGTAGCGGCGGAGCGGAAAGCTTTGCGGGAATTCGAAATATTGCCGCAGGGGCGTCCGTCGAAACGCGACCGGCGAC
This sequence comes from Binatus sp. (SeqCode), assembly GCA_035482825.1. Taxonomy (GTDB): domain Bacteria; phylum Acidobacteriota; class Terriglobia; order Terriglobales; family Acidobacteriaceae; genus Sulfotelmatobacter. The sequence continues at coordinate 5,551 of DATHQJ010000366.1, read as the reverse complement.
ATATTATTCAGTTCCGGGGGCGAGGGTGAGAAGCAAGAACTCCCCGATCATTCTGCATTCATCAGTCATCAGTCATCATTCACCATTTCAGCCCCTGACCCTGGCAGCGATAAGCCACGGCCTTGCCGGAGAAGACTCTTGCCGATAAACTCAGGGTCGCCAATCTGAACTCGACACACACATGAACCTTCGCCGACTCTTTACCAGCGCAATTACTCTGACTTTCTTCCTCGTAACCTCGACTGCCCATGCGCAGAGTTCCGCGACTACTGCCGCCGTCACCGAATACGTGAAGGCGGAGATGGAGCGCCAGCACATCCCGGGCTTGTCGTTGTTGGTGGTGCAGCATGGCAAGATCGTGCGAGCCGAAGGGTTCGGTTTGGCCAACGTGGAATTGCAGGTGCCGGTGAAAGCGGAGACCGTCTTTCAATCCGGATCGGTGGGAAAACAGTTCACCGCGACCGCGGTCATGATGCTGGTGGAGGAAGGCAAGATCGGGCTCGACGATCCGCTGACAAAATATTTTGCGGATGCTCCCGCCACATGGAAAGACGTGACGGTGCGCGAGTTGCTGAGTCACACGGCGGGGTTTGGCGACTATCCGAAGAATTTCGATTACCGCAAAGATTGGACGGAAGCCGAGGAATTGAAGCTGATCGAGAGCATTCCTCTGGCGTATCCTCCGGGGACGAAGTGGGCGTACAGCAATTTCGGCTACGTGACGCTCGGCATTCTCATTCATCGGGTGACGGGCGAGTTCTATGGCGATTTTCTGCAGCAGAGGATTTTTCAGCCGCTGGGCATGACGTCGACGCGGATCATCAGCGAAGCCGATATCGTTCCGAATCGCGCGGCGGGCTACCGGTTGGTGAAAGGCAAGCTGAAGAATCAGGAGTGGGTGGCGCCGGTGGTGAATACGACTGCCGATGGAAGCCTTTACTTCACGATTCTCGATCTGGCCAAGTGGGACGCCGCGCTGTATACGGAAAAACTGCTGAAGCGGTCGAGCCTCGATTTGATGTGGACTCCGGCGAAGTTGAAAAGTGGCGAGGCGAACAGCGGGCGGGTGAATTCGGGTAACTACGGCTTTGGCTGGTTCATCGACTCGCGGAACGGGCATCGGTGTATACATCACGACGGCTCATGGCAGGGATTCGAGACCGCCATCGACCGCTATGTGGACGACGAGTTGACGGTGGTCGCGCTGACGAATCTGGCCGACGCGGAGCCGGGGAAGATCAGTCGGCACGTTGCCGAAATGTATCTGGCGGAAAAATAACCCGCAGCCCCGGACGAAGGCTTCCGGGTTCCACCTGGCGTGCGGAGCTACGCTCCGGCGGATGAGGGCGTCCGCGGCTCCACAATCATTTTCATTCCATACCTTGGGCGCAGGGTGATCAGCGGCTCGGGCTCGACCGGGTGTCCGGGGACGAGTCGAAGTGTCCACTTCTGCGCCAGCGTCGCCAGCAGCAACACGCTTTCCATCGAGGCGAAGGATTCGCCGATGCATTGCCGGACGCCCGCGCCGAAAGGAAAGTAGGTGAGCTTGGTTCGGCGCGAGCGGGCTTCGGGCGTGAAGCGTTCGGGATCAAAACTCAGGGGATCGGGGAAAAAACGAGGGTCACGGTGAGTGACGAATTGGCTCATCAATACGGTTGTCTTCGCGGGCAGGACAAAGTCGCCTAATTGGAAATCCTCTCGCGCGTAGCGGCCCATGGCCCAGGCGGGCGGGTAGAGGCGCATGGATTCTGCCAGAACCATGTCGACGTAACGCAGCCGGGGAACATCGTCGAATGTCGGCAAGCGGCCTTGCAGCTCACGGTCGATCTCGGCGTGAAAGCGGCGCTCGCACTCGGGATTCTGCGAGAGCAGGTACCACGTCCAGGAGAGCGCGTTAGCGACGGTCTCATAGCCGGCCAGAAAAATTGTGATGACCTGATCGCGCAGTGATTGCTCCGACGCGGGACTTTGATCGGGCGAAGCGGCCAGCATCATATCCAGAAGGGTGCTGCCGTGGGAACCGCGCTGGCGGTGCGCGGCGATCATGCGGTAGACGACGGCGTCGATGCGCTTGCGTGCCCGCACGAATGCAGCGAGACCGGGCGGCCGCGCGTGTACCAGCCACTCCGCCGCGGGCAACATGACGAGAAAATTGTAGAGACCCATGATGCGGTTGATGGCGTTGGCCAGTTCGTCGACTTCGTCGCGCAGATCAGCAGCAAACAGAGTTTGCGCGACCACGTTGAGCGTGAGGTGCATCATGTCGATGGCGATGTCGCGCTGCTCGCCGGGCCGCCATCGGTCGCGCATGCGGGCCGCTTCCGCGACCATCGTGTTCGCGTATTCCGGAATGCGTTGGCGGTGGAACGCCGGCTGCGCCACCTGGCGCTGCGAGCGGTGCTGAGCGCCTTCGCTGGTAATCATGCCCGCGCCCAGCAGCATTTTCGTGCGCTGCACCGTGCGCTCTTTGATGAAGTTGTCGTTCTGCACCACAAGAATTTCGCGGATGTAGTCGGGGTGATTCAGGAAGACAATGTGATTCCATCCGATTTTGTAATGCGCGATGTCGCCATATTTTTGTGCCAGATGTTGAAACAGGAGGATCGGATTCGCCGGGCGAAGCCTGCGGAACGCGAACCAGAGCAGATTTCGCTGGAAGCCGGGCGGGAAACGGTAGGCCGCGCCCTTGCCAGCGGGAGTGCGCAGGTCATTGCTGGCGGCGGTCGACATCCTGTTAGTGTACTTCGGCGGCGCGGAGATTTGCCGGGGAGCCGGACGTCTGATGGTGGTGCAGATTGAAAAGGTTCGTATCAGGGCCCGCCTTCAGGCGTGCCATGAAGGCGCCTGGGCGTCGGCTTCAGCCGCTGGAGTTGTTTTGGCGGGACTCAGCGGCTAAAGCCGTCCGCCTCCGGCTTCGCTGACGGCATCGCTGAAGCGATGCCCTGATACGAATCGTTTTCCCCAAACTGCTCCGCGGTGGCTTACCAGTTCAGCTTCAGGGCGAACTGGAATTGGCGCGGATCGTAGGCTGCGGTAGCCTGTCCGGCGTTGCTATAGAGTGGGCTGACCGCGGCCACGTTCATTTTATTGGCGATATTAAACATGTCGACGATCAGGTCGGCGCTGAAGCGCTCACCAAACGGAATGCGTTTGGAAACCCTCATATCGTTGAAGACGGTCCAGGGCGTGATTCCCGCGTTGCGGCCCAGGTTGCCGTCGAGCGAGAGAAGGGTTCCGTTGTATTCGGCGCCGCAGGGCTCCTGCAGCGTGCCGGTCGGCGAGTACTTGGATGTATAAACCGTGCCGCAGGCCGGATTAACCGTGGTGTTGGGCCGGCCGGTCAGAGACGACAACTGAAGATTGTCGCCGTTGCCGGTGATGATGTTGAAGGGACGCCCGGATGCGATGTCGATCAGAGGGGCGACAGTCCAGTCGCTCAGGAACTTACTGGCGAAGCCGCTGCCGCTCAGTCTTCCAGTCTGATACACGCCGCTGAACACGAAGCGGTGGCGCTGGTCGAACAGCGACGTGGAACGATCAAGGGCCGGGTAATAGCTGTCCTCTGGCGTGAGCGTCGATTGTAGATCGGTGGAGTCGTCAATGGCGTGCGCCCAGGTGTAGGAGGCCAGGAACTCGTAGTGGCCGGTGAAACGCTTGCGCAGGTTGGCGGTGAAGCCGTGGTAGATGGAGCTGCCATTGGAATAGTTGGCGTCCATGTCGCCGAAGGGGACGCAGCCGGTGAATCCGCCAGTGACGGTGGGAGCGCAGTTCGCGTTGAATCCCTGACCGGCGAGACTGCTTTCGATGGATTGGGCGAGGGCCACGCAAGCAGCCCCGCCCGGGACTGCAAGAGGATTCAGATAGAAGCCTGCGACCGAGGGGTTTATGCCGCCGGGGCGGAAGAAGTTCATCAGCGAGGAGTCGACGTAGGGGAGTGGGGAGGTCACGGTCCCTCCCGGGTTGCAGCCGCTGACCGTGAACGGGCTGGCGAAGGATTGGCCATCGGCGAGCGCCGCCCCGTAATTGTTGATCATCAAATCGCCGCGAATTGTGTTGGCGTTGATGGGCCGATTGAGGTGGCGTCCGCCGTTGAAGTTATAGGCGAGGCTGAGAGCGAAGCCGCCGCCGAGATTCTGCTCCAGGGTCAGGTTGGCCTGCTGCGCGTAGGCGTAAACAAAATTCTTCGACTGCGGATAGCCGAAAGGTTGGAACGCCAGCGGGAGAAAGGTCGAGGGGTTCAGATAATTCTGGTTGAGAAAGATGGAGCCGGGGAAATTCTGCGCCTGAAACTGCTGCTGGTTGGGCAAGAATCCAAGGGCGGTGGCCGCAGCCGGATTTAGAGTGGCGGCGCAAGGATTCGCGGAGCTCGCCTGGTTGATGGGCAGCCCCTGGAAAATAGTAATCGCATTCAGGTTGCCGGGATTGCCGGCGCCCGAGCAAACCGATGTTCCTCCAAAGGCCAACTGGCCGCTCGACGACCCGTCGGAGGCGTCGCCGAGAAAGTAGAGTCCGAGCAGTGGATGGTCATAAAACAATCCATAGGACGCGCGCACCACGGTCTTGCCATTCCCGCTCGGATCCCACGCGACGCCAAAGCGCGGCTGAATATTGTTCTTGTCAGTTTGAATTCCCTTCTGTAATCCCAAAAGGTTGTAGGCCGGGAGCGCCAGTCCTTGCGGCGCTGTGAACTCTGGCGGAATTTCTACGTCATATCTGACGCCGTAGTTCAGAGTAACCGTGGGGCTCACGCGCCACGAGTCCTGCCAGAACACGCCAATGGGAATATTCTTGAAGGAGTCGCTGGGGCTGCCGATGCCCTGCACGAAGTCTCCCGGCAGTCCAGCTCCGTACGACTGCACCGGTGAGAGGTCGGGAAAATTGGGGAGGCTGTTGGGAGCGGGATTCACAAATCCCAGGCTGGCGGCGCCGAACGTTCCGAAATCATAAACGCCACCGTAGTTGACCGTGAAGGTCGCGGTGAGCGGCAGATAGTTGAGGTCGCCGCCGAACTTCATGTTGTGGCGCCCAACCGACCACGAGTAATTGTCGGTGAATTGATAACGCTGCTCGACGCGCTGAATGAACGAGTAAGGCTCGCGGCCGAAATACGCATAGCCGGGAATGTTCACAGCGGGGTCGGAGCCTCCTGGAATCTTTGTGTTGTAGAAGTAAGAAAGTCCGCGGCGGGCGTATTGAAAGCGGAATTCGTTGACCTTGTTGTTGCCGATGGTCCAGGTATCCTGAAACACGCCGGCGATGTCGCGGTAGGTCTGCTGCGAAGTGCGCGAGTACGCGTTCTGGCCGAAGGGCTGGTCCTGGCCGCTGACTTCGATGCCGGTGACGGTGCTGGGGCTCGCGTTGATGCGGAACGTCAAACGGTGGTTAGCGCCCAGATTGTGATCGAGGCGAAGGGAGTAGAGACTCGTTCCCTCAAAGACAGGGAAGTTTCCCATTTGCGAGGTCAGCGTCTGGTACGAGCCGGGAACGAAGCACGGCTCCATCGTTGGATTGCAACTGGTGGGAAACCCGCTTAGGGTAGCGCCTCCCGTCA
>DATHQJ010000365.1:0-7049 GCA_035482825.1 Binatus sp. (SeqCode) | reverse complement strand
GATCATCCCCATGAATGACGAGATGTTGAAAGTTGTCCGCGTAATCAGCAGCGCAATAAATACGCCAGATGTTGAAAGCAACGCTGACGACAGAATTGCGACCGGTGCCGCGAACTCGCCAAACTCGAACAGCAACACGATGAACAACAGCAGGACCGCCAGGATCAGAACGATCACCAGGTCATGGAACGAGCGCTGCTGTTCTTCGTAGGTTCCGCCATATTCCACACGAATGCTGGACGGAATATGCAGCCCGGCGACGACTTTTTGCACGTCGGCCATACCACTGCCCAGGCTGCGGCCCTCCAGCCGGGCGGTGACGGCGACATCGCGCTGCAGGTTTTCGCGTCGAACCTCCGTCTGCCCCGGATTCTCCACCACTGCCGAGAGCGCGCCCAGTGTGGCCGTATGCCCAGTGCTGCTGATCAGCAAGGTGTCGCGCATGGCTTCGAGCGATGCCCGGTTTGCAGCCGGGAAGCGCACACGCAGAGTGTAAGCGCGGTCGTTTGCAACGACGGGCGTGGGGGCGGGTTCACCCTCGAGAATGGCCGAGGCGTCGAGCGCAACTTCCTCGGCAGTGAATCCGGCGCGGGCCGCAACGCTCGGGTCAACCTGAAACGTAACTGCAGGCCCGCTGATGGTATTTTCAATTCCATTCAGGACGTCCACGACTCCGCTGATTTTTCCAATGGACTCCGCCACCTTCGGCGCCCACTCTTCCAGTTGCTTGGGATCCTGCGAAAATAGTTTGATCTGAATCGGTTCCGGAGCCGAGGTCAGATCGCCGATCATATCCTGCAGCACTTGCACGAATTCGATATCGAGCGCGGGTTCCTGCTGTTTGATGTCAGCTCGCACGTCGGCAATGATCTCTTCAATATCGCGGCTGCGCTTGGCTTTTAACTTCACCAGGACGTCGCCTCGATTGGCTTCGGTCACCGCTGACAGCCCGAGTTCGAGACCGGTGCGCCGCGACGTGCTTTCGACTTCCGGAACCTCGCGCAGCATTTCCTCGACGTGGCCCACCACACGATTGGTTTCGGTCAGCGAACTTCCGGCGGGCATGAGGTAGTCGAGCACGAAGCCACCTTCATCCATCTCGGGCAGCAGGTCGGAGCCAGAAAAGCTGTAGCAAACGTAGGAAACTACGATCAGAGCCGCGCTGCAGAGGACAAGCAGACGGGGGCGCTGCAGCGCGCGCCGCAGCCAGCGTTCATGAAAGTTCACTACGCGGAGGAAAAAGCCGCTCAGGTGTTTCTCCTCGGCAGCCAGCAACTTGATTGCGTCGTGGTTTGCAGCGTGGGTCTCGTTCTCATCCGCATCCCCGGGCAGTGGCGTAGCGGTCTGAGATGGCTCGGATGCGGCATGGTCATCTTCGGCGTCGTGCCGTCGTCCCTTGATGAAATATTGGCTTAAGGTCGGCGTCCAGGTTACCGCGAGCCCCAGCGACGTCAGCAGCGAAACTGTCATGGTCACTGCCAGCGCGCGGAAGAAAACACCAGTGACTCCGGTAATCGCGATCAGCGGAATGAACACAACTACGGGCGTGATGGTCGAGCCGATCAGTGGAATCGTGATTTCTTTGAGCGCGCTGCTGATGGCTTCGAGGCGCCCTTGTCCCGCGTCGCGATGCAAGACAATATTCTCGACCACTACGATGGCGTCGTCGATCACCAGTCCTACCGCCGCTGCCAGCCCGCCAAGTGTCATCAAATTGAACGACTGCCCCATGACTTTGAGGGCGATAAACGTGACCATCACGGTCACCGGAATTACCAGACCCGCGACCAGCGACGTTCCCCAATCGCGCAGGAACACGACCAGGATGATCGAAGCCAGAATCAATCCCAGCAAGATCGCATCGCGCACGCTCTTGATGGAGTCATTGACGATGATCGACTGGTCATAGTACGGCCGGATCTGTACTCCGATTGGCATCGTCTTGCGCAGATGCTCGATTTCGTCGTGAACTTCCTGCGCCACCTGCACCGTATTTCCATCGGGCTGCCGGTTGATGTTGAGCAGGACTGCGGGCTTTCCGTTGGCGGTGACCACGGTATAGACGGGCTTCACGCCGGGCGCGACGACAGCCACATCGCCGATGCGCACTGGAATTCCCGCGGGCGTGTTCTTCACAACTGCATTCGCGATTTCTTCCGGCGTTTTCACCTGGCCGTTGATCAGGCCGAGATAGAGTTGATGATTGCGCTCCAGCAGTCCCGGAGAGTCGACCAGATTGGTGCGGCGCACGGCTTCGAGAATGTCCGACACGGTCACGCTCGCGGTCAGCAGTTTCGCCGGATCGGGCGTGATATGAAACTCCGGCTCCTGCCCGCCCTGCACGATCACGGTGGAAACGCCCTCCAGACGGTTCAGGCGCGGCTTCATCTCATAAGTCGCCAGCTCCCACAGCTTGGTCTGCGGCATGCTGTCAGAGGTCAGGCTGTAGCCAATGATGGGAAAAGCCGCGAAAGTCAGGCGGTGAGCCTCAACCTTCGCGGTCGAAGGAAGTTCCGGCTGTACTCGGGAAATCGCGGCGTTCACATATTGCAGCGTCTGGAACATGTCGATGTCCCAGCGAAAAAACAGATCAACCTCGGCCGATCCGCGGCTGGTGATGGAACGCACGGTGAGCAGTCCCGGCACGCTGTTGACCGCCTCTTCGATGGGCCGCGTTACGGTGACCGTCATCTGATCGATGGGCATGACACCGTTATCGACCGCGATCAACACGCGGGGAAAATCCGTTGAGGGAAACACCGACACTGGAATGGTGAAGGCGAGATATGCACCCAGCAGCCCCAGCGTAAGAATGAGGAAGATGACCGGCCGGGAGTGCCGGGCAATCCAGTGCCGGCCCGAATCTGGGTCTGGCGAATCTTGATCGGTCGGGCGACCAGCCATTGCTGAGTTCACGCCGAGGCTCCGCAGCGATTATTTTTCACTCGAGGCCTCACTGGGAGCTTTCGAGCCTTCCGGCGGCGCTTTGGCTCCCTCGGACGATCCTTCCGCCGGAGCAGCTTCGATCTTGATCTTGGTCTTGTCCGGCAGTCCGTAGGCACCGGTGGCCACAACTTTGTCGGCGGCAGTCACGCCCTCAAGAATCTGCACGTCGTCGCCGTTGCGGATGCCCAGTTTTACTGCCTTCTGATGAGCGCGGCCGTCGGACCCCGCCAACATCACTGCGGTCGCTCCGTCCGGCGTGGTGATCACCGAACTTGCCGGGACGACCAGAGCGTCTTTCACGGTCTGCGCCGTCAACGACAGTTGCACGCTGGTCCCCGGTTTCAAGGCGTGCTTGGGATTCTTGGCCTCGAGCCAGACTTCGACCGTCGTACTGTTGGGGTCGAGCGCGGGACTCACGACCGTGAGCTTGCCCTCGATTGGTTGGTCGATTCCGGGTACGGTCATGCTGCCTGTGTCGCCGACTTTCAACGCGGCGGCATCGGCCTGCGGGATGTGTGCCTTGGCAATGACCGAAGAAATATCCATCACGGTCAGCAGCGCAGTCCCCGCCGCTGCCATTTCGCCGGGATAGAGCGGACGGTCGGTGACGACGCCGTTAATCGGACTGCGAATCTCCGAGTAGCTGAGTTGCGCCTGCGCCCCCAGATATTTGCCCTTGGCCGACTCGAGTTGTCCGGCGGCTGATTTGAGTGTCTGTTGCTTGCCGATGGCCAGCAGCGCGTCCAGATGCTTCTTGGTGATCGCCTGCTGATTGCGGGCCGCTGTTAAATCGACTCGCGACTGGTCGAGTTCCTTGCGGGGCAGCGCGCCTTGATCGAAGAGTTGCTGACGGCTCTGAAAGACTTTTTCCTGCGCGTCGAGGGCCTGCTGGGCCTGCTGGGCATCGGCCTCGGCTTTTTGAATTTCCTCCGGCAGGCTGGCTCCGGTCGTCGTCGCATACGTGGCCTGCGCCTGATCATAAGAACCTTTTGTGTCTTGTGCCGCCGCACTCAGATCGCGGTTCTCGAGCACCGCCAGCAGTTCCCCTTCGCGCACGGCACTGCCGCGCTTCACCAGAAATTTTTGTACGGGAGCGCTGATCTTGGGCACGATTGCAGCCTGCTGCCGCGGAAACAGAATCGCCTGCGTCTGGATGGTGTGCTGAATCGCAGTTTTTTCTACCGCCGCCACTTGTACGGTCACCGTCGGTTCCTTGTCGCCGGTGTCGGACGAGCAGCTTACCGTGGCCAGCATGCCGGTGGCAGCCGCGAGCGCGGCAAATCCCAGGGCGCATCCGCGCAAACTGCTGAGCTTGCGATCACGGATTGGCGTGGTGGCACAGCCGGGGATGATTTCGCTTTCGCTGCGCGTCGTTCTTAGGCTCATGCTCTTATGCTCATTTGCTTATGCTCATGCGGCTAGAAGTTTCCTGTCAGAGTTTGCAGGTTTGCCACCGCCACCCGGAAGCGCGCCTGGCCATCATCGTACGCGTTGCGGGCCTGGGTCAGAGTATTCTGCGCATCCACTACTTCGAGGACGGTGGACTCTCCCGCCTGGTAACGCAAAGTAGTGAGCCGCATGCTGTCGGCGGCCAGTTCGGCGGAACTGGCCAGTGACTCCATTTCCGAGCGTGCGGTTTTGGCTTCGAGATAAAACTGCCGCAGATGGCTGAGCAGTTGTTTCTGCGCGTAATTCAGTTCCACGTGCGCCTGGTCCCGCCTCAATTCCGCCTGCTTGAGCTTGCTGCGATCCGAGCCCCAGCTGAAGATCGGAATCTGCAGCGTGGCCACCGTCGAGTATCCTACGTTGCGCAGTCCGTTCGTCCGGATCGCAAACTGGTTCGAATCGATGCCGTAGAAGTAATCCAGGCTCAACGAGGGCAACAGCCCACCCCACGCGGCTGTGACCTCATAATTAGCCGCCTCGTATGCCGCCAGCGCTGCCCGCAAGTCCGGATTGTTCTTTTTTCCCGCCGTCGCGACTTCTTCAAAAGTTGGCAGCGGCTCGGGTGTCTGCAAATCGTCAACGACGGCGAAGTCCTGATTGAAATCCGGGAACAACAGCACGGCGAGATCAAGCCGGGCACGCTCCATGGTCAATTGTGCTTCCTGCAGATCGCGGGTTTGCTGTTGGGCCTGAATCCGCGCTTTGATCGCGTCGGCATGGGCCACTTCGCCGCCATTTTCCAGCTTCACGCTGATGTCAAGGAATCGGGCGGCTTCGGCCTCCGCCCGTTGCGCGGTGGAGTATCGGCGTTGGGCCACGACCAACCCGTAATAGGCCTGGGTAACGGTCACGACCAGGCCGCGCGTAGCGATTTCAGCTTTGGCCCGCGCTTGCGCCAGCGCGGCGGCAGAGCGGCGATAGTCTGCAAAGTTGCTAAGCGAGAGGGCCTCATGCACGTCCGCCTGGCTGATGTATTCGTGCACGCCATTATTGGCGATGAACTTGGTGGTGGGACATCCCACTGCGCTCGACGCGCAGGTCGCCGGCAGCGGCCCAGCACCCTGAGTGTAGACGAACGAATTGTTGTAGGTCAGGTTGGGCAGCAGTCCGGCGCGGGCCTGCACCCGATCTTCGCGGGCCACCCCAAGATCGGTGATCGCTGAGCGGTATTGCGGATCGTTGAGCCGTGCCCGCTGCAGCGCGTCCTGCAAGGTGAGGGTGAGCGGAGCGCCGCAAGATGGAGTACCTGAAGATGGGCCAGCATTCGCGCCCCGAGTCTGCTCCGCCAGCGTCACCTGTGCAAAACTTGGGCGGACCACTATCACCAGACCCAGAATGAGAATCCAGAGCTTCACGCCCTGTCCAATTTGGGAGCGTTGTCCGTTCCTCGCCTTAACGTTGTTTTGATCAGTATTCATCGAGTACTCCGAATTGAGCGCATACCGCTGGCTAAGTTCCTGACCGCAAACAGGATCGCCGAGGCGGTCAATCTAACCACAAGTCCGCTTTTTGGATGCCATGGGGACGTTCGCAAGTCCCGACGGAAAAAGAAAAATGTAATGCTCAACCCTCATCAAGAGCCGCCTGGCGGACCAATTTGGAACTTGTAAGCCTACCATGCGCTCCCTGAAAGCCACATGAAAACGACGGGTAGTCGCTAAAAGTGCTACACCCCAAAGTACTTAGCTCACGCTCGCTCCGGGGTGCGAAGAATTGGCGAAAGCCGTGCTATCTGATTCAGCGAGTCCTATCGCCAATCTCAGGAGGCAACAAACATGATCAATCTGGAGCAAGTCAAAGTCACCCCCCGCGACCAGCAAGTTTTGAACCTGCTGGTGCAGGGTTGCAGCAACAAGGAGATCGCGGGCCAGCTCAATATCAGCCCCCGCACCGTCAAGCAACACCTGCGCACCCTGTTCTTGCGCGCCGGAATCCGCGAGGGCCGCAAGCGCGTAAAGCTCGCCATCGCCATGTTCAGCAAGGAAGGGGCCCAGTCATGACACCGTGCGAGCGCCTCACCCCCAAAGAGATTCAGATTGCCCTTCTGGTCTGGGAAGGCCTGACCAATCGGGAAATCGGCAAGATCGTCGGCACCAGCGAACAGGTCATCAAGAACCACTTGCGCAGCACCTTTGACAAAATTGGCGTCTGGAGCCGCCTGGAATTGGCCATGTACGTGGCCAGTCACGGCGGCAAGGACTGGCCCCCCGAAACCGAGCGCTCCGCGGTGCCCTATAGCCAGGCCGTCGGGGTCGAGTAAGCTCCGCGAGTGCCTGGCGTGATCAGCAAGCCTTGAAACAGGCCAGGCCTTCGCCCCTGTTTTGATCTCGGCGGCTTCATGAGGCGCTTACATAACAGGCAGAGGTTCCAACGCGGGCCTCTGCGTTCGCAAAAATCTGCGGAGTCGAGTCCTAAACTCTGCAAAACCTTTCACGAACTGGAGCCGACGCGGATGCTACACACTCTGCTAACCCTATGCCCGGCAATCAATTGCGCGAGCTGCCGCAACGGCATCTGAATTGCGATGAGGGAAGTAATCTGCTAGAGCAGGCTCAATCGCAGCCACGAGCCGGCTTCGCAGCCCAGCTTTCGTAACCCAGCCTTCGCAACCCAGGGCGAAACTGCAATGGCCTACAAAGAGATTTTCTGGATGGCAT
>DATHQJ010000364.1:0-3002 GCA_035482825.1 Binatus sp. (SeqCode) | reverse complement strand
AAGATCGTCCCAATCGTCAGCCCGCGCCACTTCGTCTCCCAACACGCGATCGACAGATTGTGTCTTCCTCTGTGTCCCCCGTGTCCTCTGTGTTTGAGACTTTGACTCGTCGTTTCCAGGGGATGCCGTAGACGCCCCCGGTCGCTCCATTCCCGCCGGAATCAAAATCTCCTGTGTAATCTTCGAGTCGATGGGCCGCACGTATCCGCCACGGCTCCCGTAATGAAAAATTCCCACCACCGTCGGATGCGCCCGCATCACCGGCCGCACAATCCGCCCCTCGGCCCGCCCATCCGGCCGCACATTGATGATGTCGACCAGCACCAGATCCCCGTGCATGGCATTGCCAACAACATGCGGAGCAATAAAAATGTCGCCCGTAAGCCGCGCCTTGAGTGCCGGCGAGAGCGACTTCGCATCCGGAATCACAAACCCGAATCCGTCGCGATGCATGGAAAGCCGGCCCGCCATCAGATTCTTGTCAGACGACGGCGCCGGCAGAGCGTACCGATCCGAATCGGAGAGAAGTGTCCCACGTGCCACCATCTTCTGCAGCAGCGAGTCGAGTTCGCGCCGCTCGTCGCCATGCAGACCAAGTTCACGCACCAGCTGTTTGAACCCAGCCGCCTTCTTGGTCTGTCGCGCAATATGTTTGAGGATGATCGATTCAGAAATCATGAGGAAGCTGTCAGCTATCAGCCCCTTCGCCTTTCGACTCAGGGCAGGCTAAGAACAGCTCTCAGCTTAAATCATTGACCAAGATACATCATGTTTCGCTGCGCGTTGTCATCCTGAGCGAGGATTTTGCTCCGGCTTGCCGGAGCAAAACCACAGTCGAAGGATCTATGTAATCCCTGGCGAATTGCATAGATCCTTCGGCCCGCAAAGAACGCCGTCCTCAGGATGACAACGCTCATGATAATGGTAGAGGTAAGCCGACGAGCCATTCTTTACCACGAATCCCCGCCGCCGCGCGGAGGCCACGCTCCCAGCGCCCGCCGCACCATCGCAACCTGTCCCACGTGATAGCTGGTGTGCGCCACCATCTGCATGATCACGGCTTCGAGCGTGCCCGCAACATTCTTATCGCCCGCATGCACGCTCTCGATTTCGCGCTGCAGCTCTTGCGGAGAGGATTTCGCCAGGGCCGCAAACTCGCCCAGCAACTCCATCATCCGCGCCCGCAGACGATCCCACTCCCGCGCGTCGGCTGGCGATGGCGATGCCGGAAAACTTTCCGAGCCGTGTTCCGGATAAGCCGGCCTCTCGCCGCGAATCCGCCGCAGCTCATACTCCATCCAGTAATTAACGTGAAAGACGAGCTGCCCGATCGAATGCGAAAACCCCGCAACCTGCCGCGCCGCCAGCTCCGCGGAAATATCCTCGACGCACGCCAGCGGATCAGCATGCGCACCCTTCCCGCGAAGCAACTCCGTCAATGCGCGCTGAGACATGGAAGAAAAATAATCCTTGTCTTCCCGAGCGAAGGCGAGGGACCTGGGTTATTGCTTGCCCGAGCGGCACCGCCGGCGCCGGCAAACACCCAGGTCCCTCGCGTTGCTCGGGATGACATCATTGACCAAAATGACACGAACTATCCGCGTGAATCCGCGGCAAAGAAGTGGCCCTAAGCTCAACGCCCCGAAAAATACTTCTCCTCCAGAATCGTCCGATGATGCACCTCGTGTCCGGCAATCATGTAAGCCAGCGCCCGCACGCTCACCTCATTCTTGCTGGCCACGCCTCGCAATCCCCACGCGCCCTCATCCAGATTCCGGAACAGCGTCAGCGTCGCCCGCCGTACCGCGATGTAATCTTCCACAATCTCGGCCAGCGGCGCCCGCGCAAACGGACCATGCTTCACATAGTCGTCCTGCTCGAAGCCCGCCAGCGGGGTCTGGTCGCCGCGTGCGATTCGCAGTGCGCGATAGGCGAAGATGCGCTCGGTGTCGCACACGTGCCCCAGCACTTCCTTCGCATTCCATTTGTCCGGCGCGTAGCGAAAATCTCCATCGCTTTCGTCACGCCCTGAGAGCAGCAACATCATCTGCCGCCTCTGCGCGTCCAGCGTCCCCAGAATGTCGGTGCCCGCGATCAGCGAAATGTAGCGGTCATAATAGGGCGCATACTCGCCCGGCTCAGGCCGCGCGATCATGAACGTTGCAGGCGATACCACGGCTGGTTCCAACATGTTTTGCTCCGTCTCCATAATGAATTCGGTCTCACGGAGCGGGGGAGGCCGTCGTCGCCCCGAACGAGGGCATCCGCTGCTCCATGATCGAGTTTAGACTCCCCACCCCAATTTCCGTTTTCGATAAATCTTCGACTCTGGAAGCATAACCCTCAATCCCTGTGGAAGGGTACGGTCCCCCCAAATTTTCCGGGAATCGTTACACGAACCGAGCAGAAAGCGCATCCGGCCCCTGTCCTGCCGAATCCACCCCCAAACCCGAAAGGACGTACCACCAGAGTGAACTACCGATTGAAAATAAAGCTTTTCCACAGCGCTCATTTTGAGACGCGGGAGTACAATCGGCTTTGGTCACGAAAGTGCGGCCAGTGACCCCTAATCCCAACTAGGAAAGGAACTTTTACCCCATGTGGAAGCCGACCAATCAGCCCCAAACTCCTGCGCAGCCTGCCGTGCCGGAGCGCCCCACTATGTCTACCCCCAGCGCGCCCTCGATGTCCGCTGAGCCCGCTGCTCCCCGGCCGGTTACCACCACCACCGCCGACCAGGCCACAATCGGCAAGTCGCTCGTCATTAAGGGCGAAGTCACCGGCTCCGAGTCGCTTTATATCGACGGCCGTGTGGAAGGTTCCATCAACCTGGCCGGCAACCGCGTCACCATTGGACGCAACGGCGTCGTCGCCGCCAACATCAATGCCCGCGAGATCGTTGTATTGGGCAAAGTGCGCGGCAATCTCACCGCCAGTGATCGCGTCGACATTCGCAGCGACGGCTCCCTCACCGGCGACGTCATCGCCGCCCGCATCTCCAT
>DATHQJ010000363.1:0-6574 GCA_035482825.1 Binatus sp. (SeqCode) | reverse complement strand
CGCCAGCGGAATCAAATGCGTCTCCGGTTCGTGCAGTTCACCGATCTCCCCGCTCTCATCCGCACCCGCCGCGTTGAAATAACGCAGGCTGGCATAGCGAAAACCGTACGCCCGATCATAGGCTTCAAGCGCCAGCTCAAGAACCAGCTTGGTCATGCCGTACGGATTCACCGGCTGCCGGGCCGTACTCTCATCAATCGGAACTTTCGCCGGTTCGCCATACACGGCGCAGCTCGAAGAGAAAATAATCTTCTTCACTCCCGCATCCAGCGCCGCGTTCAGCAGAGAAAGTCCGCCTTCAACATTATTATGAAAATACTTTCGCGGATTCGTCACCGACTCGCCCACATAGGCATGCGCCGCGAAGTGCATAATGGCATCGGTCCGCGGCAACACGCGGGCGAGCGCCCCCGCATCCAGCACATCGCCCCGCACCAGCTCAAAGCCCGCGGCCAGAGATTCATACCCAGTGCTGAGATTATCGAAAATGATCACCTCGTGCCCCGCGCGTTTCAACGCCCGCGCCGCATGACTCCCGATGTATCCCGCACCCCCAACCACCAGAACGACCACGCATCATCCTTTCGTCAGCGAGCTTCGGCGCGAGCGTCTGACCGCCCGCGCCCACAGCGATTGTACACAGAACGCTGAAACGAACTCCGGACAGGATTACAAATGGACGAATGCGTCCGGGGCTACGTGAACAAATTCTGCGCTTTCGCCCCGCCTGTTAAGATATTGGTTCCCGCCGGAGATCCCATGACCGAGCAACTCGCCGACAAAAAATGCGTCCCCTGCCGCGGCGGAGTTCCGCCCCTTAAAGGAAAAGAACTGGAAACGCTGCAACAAAAAGTCCCCAAGTGGATGGTCTACGACGAACATCACCTGCACCGCGAGTTCAAGTTCCCCGACTTCAAGCAGGCGCTCGATTTCGTCAATCGCGTGGGGGCGCTGGCCGAGGAGCAAGGCCATCATCCCGACATTCTGCTGGCGTGGGGCAAGGCCGAAATCACGCTGTGGACGCACAAGATCAACGGCCTGACCGAAAGCGATTTCATCATGGCCGCCAAGATCGACCGGCTCAGCATCGCTTAGATTGGCGGTATTTGTTCACACGCCCGCTTTAGATCCTCGAAGAACTTCCTCGTGCTCTCCTGAATGGCTGTGTCAATGGCAAAGCCCGCGATGCGCGACAAGACACCGACAAACTCCAGTTGCGCCTGAATCTCAGTCTCCCGCTCGGACAAAGCCTGGAAAGTTAATCGGGTCTGCAGCGTAACGCCTCCGAAATGGCTGATGAATTCCACTTGGCGGTTGGGTTCGAAGTGCATCAGCACCTGATCCACAATGCGGACGGGGCCATCAATCTCGATCTGCAGGCGGCTTTCCTCTTCCCACGGTCTTCCACGAACCCAACGAACACGGCGAATGTACGAGCACCAACCCCAGGTGTCGGGTTGGGTATAAACCGCGAAGACCGCCGTCAGCGGGCGATTGACCACGACTCGTATCTCTGAGGAACTCATGCCAGTGCCGACGCCACCCGAACCAATGCAGCCGTCGGAAAAAAGATACGGCCAGTGTAGGGGAAGAAGCCGGAAGCGGCAAACCAGGAATTCGCCTGTAGTGGCTCAATTTTGAATTTCTCTGCGAACTCCGCGGCTTTTCTCCGCGTGCTCGGTGGTTAAAGTGTCTTGACTTGCCGGGAGGGGAGAAATTCAAATTGAGCCACTACTCGCTGCCCCCAATCTTGCCCAACCGCCCGGCGCGCAGCGCCCACGCCAGGATCGCCGCTGGAATCAGCATCAGCAGTCCCGTGCTGGTGGCAACCGTGCGCGCAGATATTCCTTTATCTAGAAAAACTCCGGCCAGATAGGCCGTGACCGCGAAGGTAAGACTTCCCAGGCCGAGATCGGCGGCAAACACGCGCCCCCGAAAACGGTCATCGGTATGAAGCTGCAATAGCGTCGTGGAGAAAACCCAGACCGTTGAGCCTCCCGCGTGCGCCAGCATGGCGCAGACGGCAGCCATCCACACCGTGCGGCTGGCGCCCAGCACTCCATAGCCGAACGCAATCGTGAGATAGCCGAACAAAATTCCGAGCCGCAGCCGTCGATCGCTCGCGCCCGCCCAGCGCGCCGCCACCAGCGGCCCCACCAGGGCCCCTAAACCGCGTCCGCCGAGCAGGATGCTCATCCCGAGCATGGCTCCGCCCGCGGCGTCGATGCCGCGCCCGTGCACGGCGAATTCGCGCGCTCCCATGACCGTAAAAATGACCCAGCTTGGGCCCACCATGAGTTCTCCGGCTTTGGCAAAGACTGCCGGGAACAAAGTCGGATGGCTGCGGATGTAGCGAATCCCCTCCACCACCGGAGAGAAGTCAACCAGATCACGAGGGCGCAGGGGCGCGGCGGAGTCGGCGTGGGGCTCGGCGAAATGCATTCCCCCAATCAGAAGCGCCGAGGTCAGAAACGAAAGTGCGTTGAGAACGAAAACCGTGTCGCGTCCAAAAAAAGCGGCCACCACGCCGCCTACTGACGCGCCAATCAGCAGGTTCACCGACCACGTCGCCGAAGACAGAGTGTTCGCCACCAGAACTTCGCCCTCGGCCGCTATGTTGGGAATCACCGAACTGCGGGCCGGTTCGAAAAACGCAGCCAAGGTAGTTTCTGCCAGCAGCAGCGGATAAATCAGCCACACCATCGCGCGCGAACGTACCAGCAACATCGCCAGCACCACCACGCAGCGCACCAGGTCGGCCGCGATCATGACATGCTTACGCTTCAGCCGGTCATTCACCACTCCCGCCATGGGCCCAACCAGGGTCTGCGGAATAACCTGTAGAACCAGTGCCAACGCCACCGACCCGGCATGCCCGGTCAACTGCAACAGGAGGGTATAAATCGACAGAGTGTAAAACCAGTCGCCAACCTCACTGACGATTTGTGCCATCCAAAGACGGCGAAAATTGCGGTTGCCCTGCAGCAGCCGGGTGTAGGAGCCCAGTGAAATGGATGGTACGACGCGCTCCGGCTGGGGATCCATACGGGTTCTCAGTGTAACCGGGTAGAGCCAAACCACGACGCTGCGGCAGCATCGTCTCTTTATCGTCTCTTCTTTGAGGAAGGTGTCGACTCGGCTAGAACTTGATCAAAGAGTGCAATCGTTTTCACCGATTCGGGAAGCGGAGTTTTTCGGTCAAGGATGTAGCTGATTAAGTCGTATGATTTGAATGGGATAGGATGCATTCATTGATTGTCGAAGTAACCATCATTGGCATTCGGCGTGCACCATCAGAAGCGAGTTGGAGTTACCTTAAAATGCGCCCATCGAGACTTTTGGCATTCTGCCTTCCTTTGTTGGTGATCCTTTCCGGGGTTGCTCTGGCCGATACCTGCAACGAGTTCGCCAGCTATAGCTGCTCCAAGTCCACGCCGAACATTGCGCGTGTGGGCGGCGGCGTTCTCAGCGGCCAGTCCGTTGGAATTCTGCTGAACAGCAACTCCTTTAATGTCTTCTCAACTAATGGCAAAGGAGTTGGCGATACTGTGATCATCCTGGCGGCTTCCGCCAACGGAGCCCCCACGGGCAGCGTCAACGGGGTAGCCTTCACCAGCAGCGTGGGTGCATTCGAAGGCGCTTCCGCCGGAGCCATCACCAGCAGTCTGCAAGGCTTAGGCTTCTGCGGATCAACCTGCAATCTGTCCTACGGCTACGCCACCCTGGGCACGCTGGGCGCAAAAGGCCTGAGCATTACCGCCAGTGGAGTCGCGGCAGGCACCGTGTTGTACGCCGAACTGGTGAACAGCAAGGGCCAGATCGTCTACATCACGCCCAACTCGGAAGCCGCGATCATGGGCCGTAGCGGCAGCACGGTCCCCGAACCGGGATCTCTCCTGCTGATGGGCGCTGGGTTACTCGGTATCGCCGCCCAGATCCGGCGGAAACGCCGCACCTAAATTTCTTTGTTTGTTGTCGGAACCTCGGGCGAACCTGCCCGGGGTTTTGTTTTGTGCGCTGGAACAGGCTCAGCGCCGCGGCGGATTATTCCTGCGCGTCATTCCAGCGGGGTCACTCCTGTGAAGTCAGACCCTTCTGCCGCGCACCGGGCCGCAGGTTTTTCTTCAGGTCTTCCGCGATTTGCCGGCCGTGGAAGCGGCCGTTCTCGATGAAAATTTCGTTGGTGCGCGACCCCGCTACAATCACCCCCGCAACATAAATCCCGCGAACGTTACTCTCCAGCGACACCGGATCGCACACGGGTCGGCATTGTGGCTCCGATAACTCAATCCCCATGCTGCGCAGAAAATCGTAGTCGGGATGGTAGCCGATCAGCGCCAGCACGAAGTCGTTTTTCAGCCGGACCTGCCCGCGCGGCGTCTTCAACATTACGTGATCGAGGGCGATCTCCTCGACCGAGCTGTTGAAGTAAGCTTCGATGTCTCCATTCTTGATTCGATTTTCGAGATCAGGCTTGATCCAATACTTCACATGGCTGTGCAGCTGGGCTTCGCGGTGCACCAGCGTGACCCGCGCTCCGTGACGCCATAGATCGAGTGCCGCAATCGCGGCGGAATTTTTGCCCCCGATCACCAGCACTTCCGTGTCGTAATAAGGATGCGGCTCGGCGTAATAGTGCGAAACCTTGGGCAAGTCTTCACCCGGAATATGCAGACGATTCGCCATATCGTAATAGCCGGTCGACACGATGACTTTTTTCGTCAGGTAATCATGCGGCCGCCCCGCCCGATCGGTCGCCGTGATGCTGAAATTCCCGTCCTCGCCCATCACCGTCTTGACCCACTCGTACTGACGGAGGTCGAGATGATAGTGCTCGGCAACTTTCCGGTAATACTCCAGCGCCTCTTCGCGCGTGGGTTTCTGGTTGGCCGTAGTGAATGGAATATCCCCAATCTCGAGCAGTTCCGGCGTCGTGAAAAAAATCATGCCCGCGGGATAGTGAAACAGCGAGTTCACCAGGCACCCCTTGTCGAGAATGATGACCTTCAGCCCAACCTTCTGGGCCTCAATCGCACACGCCAGCCCCGTCGGCCCCGCTCCGATAACGAGCACATCGGTGCGCATCTCCGGTTGACCCTTGACCTTGGTCTTGGTCAGGGCCTCGATCTCAACGGCGGCAAGAAAATCAGGCATTGGCGTAGATTTACCAGAGGCGACGTAGCTTCGAACGCACTTCGGAAGTGGATGATTCTAGCATGCGCGAATTCCAGAAGCGGAAGCGCCCCGGCCCTCCTTCGTAGCGCCGGCGTCCCGCCGGCTGTCCCGGGGGCGTCTCGCCCGCGGACCGGTGCACCATCCTCAAATCCCGCGGGCGGCAGATATATAATCCAACGTTGCCCTCATAGTCAGGAGCCTCATGTCTACTCCTAGCGATCCCACACAAACCAAGACCCGCACCGAATCCGACAGCATGGGAAAAATCGAAGTCCCGGCGAATGTCTACTGGGGCGCGCAGACCCAGCGCTCGCTGCTGCATTTTGACATCGGCCGCGACACCATGCCACCCGAGCTGATCCGCGCCTTCGGCATTCTCAAGAAGGCCTGCGCACTGGTGAATCAGGACCTGGGGAAACTCCCCGCCGACAAAGCCAGACTCATTGCCCAGGCCGCCGACGAAGTCATCGCCGGCAAGCTCCACGACCAGTTCCCGCTCCGCATCTGGCAAACCGGCAGCGGTACTCAGACCAACATGAACGTCAACGAAGTCATCTCCAACCGCGCCATCGAGATCGCGGGCGGCCAGATGGGATCGAAAAAACCGATCCATCCCAATGACGACGTCAACATGTCGCAGTCTTCCAACGACACGTTCCCCGCGGCCATGCACATCGCCGCCGCGGACCGCGTGAAGAACGCCCTGATTCCCGCCATCAAAACCGTGCACGACGCAATCGCGGCAAAGGCCAAAGAGTTCGAGCACATCGTCAAGATCGGCCGCACTCACCTGCAGGATGCCGTGCCGCTCACCTTCGGCCAGGAATTCGGCGGCTGGGCTAGCCTGCTCGAACGCGACATCCACCGCCTCGAACAAGTCCTCGAAGGCCTTTACGATCTAGCCATCGGCGGCACTGCCGTCGGCACCGGCCTGAACACGCATCCGGAATTCGCCGAGCGCGCCGCCAAAACGATCGCCGAACTCACCGGTCTTCCCTTCCGCTCCCACGGCAACAAATTCGCCGCGCTTTCTGCGCACGACGAAATCGTATTCGCTCAAGGCGCGATGGAAACTCTCGCCGCCTCCCTGATGAAAATCTCCAACGACATTCGCTGGCTGGCCTCCGGCCCGCGCTGCGGCCTGGGAGAAATCTCGATCCCGGAAAACGAACCTGGCTCCTCCATCATGCCCGGCAAAGTGAATCCCACGCAGTGCGAAGCCATGACCATGGTCTGCGTGCAGGTTCACGGAGCGACTGCCGCCGTCGGCTTCGCCGGGTCGCAAGGCAACTTCGAGCTCAACGTCTACAAGCCGGTCATCATCTACAACTTCCTGCACTCCGTCACGCTCATCACCGACGCCTGCCACGGCTACGTCGAATACATGCTGAACGGCATC
>DATHQJ010000362.1:0-15665 GCA_035482825.1 Binatus sp. (SeqCode) | reverse complement strand
GCTGGCCAACGCAATCGCCATCGCGCTGTGCTCGCTGGCAAATTTTCTGGTGAGCGAAGCGTGGGTGTTTCAGCGAGAATGAACGCTGATTTATTGCAGCTTCGCGTACTCCGCCTTGGCTTGTTTCAGGATGGGGATGTCAGGGTCGGCGTCTTTCCAAAGCGTGAGGAAATCGTTGTAGGCGGCGAGAGCCCGGACGCGGGCGGCATCGGCATCCGCGCCTTGCAAAGTTCGCGACTGCAAGGCGTTGGCGCGGGCCACTCCCAGATGCGCCAACGCACCCGTCCAGCAGTTCCAGACAATGCCGCTGTGATCGATGATCTTCTGAAACTCGGCGGCAGCAGCGCTGCCTCGTCCGGCGGCCAGGTAGGCTTGGCCGCGAACATACACGTGATAGAGGCAGGAGACATTGGTCACGAACGAGATGTTTCCCAAGTCAATCGCTGAATCGGCTTGCAGGGTAGTCAGTGCAGCAGTCGGGTTCTTTCTGTCCAGCGCCAATTGTGCCTGAATCGCAGGCAGCCAAAGCGACTGCATCTGGGTGTCCAGCGGGAAGCGTTTCCCCAGGTCCAGGGCCAAGGATTCGGCTCTCGCAGTGTCGCCCGCCATGGCAAACGCGAGCGCAGCTTCGCTCTCGACGCCCTGACTCGTGGGTGCCAGCTTCAAAGCGCCTGCGGCTGTCTGCCGGGATTCTGTGGTGTTGCCATAAGCGGCTCGTTGGAGGGCAGCATTCGCCTGCCATATCGCCCCGCTTTCCTTGCTGTCAGCCCGGATGGCGGAGTCCACAGCCCGCTTAGCCAGTTCGCGCGCCTTGCCCTGATGACCGTCATAAGCCTCGGTGTCGGATGCGAGCGCCAGTCCAAAGTTCTCTTCGGGCTTGCCAACAAACCACTGTTGTTGTTCCGCCATGGCCCCGATGTCCGAGCCAAGAAAGGCGAGTACGTAAAGATAGTCGTGAGATTGCCAATCATCGAGTTTTCGTGCTTGCGCCTCGTGAATGATCTGTCGCGGTTCGTCAAACCTTTGCAAGGCGAGGTCGTAGCTGGCGAGATTGTCATACAAAATGACCTGATCTGGTGCAAGCCGCAGTGCTTGCCTCGCGATCTCGGCTGCTTTCTGATACTGCCCCAGTTCGCCGTAAACAAACCCCAAATTGCCGTACGCTTCGGTTTCCCCCGGGTAGCTCTGAATGCGCTCCTGATTGACTTGGACCGTTTTGTCCAGTTCCCCGGTTACATGCCGGTAGTAGTAAGCTGTGATCGCCAGTCTCTCGCGTTCGCTGGCATGCTCCCGCAACTGGAATGCCTTGGTGAAATACTCGCTGCCTCGCTCCGGTTGGCTGAGATCGTAGTAGTCGTAGCCGACAGCCCTGTAGCCCATGGCAAAATTCGGATCAAGTTCTATGGCACGTTGATGGTAAGGCAGGGCTGCGGCGGCGCCTTTATCGTAGTTGGCCCTCAAACCAAGGCCGTACGCTTGCAGAGCTTCGAGCGAAGACGTTGTGGCCTGTTCGAGTGGAACATCAAACTTCTGCACGGTCGACAGCGATTCACCCAGTTCGCCGCGCAGCTTCGATGCCGCCTCGCCCAGCGCGTCCAGCACCTTCTCCTTGGACGGGGCCGTCACTTGCTCCTCGGCTAGCGTGTCTCCACTCCGGCAGTTTACGGCTTTCAGTCCCAACACATATTCGCTACCCAAGACGCCGATCGAGGCGGCAAGGTAGGCCTTGCTGCCCGCGCGCTGGCAAAGCTCGCGCGCCACCTCGGGCGTGAGTTTGGTGCCCAGCGGTCGAGTCATCTGTTGCAGTATCTTTTCGACGTCGCCGTCGGAAAGCAGACTCAGGAAAGGCGATTGCCGCAGGGAGACGGTGAGCGCCGTCTTCAGCGTATCGTCGAAAACCGGATCGCCCGTGCTGTTGGCAAAGTCCGCGAGCACGATGGTGTCTTTGTCGGTGAGCGGTTTGGGGCGATGCGAGTCATAGTAGAGGCCGGCGGCGACTAGGGCGGCGAGCGCGACACCGGCCGCGACGTAGCCGCCGAGCTTCGCTCGGGCTGGACGGACGAATGCGTCCGTTCCTACGCGAGCCACCTCACGACTTGGCGTCGCTGGACGGCTTGTCTCGTCGCGCTTCAGGCGTTGCAGGTCGGCGCGGATGTCGGCGGCGTGCTGGTAGCGCAGGTCGCGATCTTTCTCCAGCGCCTTGTCGATGATGGCTTCTACCTGCGGCGGAAGCTGCGGGTTGACCTGCGTCGCCGGACGCGGCTTCTGGTGCAGGATCGCGCCGCAGATTTCTCCTGAGCTCTCGCCATCGAACGCCAGCTTGCCGGTGGCCATCTCATACAGCACAGCGCCGAACGAGAACAAATCGCTGCGCGCGTCTAATTCCTTGGCGCGGACTTGTTCGGGCGACATGTAGGCGACCGTGCCCAACATCGTTCCGGGGCTGGTGAGGTGCTGCTCTTCGATTGCCTCGGTCACGGTGTTGGCCTCGGCCATCTGGCTCGATGAACTGGCCGGGGACGCGACTTTCGCCAGCCCGAAATCCAGAATCTTGGCGTGTCCGCGCTTGGTCACAAAAATATTCGCGGGCTTGATGTCGCGGTGGACGATGCCTTGAGCGTGGGCGGCATCGAGCGCGTCCGCGATCTCGATCGCCAGGCCGAGCAACACATCGGTCTCGATCGGACGCCCCGCGATGCGGTGCTTCAACGTCATCCCATCCAGAAATTCCATGACGATGAAGGCTTCCCCATGCTGGTCGTCAATTTCGTGGATGGTGCAGATGTTCGGATGGTTCAGAGCGGACGCGGCCTGCGCCTCGCGCTCGAAGCGGGCCAGGGTCTGCGCGTCTTTGGAAATCTCTTCGGGCAGGAATTTGAGCGCTACAAATCGGTGCAGCTTCAAGTCCTCGGCCTTGTAGACCACACCCATCCCGCCACCGCCGACTTTCTCGACAATGCGGTAGTGAGAGATGGTGTGGCCGATCATGTTTAGCCGATCATATTTGGCTTTGGCCGATCATGCGCGCGGGACGAACCTCTCGGTTCGCCGTATGTTAGGGGGCGCAGCCGGGGAAGTCAAAGCGCCGGACGGCCGGGCCAAGTTGGCCGCGGCAGGTTCGCCGTGCCAGGTTGCACTCGAACGATGGGTGGAGTAATGTGCCGAGTGCGGGAGGCTTCGTGGCGCGCCTCGAGGCGGCCCTGATACGAACCTGTTTCAAGCTGCATCACTGCCGAGAACTTCTTCTTCTTCTCCGCGCACGGTGATATATTCGCTGGCATGGAATCCGAATCCAAATGGATCCAGCACCTCCACGACGCGGATCGCTGGATTCTTCTGGCTGCTGGCGGAGTCGAGCTTCTGATTCACGAAGCGGCGGTGCGTTTTGCGTTGATCGCGATGCTGGGACTCGGGATCGGGTTCGCGGTGTGGATGCGCATCCGGCGTGTGGATTCGGAGAATGACGAGGACGCAAATTTCTCCATCCTGCATCTCAGCGCTTCTCCGCTTACCGTTTCACCTCGCTCGTCTTCACCTCGCTCGCCCTTACTTCGCTCATCAATCCCATCAGGTTCCCTTCCGAGTCGCGAAAGAAAACCATCCACAAATCATGGTCGGGCATCCTCGCGAGCAAATGCGGCTCATCCTCGAAGTGCACGGCCTTTCCTTTCATAAGCGCATACGCGGCTTGAATGTCGGGCACGGCGAAATAAAGAATTGAGCTGGGATGGTCGAACTCTGGCTTTTCCGGCAGGGTCAGCATCAGGCGGACTCCGCCGCAGTCGAAAAACGCCAGGCCCGGCGGAACCTTAAACAGCAGCTTCAGCCCCAGCGCATCCTGATAAAACGTAGCGGCGCGCTCCACATCGTGCGCGATGATGGCAATCTGTCCGACGCGTGAAATTCCGATTCCCGTCGCAGCCATGGTCATGTCTTGACCTCCTGGTAAATATTAGTTAGCATAGCTAACTATATTCCGATGCGGAAGTCAAGCAATCAATCCGGCGTTTTGACGGTGGCAGACCAGTTGCATTCCGCGGCCATCCACCTGCTGCGGCGGGTGCGCAAGCAGGACGTCGCCACCGGCGAAGGTCCGGCGAGACTCTCGGCGCTTTCGGTGCTGGTTTTCGGCGGTGCGAAAACGCTCGGCGAACTGGCCGCCGCCGAACAGGTCAAGCCGCCCACCATGAGCCGCATTGTGGCCGGACTGGATCGCAGCCGCCTGGTCACCATCACTGCCGATGCCCATGACGCCCGCCGCATGCGCATTCGCGCCACCGCCAAAGGCAAGCGCCTGCTGCAGAAAGGGCGCCGGCTGCGCATCGCCTACCTCGCCTCCCATCTCGCCGCACTCCCTCCCGAAGAATTGGCGAAAGTTGGCCAGGCTGTGGAAGTCCTGAAAAGGATGCTCGAAAGCTGGGGCTGATTTACATTCGCCAGTAATGGCGGAGGGGGTACTATGGTCAGGTGAAAGGCCTGCGCAACGCGGGATACTATTGGGTCTTGGGTCCTCGGTTGAAGTGTGCCGTCAATGAGGTTGGCGGATAGCGGAATTTTGCGGTCCGGTAAGCTCCCCCCTTTGCGACACCAAATTTAAGCAGTGCAGTTGAAAGGAAACTATTTTGTCACGCACTCGCACCGTCGTGATGGTTGCCGGCCTGTTGTGGCTGGCGCACATCGGTGTGGTCGCGATGCTGGGGACCCATTCGACCGGGCCAATCTTTTCAGACGTGATCCAGTTCAGCCTGGGGGTTGTGCTGGTCTATGCGATTGTGGGAGCCAGCCGTCGCTCGGAGGGACTGGCGCGCTCGTTCTGGCTCCTGGCAGCGGTGGCCTACTCCTTGTGGCTGACCGCACAAGGCCTGAGCGTCTATAACGACCTGGCCGCGTCTCCCTCGGTTTCGTGGGTCAACAATGCGCTGTTCTCCTTCTGGTTCGCGCCGCTGGCGATGGCTATGTTCCTCGACCCTGAGCATGAAGCCGGGCAGCTCGACGCTCTCGTCGCTCTCGACTTCGTGCAGGCGGTGCTGGTCTGCGTGGCGGCGTATCTGTATTTTTTCTATCTGCCGAAGGCGGAGTCGCCTAACGAACTGGCGCACTCCGTCTGGACGCCATACTTCGCCGGCTACGCCTGTGTTGCGGTAGCCTTCGTGGCACGCGCCGCCGTCACCCGCTCACGGGACTCGCGGGCGTTGTTCGGCCGCATGGGGATTTTCCTGGCGATCTCGGGATGCGTCGATGCCCTGTACTTTTACGGACCGGGCCGCGTCCTGAGCACCGGCGCATGGTTCGATCTTCTGTGGAGCGCTCTTCTGGTTACTCCAATCCTCATCGCGGCAGGTTGGAAACAGGTGGAGGCTCCGGAACATTCCTTCGACCCGCCGCGGCGCGAAAAGCGAATCTACACCGAGATCTTTTTTCTGCTCTACCCGTTGCTGGTGCTGTTCATGTCGTTGCGCATTGCGCGCGAGCGGCTCGGCCTGGCGGCGGTGGTGGTGCTGCTTTCTTTTGTGTGTTCGAGTGCGCGCCTGCTGGTCACCCAGAACCGGCTGCTAGTGACCAAGGAAGCGCTGCGCCGCGAAGCCTCGCGCGACAGCCTGACCAGTTTGTGGAACCGCAAGGCGATTCTGGCGATTCTGGAACGAGATCTGCTGCGCGCCGAGCGCGACCAGCAACCGGTCGGACTGATCATGATCGACGTCGATCACTTCAAGGCTATCAACGACAGCCGCGGACATGGCGCCGGAGACTCCGTCCTGCGCATCATCGCCAGCGGCATTGCGGCGGTGGTTCGTCCCTATGATTCGGTGGGACGCTGCGGCGGAGAAGAATTCCTGATTGTTGCTCCGGGCTGCGGCATGACTGAGACCTGGGAGCTGGCCGAGCGCGTTCGCTGCCACGTCGCAGGGTGCAGCATTATGGCGGGAGGGTCGAGTGTCCAGGTCAGCCTGAGCCTGGGCGTGGCCACCGGCCAGATCGCCGCCGAGATGGAGAAGTTGCTGCACGCGGCGGACTCCGCCATGTACCAGGCCAAGAATGCCGGACGCAACCGGGTCGAGCCCAGCCTGGGACGCGCTGCTGGCGCGGGACAAAGCCCGTCTGCCGCTCCCAATCGCGACTTCTGGCTTTAAGTGTGACACTTGGGAAAGTGTCCCAGCAAACGACGGAGCGATGCTTCTCTTGAGCTAGGATGCGCTCGATGCAACCACGAAGCTATGTTGCGCTCGCGCTGATCCTGAGCAGCCTGCTGGGTGTGCTCGCACTCGGCGGATGCGGCACGAGCAATTTCACAATCTGCCCGCTCATCGGTTGCTGTGGTCCGACCAATGATACCTGCGCCGCCCCGCAATACCTATTCGCGCTGGGGCTGAATGGCCAGATCGACGTCTTCCCGATCAGCGCCAGCAACGGCACTCCCGGTTCTCCGATCTCGACTTCCGGACCGGCGAATTCAGTAGGCATGGCGGTGATGAACAATCAGTTTCTGTACGTGTCCAATCCTCAGTTGAGTTTGTCAGGACCTTTGGGGTCCATCGATGCATGGTCGGTCAATCTGGGAACCGGGACGCTGACCACGATTTCAGGAAGCCCTTTCTCGCTCGGGGCGTTGAGCGAACCCGGTGGGCTGGCCGCCGACAATGCCGCGCAGGTTCTCTATGTCGGCGACGTCGGCAGGATCGACGCACTCAAATCCGACGCCAACGGCGTACTCACTACTGTCATCGGATCTCCGTTCCCAGCGGGATTAAATTCTTACCTGATCGTCGATCCGCAGAATCGTTTCCTGTTCGCTTCTGACGACATCCCTCCCGGCAATGTTCTTGCCTACACCATCGATCCGACCACCGGGGCTCTCAGCGCAGTCGCCGGTTCGCCGTTCGCCACGATTCCGGGCTCTGTCACAAACACGCAACCGGGTCAGATCGTAGTCGACTCGACGGGAAATTTTGTCTATACGGTTCTTACCGCAACCAATCAGATCGCGGGGTTCAAGATCACGTCTCCCAGTGGCGCGCTGGCTCCGGTGACTGGCTCGCCGTTTTCCGCAGGCAATCGTCCGCTTTTCCTGGCCACGGTGAATAACCTCCTCTACGTCTCCAACACGTCGGATGCCACGATTTCCGGCTACACCATTGATCCGGCGAGCGGAGTCCTGACGGCGCTCGCCGCATCTCCGTTCTCAATCTTTACAAACCCACTCGCGACCTCGTTTGACGGAGCGTATCTATACACGACCGGCCCCAACGGCCTGACGACCTTCAGCATCAATCCCCAGACCGGAGCGCTGACGCAGGTTGGCACACCGATTCCATACGGTGGGGCTTCGGTGTTGACGTTCGTGCAGTGAGCTGAAGACTAATTCCGGATTTCGGTTTTCGGCTGATATTTTTCAGCCGGAGTACGCCGGTGCTCCGTAAGAAAGATTACTCCGTGATCACGTGGTCGGCCCATTCGACCAGGGAAACGAAGATTGGCGGGCTGCCGAACTTGGCGCCGTAGTTGGCCAGATCGGATTCAGTCACGGCCCGGGCGCGGGAACAGGCGCCGCAGGCATAGATCTGCACGTGCTTGGCGGAAAGTTTGTTCAGGAACTCTCCCACGGGCGGCCAGCCTACGGGCGTGACCGCGTCGGCTACAACTTTGCGCATCAGGACGACCGCCTCGCCGAGCAGATAAATCTGCACGTCGTGTCCAGCGTCGGCGAGCGCCAGGGCGTGCGAAAAGGGAAACGCAGCTTTGGTGGGATCATCCGAGCCCCACGCGCTCTTCATTAGAATCTTGAGCGGCTTGCGGGCGGCTTGCCCTTGCAGTGCGCCGCTGGCGGCAAAGAAAGGCAGAGCGGCCAGTTGTGCCAATCGTGAGAGAAATACTCGACGTGCCATGAACCCTCCCGCGGGGTGCGTTGGAAATTGGCGGTAACTCTAGACCTTTCTCCAGCGTTTGAAAAGGCTCCTTTTTTGGCTGTCACTGACCCCTTTAAGCTAATACTCAACTCGGCGGGCAACCTGGACGATAGGTTTCCTCAACCAAGTTTTTAGGCCGGATTGTGAGCTATTCGGCTCAGACAGTTGGCAAGTGAATTGCTACTTTGAGGGTGTGGTGCAGCGAGTTGACGCTGCTGCCGGTGCGGGAAAGCCAGTTGCCGCCGGGCAATATGCGCTTATGGTGAAATCAATTTCACTCGTCGTTTGTTTTTGTCTGATGGCGGTTGGCGCGGCCGCGTGCCAAAGCAAGCGTCAGACATCGAACTCATTGCCGGATGCTCCTTCGGCTACCGTCCTGACCCAGGCACATCCTTTTGAAAGAGTTGACAACGCGCAAATGCCGCTCGTTCCCAGTTTAATGAGTGCGGAGGGAGGGGCGATCGCCGAGATCGCGCCGGTCGCTCCCGGCCTGTTATCGCGCCAGGCCCTGCTCTATCAGGCGGTTCCGGATCAGAAGGAGTCCAATGCGGCGCCTCTGTTTTTCAAATATCTGACGCCGGCGCTGCTCCAACCGAATCGGCGTTACATGGCGTCGAACAGTGACAGCCTCATGGGTCGAGCCACTGACGCGGCGTCAAGAATTTTCGTTGCCCGCAACGAAGAGGGCAAGCGCACCTTCAATACTGCCTACTTCCTGCGGCTGGCGACTGCGATCGCAGCCCATAGTGCCTCCCGCACCTACCGGGCGCGCTCGGGTACGGCGCCGCTCAGCGACTTCGGCTCGACGGTCGGAAACGATGCCGGGATGAATCTTTTACACGAATTTGGACCTGCCGTCCGGAAGGTCACAACCAGCCACTTGCCGGAATTCGTGACCCGCATCGAAGAGCGGATTACCCGCTAGAATTCCAGCCCTGTTTTACCGGAACTGACTCATTCTCAGCGGCCTCAGCGGCTTTTCTTCGCGCCCTCTGCGATTAAAGTGTTTTGACTTCTGGCTCTGCCAAGAGCCTTTAATCGCTGAGTTCGCTGAGAACTCCATGCGGAGTTCGCCGAGAAATTCGAAAGGCAGACCTCTTCGTTTCAATCCTGTTTGCTCGCTTTCCTGCATCTTGTTCGTTTTTCGTAACAAAAACCTGCGTGTCCTTGATCTCCCCTAGGTTCGGGTCTAATATTTGCGCGACTTCTTCCCCTCAGCAACTGAATAGCTTCCGTTCGCGCAGAGGTTGATGCGAGCGGCCGGCCCTTTTTCCCGTTGCGAAAATTCTGTACCAAATTCTGAAATCTCGCCGAAGGAGAACTCTATGGCTGTCAAGAAACTGGAACGTGCCTTGCCTGACGCGCAAGTCGGCGTCGCCTTGAAATCGGACCCGACGCGGATTGATCCGCGCAAACTCAAACTTGGAAAAGGTGTTGCAAGGCACGATCCGCGCACGCTGCTGTTGGCCTCCTACGTCACGCCGGCGTTGCCCGCGCCGCCCGCCACTTTCGATCTCACCGGGAAAGTGGGGAGCGCGTGGGGAATGATGGACAACGACCAGATCGGGGACTGTACCTGCGCCGCCGCCGGACATCTGATCATGGAATGGACTGCGAACGCCGGCAAAAAAATGGTCACGCCCACCGACAAGCAGATCGTCACGGCGTATTCGGCCATCACGGGCTACAACCCGACAACCGGAGCCAACGACAATGGCGCGAATGAAGTCGACGTGCTGAATTACTGGCGGCAGACCGGCATCGCGGGTCATAAGATCGGCGCCTACATGGCCCTGGAACCGGCCAACCACACTCACATCATGGATTCGGTTTACATCTTCGAAGGCTGCTACATCGGGGTGCAGTTGCCCATCAGCGCGCAGGCGCAAACCCAGAATCATCAGCCGTGGTCGGTGCCGCCGGGGGGCACGACCGGCGATGGCAAGCCGGGGTCGTGGGGAGGACACGCCATTCCCGTCGTCGCATACGACACGCGCGGTGTAACGGTTGTGACCTGGGGAGCACTACAAGTCATGACATGGACCTTCTGGGAGGCCTATTGCGACGAAGCTTATGCGATCCTGAGCACCGACTACCTGGACGATAAGCAGCAGGCTCCGCAGGGATTCAATCTGCAACAGTTGCAGGCCGATTTAGCGGACTTGAAGTGAGAACGAAGCGCGCTCGAAATGAAAGGATTAGCGATGAAGAAAGCACTGCAGACAAGGACTAAGAAGATTGTTAAGAGCACGAAGATTGGGAAGCGCAGCGCGGCGCCGCTGCGCTTTGCTCATCCCTTTTTCACCACGACGCCGATTGCGCTGCGCACGGCCGTGCCCGGAGTCGGAACTTCGCTGATCGACCACATCCAGGGCAACCTGGAGCCCGTTCCGGCGGTCAAGGGAAATTCGGTGATGCAACTGGCTGACGTGATTGGTGCTCAGGCCAGTGCGGACATTCAAGCCTCGGGCTCGATTAGTTTTCACTCGGTGGGCGACACTGGCAAGGGCGCGAATTCTCCGCAGGACGATGTGGCCAATGCCATGGCGACGGATTTCAATATTGCACAATCGCACACCGCGTCGCCGGCATTTTTCTTTCACCTGGGCGATGTGATCTACGGACCGGGCAAGGATAACGCCTACCGCGGCGAGTTTTACGAACCGTATGTGCATTATCCGGGCAAGATTATCGCCATCGCGGGCAATCATGATGGCGAAGTTTTTCCTAAGACGGATCCCAAGACGCTGGAAGCGTTCCAGTCGAATTTCTGCGCGGCCTCGCAAACCGTGCCTCCGATTGCGGGAACCATTTTTCGCCAGACCATGAATCAGCCGGGAGTCTACTGGTGGCTGAGCGCGCCCTTTGTCGACATCGTCGGCTTATACTCCAATGCCGCCGAGAATCCTGGATTTATCTCGGGCACCATTCCCGGGCAGGCGCAGAAGGACTGGCTCATCCAGACTTTGAAAACCATCGCTGCGGCGCGTAAGGCGGGGCCGCGCAAGGCGCTGGTGATGGCCACGCACCACCCACCGTTTACTTCCGGCGGTCATTCGCCCAGCACTCTGATGCTGGCCGACATTGACGGCGCCTGCACGCAGGCGGCGATCATGCCCGACATGTATTTGTCCGGCCACGCTCACAGCTACCAGCGTTACACGCGGGAGCTGACGTTCGGCGGCAAGGCTTTGCAGATTCCCTACATTGTCGCGGGAACGGGCGGCATTAACGATCAGGCCATCATCGCGGGCAATGGAGTGAAGACCGGCGACCACATTTTCGTGAAGTCGCTGCAGGGATATGGCTATCTTCTGATCGGAGCCAAGGCGGGCGCGGGGGGCAATACCGCAACCCTGACGGCGACGATGTTCCAGGTGAATACGACCACCAAGCAGAAATCGCAGTACGACCAGGTCACGGTGAATCTGGCCACGAACACGGTGCACTAGAGGTAGACGTTCAACGAAGTCAGGCCGCTTTCACTTCGGATCAGCAAGGAAGGGATTCCATGGGCGCTCTCACCATCGCGTTCGACACCACCATTGTGGGAGCGCTGGCACTTTCCTGGGTGCTGCTGGTGATTCATCTGTTTTTTCTCGACGGCGAGAACGGGCTCGAAGACTTTTTGGGCCGAGTGAAGGATCAACTCCAGCCCGCCGCCGCCGGGGTGCTTCTGTTTGCGCTCACCTATACTCTGGGGTCGATCGTGTCGCGCTCGGCGAAGGATTTTTTCGATGACGATGACCTGCACGTTGAGGTCGGCGGACATGACGTTGTCAGAGACGACGCCGGTGGGCATCAGGCCGCTGCGGACGATAACGCCGGGGGGGATAACGGGCAGCAGGTTCGGGTCCATGGGCACCTCTTCCGGGTAGGCGTGACCGAAGGCCGCATCCTTACGCGCGTATATTGCGACAGCAGTGAGAGCGGGTTGCTGGTGGCCGGGCAGGAGAATCCGGTGCTGGCGAAAAGAGTCCATGCTTTCCAAAATTTTAAGGACCGGGAAAAGTTGTGCCGGCAAACCCTGAGCTGGTCAGTGAGCGCGCAAACCAACTGGCAGGACGATAAGTTGAACCAGGACGCGGAGGACATCGTCGGCCTTCAGGAAAATGCCCTGATGGTCAAGGGCGAGGACTACACGGTGCGGCTCCGCCAGTTGCACGACCAGATCATGGTGCTGCGTGGGGCGGCGT
Source organism: Binatus sp. (SeqCode) (assembly GCA_035482825.1). Taxonomy (GTDB): domain Bacteria; phylum Acidobacteriota; class Terriglobia; order Terriglobales; family Acidobacteriaceae; genus Sulfotelmatobacter. Next base: position 3,565 of record DATHQJ010000362.1, on the reverse strand, counting down.
TCAATGGGTTTATCGGATTCTCGCTGTGTCTGTTCGCCTGCGGTGCGAAACTCAGGAATGTACAGGAGAAACGCGGCGGCTGGCGGAGCTGGGCCTTCGTGCCGGTTCCCGCCTTATATTTGGGCGTGGCGCTGATTGCGACGATTAATCATTTTGGTGGACGCGAGCCGTCGTCCGATGCTCCCTACATGGAATTCACCCTGTTGCTTCTGGCGCTGGCCGGGGTGTGGCTGATCTGGAAACCGTTTTTGTCGCCGGGGCAGGTTGGAGCGAAACGTTCCGCGGCGGGTCAGGCTGCGGCGAATCTGGCTCCGGCTGCCGTCACTCCGAAGGACCCGGCCGCGGGGCAGGAGACTGCCCCGGGAAAAAACCCGGAAGCGAAATGCCAGTGGCGGATCGAGCACTGGGCGCGGCTGGTTGCGCTTTCCGCGATGCTCACCACGGCGGCGTTTCTGGGATGGTGGTCGACGGAAATGCTCTATGGCGAGCAGGTGATTTACTCCTACGACTCGCAGGTTCTGCAGAATCAGGGAACGGCTGCGACGCAACCGTAAGGCGAAGCACGTTCCCCAGCGGCTAAAGCCGCGCCCTTTCAAAGCGAATTCAAATCAGAGCGAAGTCAAGTCAAAGCGCATTCAAACTGGCACACGACTGCAAATTCGCTAGGCTTCCAATCCCACGTAGCAGATGCGGCCGATCAGGTAGTCGGCGGAGGTCTTGCCGTCTTCCATCTCCACGACTTCGAGGGGCGAGGACTGGTCATGGGGACGCAAGATTAGATGATTCCCCGCCACTTCGACGTATCGGACCGCGCAAGTATCGTTTTTCAGAACAGCGTACATATTGAATTCGCCTTTGCGATAAGGCTTGAGTGCGTTGTAATGGCGGTCTAGCAGGAGGGTTGCGCCGGGCAGGAGCCGTGGATGCATGGGCATGGCTTCCCGGGCATCGACTTTGATGAGGACGAAGCGCTGCCAGCTGGAACGGTCGCCCTCGGTTTCGGCTTTCAGCTTGCCGAGGAAGTTTTTCTTGAACTTGAGAATTTCTTTGACGTGCATGCTGGGGATGAGCGGCTGGGTGGCCGCGATGGAGGCATCGGTGAGCAGGACGTTTTCAAATTCATCAGCGCTGGGAGGTAGGATGGTGGCGCGTTTGCTGACTTCGGCAGGATCGAGCAGATCGAGCACGGAAAGATGCTGGACGGAGAGGACGGTGTCCATGCCTTCGAGGCTGAGGCCGCGTTTGCGGTTGAGGAAATTGGAGATGTGGGCCTGCTTGAATCCGGTTTGCTGGGCGAGCCGGAGTCCGGTGAGTTCGCCTGCTTCGATGCGCTCCCAGAGTACTTTGCGGAGATTATCCTGCAGGATTTTGAACTTCATGGCCCGGAGTATAGCACTGGGGTATTGGGCGGCGCTAAGGGCGGAAGGCCGGGAAGTGAGTCTGATAAGGAAGCGAGCCACACGCGCGATTATTGCGTCGCTGAGAAACGCGACGCGTCGCGCGGCTCGCCCAGATTCCTCGCCGCGCGGGCGCTTGCTCGGAATGACAATCAGCGCCGGAAGATTTCCACAGGTCGGGTTGGGCTATCCAACCTTGACTGAGAAAATTCACAGTTATAGGATCGCCGCATCCTAGAGGCCATCATGCTCTACGGAAGAAAGCAAATGACGAACCAGTCGGATAATTCGAATGAGGAAAAAAACTTTGGCGAGTTTCGCAGGAAGGTGAAGTCGGCGGAAGTGTTGTCGGCGTCGATGGAACACCTGCTGCTGTCGCTGGGGTTCACGGGACGAGTGAGCGTAGTGATGCAAAACGGACGCGTGCTCAAGTCGGGATACGAGGAAGGCTACTTCCACCAACGGCACGGCGGGCGGGCCGACGACAAGGGCGTACACAAAGTGTAGGAGCGGAGGGAATGGCGGCGAGAGAACTGGTGCGAACATAGAACCAATGCGAACATTTTAGAGATGCAGACAACTAAATAGCTCAGGCAGGTCTTCGTAATAGAAACGAGCCCTGCGTTCAGTTCCCGCACATTCGCGGGGATCTGGCGCGGGGCTTTTTATTTTTGGCCAAGGTTTGAGCTGGCGTGCGTGAGCCTAAGGGCGCACGTAAGGGACGGAAAACATTCCACGTTTCAACAAATCGGGAGAGGTGATGAAAAAAGATCAGGAAGGCCAAGCAAACGGCGAAGTCGGAGTGGAATTGAAATACTGCGAACACTGCGGAAGCCTGTGGGTGCGGGTGAGGGGCGCGGGAAGGGTTTATTGCGACCGGTGCGAGCCCAAGGTGGCGGACTTGCCGGCTGCGAAGGCGAAAGCGCGAAGACCCATCCTTCCGGTACGTCCGCCCACGGCGATCGAAGATATTGAACTTGAAATTCAAATTGAGGATGACGACTCGATGGATTTTGAAGCCATGGGAGGTGCGGCATGAGCTATGGAATGGGAATGAGGATTGAGATCCTGGCCGAGGCGGAGAGACCGGAAATTGGAGCGGGCGCCGGATTTCCGCGGCGGACGCGACGATTGGAAGAGACGCACCAGCTTCCGGTGCACTCGTTTCCGAAGACGGACGAGGCCGGGGAGGGAATGGCTGAAGCGGTTGACGATGCGAGGCTGCAACTGCTGCAGTCGGTGGAAGCGGATCGCGAGCGGGAGCGGCGAACCTACCGGGGGCGAACGGTCGCGATGTTGCGGCGCTACATGCGCTACTCGATCGAGACGGGAAGGATGCCCTCGTTGCTGGGGCGCGAAATTTTTCGCGCCAAAGTGACTTCCTACACGGTGGTTACGTTCGAGGACCGCGTCATCTTCGTGCATGACATGGAAAAATGCCTGGAACGGCTGGATGAGTTTTCGCGACAGCTGATTGCGCGGCATATTTTGCAAGAGCACGACCGCTGGGCCACGGCGAAGCTGTTGCACTGCAACGAGAAGACGGTGCGGCGATATACTCCTCTGGTTTTGGATTTACTGAGCGAAATATTGATCGAGGTGGGGCTGATGGAACGATTGATGTCGGTGCCGAGAAATTCTTGTCAAGAGGGTAAAAGCGATCCGATCGACGCAAGTGATAGTGATGATGGGGAATATAAAGTTTGAAAAATGTCCACTTTACCCTTAGCAATTTGATATTCTTGAAATAGAGGGTAAGAAAACTTCACGACCTTGCGGAGAGCGCGCCTTAAGAGGCGCGCTCTCAGTGTTTTAGGACGAAGTTTGAGATATCCGAGACATCGGGATGAACTGACCATGAGCAGAACCGCGTCAGCAGATGAATAGGCCCATGAATTGGGATGCCGGAGCCCATGACTCGATTCTTGAAAAATCTTGTCAAGGGGGTAAATCGAGGCGAGTCGGCGTAAGTGACTGTGCCGATGGGGAATATAAAGTTTGGAAAATGTCCACTTTACCCTTAGCAATTTGATATACTTGGTATAGAGAGTGAGGAAAGAAGAAACTCTCTGGTAGAGGGCGCGCCTTTCGGGTGCGCCCTTAGTGTTTTGGGGCGAACCTCTGAAGTTCAAGGGGATCCGAGCGGGGGCGATGACCAAGAAAAAGGC
>DATHQJ010000361.1:0-4574 GCA_035482825.1 Binatus sp. (SeqCode) | reverse complement strand
CGGAAGCCGCCCGCTTGAATCGCCGAGAAATGCACGAAAACGTCTTCGCCGGACTGGCGGCTGATGAAGCCGTAGCCTTTGGCGTCGTTAAACCACTTTACTGTTCCTTGTTCTGCCATGGTGTTAGGTGTTCCTTTGTGTGTAAATCGATTTTACGCTGGAAAGATTCGGAGTACTGCGAGAGGTTACTGGCTGTTGAGGCAGGAACTGCTCACGTCCGATTCGGACTAACGTACCCCTTTATAGTACGCGGAAAAGGGGAAATTTGCAAGGGGGAGGCGCGGAGAAGGGCAAATTGAGCGTGGCGCATGAGAGTCGGCAGGATGGGGACAAACAGGGTATACTTGAAATATCTAGCATACTTGACCTCGAAGACTCTGGCCCGAGTTGCGCCTTCGCGATTGAGAGATCGAGAGGCGGCTTTTCTGAACCGGCGAGTGTCCTTGAAAATCCCGGGGCCTGACCGGACGCGGCGGCGTCAATCCTTAAGTTCGCCAGCAGTTCCACGCTAGCCCAGTAGGCGATCGACCAGCACGCGATCGACCAGCAAATGATCGGTAAGCAGAACAGCCGGTCCTAACCTGCCCGAATGACAGGAGCGCATTATGTCGAAAGTTAACGGCGATAAATCGAGGTTCAACCGAGTGCGGCGGCAGAATGCCGCGAAGCGTATGCGCAACCGTTTGCTGTTCAAGAATGCGGCAGCGCCGGCCAAGCCGGTAGCGGCTTCTGACAAGAAGCCGGTGGTGGCATGAGCGCACCGCTGATTGGGTTTCCGGTTTCCGGACTGCTGCCCAGTAAGCTGAAAAACAAACGCGTACTGCTGGTGGATACGTCGGCGACGATGCGCGACCGGCGGGCTGAGTCGATGCGGAAGCTGGGTATGGAAGTGGATTGCGCGGCCGACATCGGCGAAGCGCGGTCGTGGTGGCGCGCGGATCTTTACAGCCTGGTGTTGATTGATATGGAAAGCGGATTAGGCCACCGCGATAAGTTTTGTGACGACATGCGGCGGGCCATACCTCCGCAGCAGATTTCGTTTCTGGTGGGGAAGCCGGGCTATCTGGCGGATGCGCCGAATGCGGATGAAGTTCCGCTGGTCGAGAAGAGCGGGGATCGGTTGGATCAGAGTGTGCGGGAAGACATTCGAGCGGCGCTGGCGGCGGATTTGCCGGGAGTGATGTCGCAACGATGGGGGATTCTGGAAGCTTCGCGGCGAATTTCGGCGGTGCGGTCGTTGTCGCATGCGCGCTCGCGGGCGACGCAGGACCGGCCAGTGCCGCCCCGCGACCTGGAAGGCAGAGAAGTTAAGCGAGCGGCCGCGGCATCGCGAACTTTAGATGATTTACTGAGAGAGGAACTGCAATGAAGAATCTGTATGTAGGTAATTTGCCCCACAGCACAACCGAGTCCGAGTTGCGAACCGTTTTCGAAGCTCACGGTGCGGTGGAAAAAGTCAGCATCGTAACCGACCGGGAAACCGGACGAGCCCGGGGATTTGGGTTTGTGGAAATGACGAATCCCGCAGAGGCGGATAAAGCGATTGCGGCGCTGAATGGAACCGAGTTGGGCGGGCGCGCATTGAAGATCAATGAAGCGCAGCCCAAGACGGATCGTCCCCGAGGCGGTGGTGGCGGCGGTGGGAAGAAGTTTGGCGGCGGTGGTGGAGGCGGGGGACGCGGGCGCGATGATTATCAGGGACACGCGCGGCAGCCGCGCGAACCACGCTGGTAAGTTTGTGATTGGTGGAAGTTGCCGGGTGCGGGGGAGTGCGGGCCGGCGCCGCGAGCGATCAAAGACCAAGCTATTAGAACCAGGAGGAATTGTGAATGCCAAGAGGACGATCCACATTTACTAAACGCCAGAAGGAACAGACACGGCAACAAAAACAACGGGAGAAGACCGAGCGCCGGACCCAGCGTAAGGAGAACAAGCCGGAAGGCGTCGTCGTCGACGAGATGCAGGAGTTGCGCGAGCATGCCGAAGCGCAGGCAGCGCTGTTTCGCATCGGGGCTGAGGATGAACCGGGGTTGCCGGAAGTGTTTTTGCCCAGCGGGAAAATCGGGCAGTAGAAGTTAAGGTTAAGGGAATCGCCGGGGCGGTTGCTCCGGCGATTTTTATTTTGGGTTCGGGTTTGGTCAAAGAGTGCTATCGCCTGGTTTCAACAGTTACAATCGTGGCAAGACTGGAGGTGGCCGCATGCGCCGCAAGACAAATTGCGTATTGATGTGCATGCTCGTTTTAAGCGGGGCATGTGCTGCTTGGGCATCGCAGGGATCAGAGGAGGAAGAGCCCGTTTCGGTAGGCCTGATCATTGCCAATCCTGAAAAGTTCGATGGCCGACAGGTGCGAGTCAGCGGGTTTCTGGATTATGGGGGAGGATTAGATCGGTCGGTGTGTCTTTACCCCTCGAAACCAGACGCACGCAACGACAGGAAGCTGAACTGCATCGGACTTGATCTATCCGCGAGCAAAAACGACAAGCGTCTCGGCGAATACGTGATTCTCAATGCAACTTTCCGTTATCTGAATCGGCAGCGGGTGAAAATCCTATACTTCAAGGATGTCTCGGACATGAAGGTTTGGTCTGCCCCGCTCGACAAGTGAGGGTGGGATTTCAGGATTGGCGAAAAATCGCCATAGCGCTCATTGACCAATAGTCACCACCCATCCCAGCGACTAGCATCTGTGAAAATAGCTCCAAGAATCAGTGCTAGGCCTATGATTGCTTCCCATATTCTTCCGATCCGGCGGCTGATCGGTATGTCGGAATCGTCGTCGATGTCATAGAGGCCCCAGCGGTAAGACCCGTGCCCAAGGATTGAGTGCAGTACCAGTACGGAGCCGAGAACTCCGCTCCAGATTCTTATCAAGATAGCTAAACTCATGTTCTTTGTTTCTCTTTGCTTCGTTGCCGAATGATTGCACAAGTTCGACTAGACGGAGCAAACATTCTGGGGTGTGGGGGTGTGGGGATGTGCCGACACCTGTTGAAACATCCCCTTTACACTCATTGGCCTAGGTCCCCGGTTCGAGACAGGGGAACGAGTCGAAGCTGATCAACAACGGCTGAGGCGATTAGCGACACCTCTTAGGTAGCGGAAATGCCCATGTCTCGCAAAGGACGCGAGACATGGGGCACCCATTTTTCTTCTTACTCGAAATCTTTTTTAGACGAAAACCTCGCCGGGGAGTTTGGTCAGAGTGCGCGAGGCCAGGGTGTTTTGGACGAAACGCTTGGGTTGGGGTGCGCCGGAGGGGTCCATCTGCATGCGTTCGATGCGCAGTTTCAGGGTACGCTCGATGTTGCGCAGTTCGACGATTTCGACTCCGGCGGCGAGCGTAGTGGCGCGACCGGTTAACCCGGCGCGTCCGGTACGGCCGACGCGATGGATGAAATCTTCGGCCATCTTGGGCAGGTCGTAGTTGATGACGTGAGCGACATCGTCGCAATGCAGGCCGCGGGATGCGATGTCGGTGGCGACCAGCACCTGGAAGCGGCCTTCCTGAAATCCGCTGAGGGCGCCGTTGCGCTGGGACTGCGAGCGATCACCGTGAATCATGGTGGCGGTGAAACCGTCGCGGGCGAGGTCCTGGGCGAGGCGCTGGGCGCCGCGCTTGGTGCGGGTGAAGATGAGGGTCTGGCCTTTTTCCGCGTAGAGAAGTTGGCGGAGCACGTCGAGCTTTTCGCCGGGACGCACTTCGTAGGCTTTGAGTTCCACGCTTTCCGCGGGCTTCAGAACCGAGCCCAGAGCGACGCGGACGGGATCGCGCATGTATTCGTGCACCAGTCCGGCGACGGAGGCTTCGAGCGTGGCCGAGAAACATAACGTTTGGCGATTCTTCGGCAACAGCGCCAGAATGCGGCGGATGGCCGGGAGGAAGCCCATGTCGAGCATGCGGTCGGCTTCGTCGAGGACCAGCACTTTGATGTGACGCAGGTCGGCAAAGCGGCGGTCGGTGAGGTCCTGCAGGCGGCCGGGCGTGGCGATGATGAGCGACGAGCCGGCGCGCAGACCCTGGATCTGAGATTTTTCAGAGACGCCGCCGATCACGAGCGAGGCTTGAGGCATATTCCTGGAGCGCAGGCTCTCATACACTTCGTGGACCTGCATAGCCAGTTCGCGCGTGGGTAGCAGGACCAGAGCCGTAGCATGCGCAGACGGTTCCTTGCGCAGCATTTCGATCAAGGGGATCAGAAATGCGAGAGTCTTGCCGGTGCCGGTCTGGGCGGTGCCGATTACGTCTTTGCCCTCAAGAGCTGGCGGAATGGCCTGCTCCTGGATGGGGGTTAAGGTGATGAATTCGCCTGCCGCGAGCTTCTGCTGCAGAGCAGGAGACAAGGGCAGTTCAGTAAATGTGGTCATTCTTAGATTGTTTCTTTCTGGAGGGGCAGGCTTCTTATGCACATCATGATGCGCATCAGATACACGTCGACACACGTGAAGCTTTCATGCCGCTCGCTTTAAGTTTTTGAATTGGCGCTGCAACTAAACGGCGGGCAGGAAAGGCGGAGATGAATCTGATCCAACTGTTTTAATCCAACCGAGGATCACCGCGTCACGAGCAAACCG
>DATHQJ010000360.1:0-4135 GCA_035482825.1 Binatus sp. (SeqCode) | reverse complement strand
ATGGTCAGAGCCCGCGCCGTTACGTCGCCTACAACGAGCCCGTGGCGCGCTTCTTCCATCGCGACATTGCAGCGACTCTGAGCGCGGTGGCGGGGGAGCCGCTGAAGCCGTCGTACGTTTACATGGCCTCGTACCTGAGTGGAGCAGTGCTGAGGAAGCATACTGACCGGGCGCAATGTGAGTTCAGCGTGACGCTCTGTCTGGACTTTTCTCCTGAGCCTGTGCTCGAAACTCCGTGGCCGATTCGTCTGGATACGCCCACCAGCACGGTTAACGTCTATCAGGCTCTGGGCGACGGCCTGGCCTACCGAGGTACTCGATTGCCGCATTACCGCAGCGCGCTGCCTGAAGGGCAAACCTCAACGTCGATTTTCTTCCACTATGTAGCGGAAGATTTCGCGGGCTCTTTAGATTGACGAGATCGACGACCGGATTGATGCGCACAGGTTCGCGGGAGGCTACTGCAAGCCGGAAATCAGATAAAGAACGGACAAGCTCTGATTGTAGCTGTAGGCGAATCGTCTCCCGTCGCGGCTGATGACTACAGGCTTCACAGTCACCACTCCTGCCGGAGCTCCAGGCCGCAGTTCCTGCACGATGGTCTGTTTGCCCGTGGAAATCTTCACCTGATAGATTTTGCTGGGAAGTTCGCCGGCGTGATAACCATACAGCGCCGAACCGTCGCTGGACCATTGCGCCGGAATGAAGCCGGCTGGCAGTCCCGCGATCGGTCGCGGTGCACCTTCTTCGATGGGATAGATAGCGACGGCGGAATTTGCTCCCTGTCCGATTACGAATCGACCATCGGGCGACGACGGACCGCACGCACTTCCCTCCGGGGTGACGGCTTTAGGCGTTCCGCCGGCCAGAAGTAATACGTAGCAGCGGGTCCCGTGCCCGTGCTCATTCCCGTTGACGGTGATCCTCTGCCCATCCGGGAGGAAACGTCCCCATCCACTTTGTATGGACTCAAGTCCGCTGCTTTCGACGGGGCGAGGCTGGCCGGGTCCAGTGGGCAGCAGCGTTATCTGAGTGGGCTGGCCGTTGAACGCGATCGCCCACTTCCCATCCGGGGATAGTCCGCCCGCGCTGCCATCCCCCAGACGCATGGGGAGAGAGCCGTCCAATTTCCGAAGCGCTACGGCGTAGCCCGGTTCCTGCTCGCTGGAATCTTCAAACAGCACGGACTGGCCGTCCGGCGAAATATCCTTGGCGACATTCCAATCGTGCCAGGAGAGTTCCAGGTCCCCTTTGGCGCCCAGAGTGCTGAACGACATCGCCAGACGCTTGGAGTTCAAACCCACCAGCACTCGGCCGTCGGGGGCGATGTCTTGCAAAGTGATTCCCATCGGCAAGTCGAGGACAGTGCGGACTTTGCCGGACAGCGTGACCGCCATCAGGTTCAGGTTGGTGCCTTTCTCGATTGCGGTGAACCAGATTTCCTTCCCATCCGGGCGCCACGCCACGCCTCCCTCCGATTCCCATGATCTGGTCAGAGTGCGGACGTGCCCTGCCAGATCAACCACGCTGACCACACCCTTGTTGTCCCAGACCGCCGGATGATCCATGAATGCGATCTGGTCGCCTTGGGGAGAGAAACGAATGTTGCTGATCCAGCCGCTGCTGCTTTGGTAGAGCACTTTGCCGATGGGATATTCCAGACGGCTGTGGCCGTCGACGGAATGCACCACCGCCAAACCGCCGTGGTCGTCCCAGTCCGCCCAGCGCACATCGGCCTGCAACTCCTTCGGAGATCCTCCGGCCAGGGGCGCACGAGCCAGCATGCCATCGATCGTTTCGAGTTGGCCGCTGCGCGTGCCGCCCAGCACGACCGCTAGTTCGTTGCCGGGGGAAACCGCCAGCAGATTGGCATCGCTTAGATTCAGCGGCTGGGTCAGAAGGGAATCTCCAACCGTGGTAAAGAGCTGCACCGGCTTGTCGTTCCATGCCGCGCCGTACACAATGGATTTCCCGTCGGGTTCGAAGCGCGCCGCATATACCGTACCGGCTTCGAACGTCAGACGCTTGTAACTCGGAGACACGGTGGGAGCATGAAAGAACTGCACAACCGTTAAAAGCACAGCTACGGCTGCCAGCAACGCAACCAGCGCCCAGGGAAGAAGGGAGCGGGTTTGAGTCTGCGAGTTGGGCGGGAGCACTCTGGCCGCCGATGTCCCGGCCAGAGTTCGTAACGCGAAAACCAAATCCTTGGCCGACTGAAAGCGATTTCCCGGGTCCTTTTCCAGGCAGTGCTTGACGATATCCTGGTATCCCGCCGGAATCGCGGCGTTTTCCAGATTGATGCCGGCCGGTTCCTCGCGGAGCACCGCAGTCATAGTGTCGACTTCGGTTTCGCCGCGAAAGGCGCGGCATCCCGTCAGCATTTCGTAGAGAATCGCGCCGTAGCTGAAAATATCGCTGCGGTGATCGACTGGCTTGCCCCGCAGTTGCTCGGGGGACATATAAGCGACGGTGCCGATTACGGCGCCCTGCTTAGTCACCGTGGTCAGGTTTTCGAGGGCGCGGTCGTCGGCGACGGGAGGCTGCAGTTTGGCCACTCCGAAGTCCAGAATCTTGATGCGCCCGTCCCTGGTGAGAAACAGATTTTCTGGCTTGAGATCGCGGTGCACAACTAGCCGGTCATGCGCCGCGGTAAGTCCCTGGGCGATCTGCAGAGCATAGTCCGCCGCCTCTGCGATTGGCACGGAGCCTTCGCAGAACCGCTGGCGCAGGTCCTTGCCTTCGAGCAGTTCAGAGACTAGGTAAGGAGTCGTGCCTTCGAAACCTACGTCATAAATGGCGAGAATGTTGGGGTGGCTGAGCGCGGCTGCGGCGCGCGCTTCCTGCTCGAAGCGGCGAAGATGGTCTGGGTTGTCGCTCGAGGCCGGCCGAATCAACTTCAGTGCAACGTCGCGTCCGAGCCTTTCGTCGCGCGCACGAAAGACTTCGCCCATCCCGCCTGCACCGATCTTTTCGAGGACCCGGTAATGCCCCACGAGCTGGCCCGTCATAGGTTAGTGACACGAGTGCGCGCTTCGCTGCTGCGCATGGCATGTTAGGTGCGATAGCGTACACAGTCAATAGCACGTAAGCAGTAGTTGTACGAGGCGCACAAACCATCGGGCGAATAAACCATCCTTGCGGGGCGTGCTAAACTTAACGCCGCTGTGGGCCAGCCTCCGCAAATACCGCCCCCGACTCCTCCGTCGTGCTCGGAATGCGCCACCAAGACCCAGCCCGCCTCGGGAGCGGCACCCACCCAGTCGGCTTCGCGCTTATGGCGTTCGAGCGACGGCAAGACTCGCATCGACACGCCGACCACCAGCGTCATCTCCGATCCCATCTCAAAGCACACCATTGTGCTCGATCACGTCAAGAAAGAAGCCAGCGTGATTCCGATGACCCCGCCGGGGTCCGCGATGCCATCGCCGCCGGGCTCGCCGCCAGGGGCTGCCGCCGCGGTCCAGCCGCCGAAGGTGCAAGTGCAGGATCTGGGCAAGTCGATGATCGAAGGACACGAAGTGGAAGGCAAGCGCTTCACCATGCCCGCGGTTCCGCCCGCGCCCAAGCCGTCGCTGCCGAATGCGAAGATGCCGGGCATGAAGATTCCAGCCTTAAAAGTGCCAGGCGCAAAGCTGCCCGCTGTCCCCGGGGCGCCGAAACCGCCAGCGCCGCCGGCCGCGCCCAAAATGCCGCAAACGCCAAGCGTAACCGAGATGTGGACCAGCGTGAAGTTGAAGACTCCGGTCTTGACCAAGGTCACGACCGCGGCGGGGGAACATACGACTTACTGCAAGCCCACGGTGACCGCCGAGCATCCTCCGACGGTATTTCAGATTCCGCCAGGCTACAAGCTCAAGCCACCTACGCTGCCCAAGCCACCCGCTATGCCCAAGCCACCCGCTATGCCTAAGCCGCCGAAGACGTGAGCCGCGGCGGCGGGTCATGTTATAATCTTGATTCGCCTGCATACGAATCGAGGCAATCGTTGTTAGGGTAATTCCGTGATCTCCTCTGAAGGCGAATCCTGCGCCATCCGTAGCTCTTTAATAAAGATATTCAGATACGAGGTCTAGCCATGTCCGGCCACTCAAAATGGGCGACAATCAAGCACAAGAAGGGCGCGCTCGACGCC
>DATHQJ010000359.1:0-12449 GCA_035482825.1 Binatus sp. (SeqCode) | reverse complement strand
CACCGCGAGCGCCGCCAACAGGCCAACGGTCAGGCCCGACGCTACAATCACCGCGCCCCGGCTTCCGATCATCTGTAGAATGTCGCGCTTTTGTGCGCCCAGCGCGATGCGAACTCCAATTTCCTGCGTGCGCTGGCTGACGGCGTAGGACATCACTCCGTACACACCCACGACCGCCAGAATCAGTCCGAGCAATCCCAACCCCGCCGCCAGACTCGCTCCGAGTTCGAAGAACAGCAGGCCGTTGCCTCCGTGCAGAGCTTCGGTCATAGTGCGGACGCCATAGAGTGGAATCGCTGGGGCCAGGGACTGCGCGATGCTTCTTACTTCCGCGACCGCGTCCTGCGTATTACGTTCCGAGCGAATCTGCAGCGTCTCGGTCGACACATAACTCTGCGTGACGGGCAGATAGAAAATCGGTTCGAACACTCCATAAAGCTGGCTCATCCGGCTGTTCTGGACTACGCCCACAATGGTCACGGGACGCTTCAGATCGGAAGTCAGAGCAAAAGACTTGCCCAGCACATCCTGTCCCGGCCAAAAGCGATCCGCCATGGCCTGGTTGATCACAACCACGCGGGATGAGTTTTCGTTATCCGCGTCAGTGAAGTCACGACCGCTTTTCAGCGTGATGCGCATGGTCGCGAAATAGTTCGGGGACACCGCGTCGGTTTCGGCGTGAGGCGCCTGCTGGTCCGTGGAAGTTACGTATCCCGGAATCGCCAGGTCGCTGCCCTGGACCGAATCGCTCAGCGGGACCACGGATGCAAGGCTGGCCGACTCCACTCCGGGCAGCGCGCGCGTTCGCTCGAGCACTGCGCGATAGAATGCCCTGCCCTGCGCTTCGGTATAACCGATCTCGTTCGGGTCGAGCGTCACGTTAAGGACATGCACCGGATCGAACCCCAGATCGGCACGCTGAACTCCGCGCAGACTGCGCACAAACAATCCCGCAACGATCAGCAGGGTCAGCGAGCCGCCAACCTGAGCCGCGACCAGGATGTCGCGCAAACGCTGGCGTCCGCCGGTCGAAGTTCGTCCGCCTTCGTGCAGCACTTCCCGCAAGTTGCCATGCCGGACGCGAGCCGCAGGCACGACCACGACGAAAGCTGCGGTGAATGCTGCCACTGCGAACGCGTATGCGAAAACATGCCAGTTGAAAGCAAAATCGAAGACCAGCGGCAGTTCGCTTTGCATGTTTATAGAGCCCAGCAGACGCGTCGCGGCTGAGCCGAGGAGGGCCCCCAGAATGCAACTGAGAGCCGCCACAACCAGGCTCTCGGTGAGCAGTTGGCGAACCAGTCGGCCACTTCCGGCGCCCAGCGCCGCGCGCACCGCCATCTCGCGCCGGCGTGCTGCCGCCCGAACCAGAAAAAGATTCGCGACGTTTACACACGCCAGAGCCAGCACCAGCGTGGCCAGAATCAGAAATAACGCTGCCAGCTTGGGAAAGGGATTTTCCCCGGCAATGATTCCGGGCCCGCGCAACGGACTTGCGCCCAGTTCGCCAATCCCGCGATCTCTGGGGAATTGCTTCAGCAGATGCTGGCCCACAACAGCGAGCTTGGACTGAACCTGCTTGATCTCTGCGCCGGGCTTCACGCGCGCAATGGCTTCCATGCTGCGAGCCTTGGGGTTGGCCAGGAAGTCGCCCGCAATCCCTCTCTCGATCATGAACTGGCTCAGGGGAAGATAAGCCTGGGTCTCGAGTATGGGCGTCGGTCCTAGAAAACCTTTCGGCGCGACTCCGATGATCGTCACGGGATGGCCGTTAATTGAAACCGCTTTGCCGATAATTGCGGGGTCAGCACTGAAGCGATTCTGCCAATAGCTGTAACTCAGAACGACCACCGGGTCGGCACCAACCGCCTTGCCTTCCGAGCTTAAAATGAAACGTCCCGCGGCGGGAGTAAGGCCCATCACCGAAAAGAAATCGCCACCCACATAAGCCGTCTGCACCGCTTGGGTTGTGCCGTCCGCAGTCAGGCCACTCTGTGAGTTTTGCTCGCCTGCCAGACCGCCAAAAATGAACGGCGTCAGGCCCGAAAAGACATCGGTGGTTTGCTTCTGAATGTCTAGAAACTCCGGATAGGAGAATTCAACTTCGGAATGTTCGCCGGGCCGCGAGAAAGCCAGGAAATGCATCTCTTCCGGATGCGCGATGGGCAGAGTCCGCAAGACCAGCCAATCCACCATGCTGAAAATGGCAGTGTTAGCCCCAATGCCAAGTCCAAGGGTCAACACAACGACCAGGAAAAAAGCCGGGCTCTTGCGCATTTGCCTCAGCGCGTAGCGAAAGTCTTGCATCAGGCCGGTCATTTAAGCTCCTCCTACTCGTATCGCAGCGCAACTATAGGATCGACCTTGGTCGCACGGCGCGCCGGGACGTAGCTCGCCAAAAGAGCAACGCCCACCAGCAGTAACGCCACCGTCAGAAATGTCATCGGATCGCTCGGGCTCACCTCGAACAGCAGACTTGATAGAAGACGTGTCACCAGAATCGACCCGATCAAGCCAAGACCGATTCCTGACAGAGCGAGCCATGAGCCTTGCCTCAGGACGAGCTGCAAGATGTTTTCGCGGGTCGCGCCCAGTGCTATGCGGATGCCAATTTCGTTCCTGCGCTGCGTCACGGAATACGCCATCAGGCCGTAGAGCCCGACTGCCGCTAGTACCAGTGCCAGCGCTGCGAACAGGCCAAGCAGTTGAGACGAAAAACGCGGCTGAGCTACTGAAGCGTCCCGAACCTCGTCCATGGACCTCAGGTTCGAGAGCGTCACGTCCTTGTCGGTCGCGCTTACGCACGCCCGCAAGGCCGCACCCAGGCTGATGGGATCGGCTGCGGCGCGCACTACTACGTTCATGGTTGGAAACGCAATTTGCGCATAAGGAACGTACATTTCCGGCTGTTGCGGATCGCTCAGCGCGCTGTGGTTGATATTGCCCACAACCCCCACGATCTCGCGCGACGATTTCGTATCGCCCATCAACTCCAGGCGCCTGCCCATCACGTTCTCGCCATTGAAGAAACGCCGTGCGAAGGCCTGATTTACGATGAGCACGCCCGGAGCACTTTCCGAATCGTGCAGATCGAACCATCGGCCTGCGAAGAGAGGGATACTCATGGCTGAAAAATAGCCGGGCGTCACCTGCCGGAATTGGGCGTCATCGAACTCGCTTGGACCGTAGCTGCGGCCAGGAATGTGGAAGGGATTGTCCAGACTCTCGCCGCCCAGCGGCAAGTTCGAGGTGGCTCCGACGGCCTCGACTCCGGGGAGAGCCTTGACCTGCTCTTCAAACTGCCGCCAGAATTTCGCCCGGCGCGTCGGATCGCCATACCGTCCATATGCCGGATCGTTCAGGCTCAGTCGTGCCGTGATGACGTGCTCCGTCTGGAAGCCCGGACTCACATGAATGAGCCGCCAGAAGCTTTTCAGAAGCAATCCCGCGCTCACCAGCAGCGTCAACGACACCGCGATTTCGCCAATCACCAACCCACGACTCAACCGTTTATGCGTAAGAGACGTTGAGCTTCGCGCGGATTCCCTGAGCCCTTCGGCAAATCCAGATCCAGAAAGCCGCCAGGCGGGAACCAGTCCGAACCCCGCGCCAGTCAGCAATGAGACGCAGGCTGTGAAAAGAAACACCGATGCATTGATGTGCACTTCGTTAAGCCGAGGAAGCGTGGACGGTCCCACCGCGCGCAACACCTGAATGCCGCCGGTCGCCGCGAGCACTCCCAACGCACCTCCCGCGCTAGCGAGCATGACGCTTTCCGTAAGCATCTGCCGTATCATGCGGCCTCGGCTTGCACCCAGCGCCGATCGCAAAGAAAACTCCTTTTGACGTGCCAGTGCCCGCGCTAATAGCAAATTGGCGACGTTGACGCAGGCGATCAGAAGCAGAAGAGCGACCGCACCCCACATGAGCAGCAGCGCAGGACGCACGGGCCCTACCAGCACATCTCGCAGCCGCCTTTGGCGGAGAGACCAACCTTGGTTCGTCTCCGGATACTGTTGCGACAGCCGCGTGGCAATCGCATCGAGGTCCGCCTGAGATTGGTCAAGCGTTACTCCCGCCTTGAGGCGTCCAATCGCTTTCAGGGAATGCCCCATGCGCATGTTCATTCCCGGATTCAGCATCGGTGCCGGCAGCCACATCTGGGCTTCAGTCAGCAGAGGCAAATCTGTCGGCAGGATGCCGACCACGGTTAGGCTCTGCCCATCCATCCTCACAATGCGTCCGAGCACACTAGGATCGCCGCCAAAATTGCGCTTCCACAGTCCATTACCAAGAATCGCGACCTGCGGCAGCGTCACCTGCTCATCCGAAGGAAGGAAGTCGCGTCCTAACAACGGCCGGACACCAAGAGTGTCGAAGAAGTTGGCGGAAACGATTGTGGTGAGTACCTGCTCAGCCTTGTCGCCCGAAAGATTAGACGGACCCGCCCAGTATCCCATCGCAGCGATCCGGTCAAAGGTCCGATTGTCCGCGCGGTAATCTCTAAAATCAGGGGGAGACACGGCAGCCTCATCGGTCAGCGGAAGCTTGCCGTTGAGCCACACCAAACGGTCCGGCGCTCCAAAGGGCAAAGGCCGCAAAATCACGTTTTCGATCACGCTGAAGATTGCCGTATTGGCCCCGATGCCGAGCGCCAGCGTGAGCACGGCGACCGCGGTAAAGCCGGGATTCTTCCGCAGTTGCCGTAGCGCATAGCGAAAGTCTTGCATCAGGCCGGTCATGATTTACTCCCTGCTTTCCACTAACTACTCGTACCGCAGCGCCACCATGGGATCGATCCTGGCTGCGCGCCGTGCGGGTAGAAATGCGGCAATAGCTCCAACCATTACGACGCAAAATACTGCGCCCGCGAAGCTCAACGGATCGAACGGAGACAATTCATACAGCATCGAACGCAGAAAACGAGTACATAAGAAGGCGAGGGGGAACCCGGCCGCCGCACCAATGCAACTGATCAAAAGGCTTTCGCGCATCACCATCCAGAGCACCTGGCCGCGCCCGGCGCCGAGGGCCATGCGCGTGCCGATTTCACTGGTGCGGCGGTTCGTCCGGTAAGACAAGGTGCCGTAGAGACCGGTGGCCACCAGCAATGCGGCCAGGCCGCCGAAAAAACCTCCCAACCGCGCAAACATCTTCGGCTGTGAATACGACTCCTCGAACTGCATCCGCTGCGTCATCGGCTTTTCCAACGGCACATCAGGATCGAGGTCATGAACCACCAAACGCAGCGTGGGCATCAGATTCAGAGGTTCGCCCTGCACTCTTACCTCGACGTGCAACGTTGCTCCGGCGTTCAGATCCTGGAAGCTGGGGTAGTACGCCATGGGCACGGGCTTTTCATCGACCGCTCGGTACTTGCTGTCCTTCGCAATCCCAACGATGGTCCGGTTGTGAAACCTGTGCCCGAGCGGATTCGTGTCCGGCAGAAACCGCTTCGCGAAAGTTTCGTTGACCACGACCACCGGCAAGGAGGTCGCAGTATCGCTGTCGGAAACGTCGCGGCCGGCAAGAATCGGAACTCCCAGCACATGAAAATAACCGGGGCCAACATGGTTGCTTCTCACCAGGCTTTTGGAGGGAAACTTCTGTCTGAGCCGCGCGCCGTCCAGATCGTCATCGTCATTGTTGTCGCTCCAGCCCGAGCCGATCCGGTTGTCCATCAGAGTTGCGGATTCCACTCCCGGCACGCCACGTATCCGGTCCAGCAAAGTGCGATAGAACTCAACCGTACTCTGGGCGCCGTGAGACTGCTGCGGAGTGATTCCGAAAACCAGCAGACCATCGACCCGCATTCCCAGGTCCTGCGTCTCGTAATTTCGCAGTGTGCGCAGCAGAAGCCCGGCAGCAACCAGAAGCAACAGGCAGATTGCCACCTGCGACGCCATGAGCCCTTGGCCGCTGAGAGACCGGCGCCGCCCTTGAGTAATATTGGTCGCGGTCGCACGCAGCACGCCCGAAACCGGGACCCGCAGCGCCAGCCACAGCGGCGCGAAGCTGAAGGCCAGTGCGCTCGCCGCGGATATGGCCAGAGTCACCAGCAACACGTTGACGTCGGGATCGAGTCCGGTCTCAATGCCTGACCACGCCGCCAGCGCCTGCGTGGCAAAGACCGCGAACGTCCACCCCACGGCGGCTCCCGCCGACACCAGCAGAGCGCTTTCCGTTAAGAGCTGCCGGAAAAGGTGCAGCCTTTCCGCTCCGATCGCCAGGCGCAGGCTGAACTCGCGCTGCCTCGCTTCGTTACGAGCCAGAATCAGCAGGGCGACATTGGTGCATGCGATCAGCAACACGAGAAGCACAAGTCCCATCAGAATCTGCACCGGCTCGCGATACTGCTGGTTGTAACCTTGGATTCCTTTGGCGGGATCAAAGTTCAGCAGCGGCTTCCACTGCTTCGGATCAATGGCTCCGATCCCAGTCTGTGCCGCTTCGAGGAATGTGGATTGCAGCGCATTCTGCGCCTGCAGCGGCGTGACGTTCGGCCGCAGACGCACCATCAAGGGCAGGCACCACCACTTTGGTGTGCCATAAAGGCTGTTCTCGCTCGCCGGATTGCCCCACGCATTCAGTTCGGGGCGACTTTGCAGAGGGATCCAAAAATCGGTGGAACTCGCAGGCTCAACTCCGCGAAAACCCCGCGCCGCAACGCCGATGATCGTGAACGGGACATTCTTAACGAAAAGCGTGCCCCCCAGAACCCCAGGATCGCGGGCAAAACGCCGTGTCCAATAGTCGTAACTGATCACCGCCAAAAGGGCATGATCTTTCTCGTCCGGCAAAGAAAAACCACGGCCTCGAAAAATCTGCGCACCCAGCCCGGAAAAGAAATTACCGCTGACCTCATCGCCCTGGGCCTCCTCGGGCGCCTCACCGTAACGTGCAGCGACCCTGCCAATGCCGAGCGGAACATACGCGATTACGTCATCCAGGACGTCGGTTCGTTGCCGAAGTGCCTCGAAGACTGGTTCCGAAAACGAAGTATCGCTGTTCCCGGTATTGCCCGCGCCAGGCGGTTGGTTCCCGCCGGCGATTTGCGGATAGTACAGACGCTGCGGGTCCCGCACCGGCAGCGCGCGCAACAAGACCGCATTCATTACGCTGAACACGGCGGTATTCGCGCCAATCCCCAGCGCCAGCGTGAGCACGGCCACGCCAGTAAACCCGGGATTCTTCCGCAGTTGCCTCAACGCATAGCGGACGTCCTGGAGCAGCCCGGTCATGCATGCACATCCGCCATCAATTTCTTCAGCTCTTCCTCTGCCACCACCTTGCCGTCGAACAGATGCACTTCGCGCTGCGCGTGTTTCGCGAACCGCGGATCGTGCGTCACCATGCAGATGGTCGCGCCTTCGCGGTGCAGGTTCTGCAGTAGTTCCATGACGGCTTCACCATTGCGCGAATCCAGGTTTCCGGTCGGCTCGTCCGCCAGCAGTATCGAAGGTTTCCCTCCGAGAGCGCGCGCCACAGCGACGCGCTGCTGCTGACCGCCAGAAAGCTGCGAAGGATAATGCCGGACCCGGTGCGCCATCCCGACGCGCTCCAGCGCTTCCATGACGCGCTTTTTCCGTTCGGACGCAACCATCCTCTGCCTATAAGTGAGGGGCAGTTCGACGTTCTCATACACTGTGAGATCGCCGATCAGGTTGAAACTCTGAAAGATGAATCCAATTTCCTGGTTGCGGATGCGCGAACGCTCGGCGAAGTCGAGATTCTCCACCGACTTCCCATTCAGCGAGTAGCTCCCCGCGGTCGGGGTATCGAGCAGCCCGATGATCGACAGCAGAGTCGACTTGCCGCAACCCGAAGGCCCCGACATGGCCACGTACTCGCCTTTAGCAATCGAGAGGTGAACCCCCGAAAGCGCGTGGGTTTCAATCTCATCGGTGTAGAAAACCTTGGTCATCTCCTGAATCTGAATCAACGGCTGTCCTGCTTCGGTCATAGCGTTCGCCTCGTTTTTCGTGATGTAGAAATTTTGTGGTTCGATGTTGCCGGTTACTCCAGCCGAATGCGGTCCGTCTTATCCCAGCGGGACATGTCGGAAAGAATGACCGTGTCCCCCTCGTGCAGCCCTTCGTAAACCTGAATCGAATTCACCGATTCGCGTCCAACTTTCACCGGCACGCGCTCCGCTTCCCTGCCATCCGCGTCCAGCTTGAACAAACTGATCGTGCTGTTCTCCTGCCCGAACGCCGGACGCCCCACATAAAGAATGTTGTCCAACCGTTCCAGGTCGATGGTCCCATCCACGCTCAAGTCCGGACGAGCCCCCTTGGGCAGTTCGCTGGTTAGTTTGACGTCCACGGTGACGGTTCCGTTTTGCACACCCGGATCGACCCGCATCACGGTGCCGCTGATGATCCCGTTGTGCGTGTCGACGGCTGCCGGTTCGCCGAACTGAACGTCCCGCGCCTGAGTTTCTGCGATCTTGAGTTCCGCCATCAGATGCTCCGGCTGCACCACCTTCGCCAGCATCACTCCCGGCTGAACATGCTGCCCGACCTGCAGCGGCAAATCCACCAGCACTCCATCGATTCCCGCCCGGACTTTCAACGCATCCAGTTGTTTCTGTTTCAATTCAGCCAGCGTGCGGGCCTGATCGACTTTCGCCTGCTCCTGCGCGAGTTGCGTGTCAATCGCTTTCTGGTTGATCACCAGGCGCTGCACTTCAAGATCGTTGCGGGTCGTGAGTTCGTCGGCCTTGCCCTTCGAAGCTTTATAGGCCAGACCTGAGATCACGCCGAGATCGAACAGCGCTTTATCCGTATCCGCCTGCCGCTTGGCCTGGCTGTAGTCCGCGTTCACGGTTGCCGCCCCGGCTTTCTGCGTCATCAGATCGCTCTCCAGCTTGACCCGCAGACTCTGGTATTCCGCTTCCGCCGCTTTCAATTGCAGATGAGCGTCCACCGCTGCCTGCTCCACCTGAGGGTTGCTCATATCCAGAAGGATCGCGTCGGCTTTTACCTGCGACCCGGGCAGCATGCGAATCCGCACCACAGTAGCCTCGGTCTCAGCGGGAATCTGGCGAACCGCTTCCTGCGCCGGGACCAGCGATCCCGGCCCGCGCACTTGCCGCAGCATCGACCCATGTTTCACCGTGTCCATATATACCGTGCCTCGCTCCACCGACGGCGCGGCCGGCCGCATGCGCCAGATAAAGATCGTCGCCGCCACAAGGACCACGGTGGCGATCGCTCCCATCACGATCCGGCGGATAATTCTCTGACGTCTGAATTCTGGGCGGGCTATATCCATCGCTGTGTATCCATCGACGTAGTCTATGGCAACTCGCCCTCCACATCCCAGAAGGGGCTTAAGTGGTGGAGACACAGTGAGATAGATCGTGCCGAGACCGCCAGCCGCCATCCCGGCGTGTCCACTGCCGGAAACCCCTGTCCACTACCGGACAACACAGTACATCCCCGTCCCGTGCTGTGCTCAGGCCCTCGTCTTCCCGCTAGTGTGCTGGTTTTGCGCGCCAGTCCCAAATTCACCGCTCGCGAGTGATAACCTTGCGCTATGCCCGACCCTCCTGCCGCCGATGCTCCGGCTGATGTTCCCCCGCCTCCGAAATTGAAGCGATCCCGTACGGCGCTTGTGCTGACTCTCATGCTCGGGTTGTTGCTCGGGGTGATTGCCGCCGGCGCGATTGGCGGGTTGATGCTATTCCGAAGTTCTGGTCGAGCGTTGAGCCATCTGTGGTCGGCGATGACGGGCAGAACCCTCACCATCGACGTGAGCCAGCCAACCGTAGTCGATCGCATTCAGCGCCTGCAGCGGCTGGAGACCGTGATCTACACCATGGACAAGATCGTGAGCGGCGCAAAAGAGAATCCCCTGTTGCCGAATTTTCTCGCCGGGGATCGCCTGCTGATGCTGGTGCACGGCGAGGTTGTCGCCGGAATCGATTTCTCAAACCTGAAGCCGGGCGACGTCCGCGTGGACGGCAAGCAGGTACGGTTGCGCCTTCCTCCCCCGCAGATTTTCAGCACCCGCATCGACAGCGCAAAGACCAAGGTTTATTCCCGGCAGACCGGCCTGCTGGTGTCCACCGATCCGGATCTCGAAACGCAAGTCCGGCAGGAGGCCGAACGTCAGCTACAAGAGGCCGCCATGGCCGACGGCATCCTCCGCAACGCCCAGCAGAATGCGGCGTCGACAATCAGAAGTCTGTTGCAGGGGTTGGGATTCGAGAAGATCGAGTTTGACTGACGGAAGGTCTCGGTTCGCGTTGCGTCGGTCCACTAGAAATTCTCAATGAGCAAAATCGCCAGAATGTGCTGCGCTCCCTGCACCAGTTGCACTCATCTGGCTTTGCGCGGCGCACTTGAGTGTAACCGCTGATTGCGACAATTATCCCCGTCTGAGATAGTGGTGCCGTGCAAAACAGAGCCATCGAGATTCATGACTCCGCACTAGACCAAATCACTCGGCAATCCAGAAATTGATCTGCTCCCCAAGCGCCGCTTATACTCTCTGGGATTGGGCCCCAAATCCTTTCGCCAATCGGGGATGAAATGCTCAAAGTGGTCATCAAGACTGTCACCATCAGGGGCACTCCGGTGACCTTTCAGGTCACTGCGGCCTTGCAGATCGCGCGGCCCACTGCCTCTGATGTTCCCCTTACGCGAGTGGCGCCCGGCGTGTATTCCTGCAATCTTCCCGAGGGCGACATGTCGATCGCGGCGACCGCCGAGAGTCCTGATTATTGGAAAACCGAGACCCGCGTCATGATTTCTCCTCTTCCGAGAATTCACTTCGGGACATCCGGTGTCGGCAAAACTGTTGACGTGGACTTCGGCACTAACCCCATCACTCTCACCATTACGTTGACCATGCAAAAAGTCTCTGACGTGCGGCAAAGCATGGGGATTTCCTTCGGTTCGCCCCAGACCGTCATGGACTTCGGCCCGCAGATTCTCAACCCGAGCGGCTCGGGGATCACTCTCTTCAACCAGACTCCAACCCCCGCTGCCCTTTTGCAGCAGAATCTTTACATGATGAAGTGGAAGTCCAGTGGCACAATCGTCGGGGTTTACGTACCGCAGGCCGCAGGCAATCTGGGAAATTACAACGTCTTCTTTAAGCCGCCCCGGCATGGCGGATGGACGACGCCCGGCGTTACCGGTCTATATATGACCTGGACAGGGGCCCGCGATCATAAGTGTCTAATTGCACAGACCGAGTTATCTAAGTCGTCCTATATCGTCTGCTTCGCCTTTGAAGAGGACGGTCCTCTGCCCGCCTATGGCCAGCATCAGTCCGGACTGATGGAACTGCTGGAAGAAATTGATTACTATCTGCGCCTGGACTTTAAGGGCTCAGCCGATCGGCCTGACGTTCGCAATGTGGCGCTCTCCTGCTTCAGCGCTGGCGCAGAACACGTCAAAAATGTTTGCGGCGGGCCGGGGAGCGTCCTATTATCGAAGCTGAAAGGCCTGTTCATCCTCGACGGCAACGATTTCGATATTTCGAGTTTGGCTAATGGTAACCGAGCGATCCGCATCTATGTAGCTGAGCGTAAGTTCAACTCAGTCCTCAACAGCCCTGGATCCACGGTACAAGGGCCGAACGGCTCCTTCGAGTTTCACAGCACTGGAAACATCGCATCGGGCAATCCAGCGATCATCTACCTCTACGTGCCCCTAGCTTTCTGGCACGCCTATGATCCGTCATTCACGGACTGGATGTCGGTTCATCAAAAGATCCCCGGGTTTTTCGAAAGCCACGCCTTGAAGACGAGTGGAATCTAGTCGAGCGCGAGGCATGACGTTATGGTTGTTGATAAATCCCCATAGCACTCAAAATGTCCGGAGCCGGGATTCCGAGTGTAACGGCGTGACAGCGCCAATCGTAGGATGCAGCCCGCCAGTACCTCTTGAATCGGCACACTGAGTGGTAATGGCTAATTCACCGTTTGCGTGAGCACCGGCGAGATGCTTGTAATGAAGTCCGAACTGCCGTTGTAGGTCGCCGTGATGTTGTGTGTTCCCGAAGCCAGCGTCGAGGTTGTGTACTTTGCCAGGCCGCCGCTCAGGTTCAACGTCTTCAGCGTTGTCGTGCCATCCATGAAGGTAACCGAACCGGTTATACCGCCGCCGAACTGCGCCATCACGCTCGCGGTGAAGGTCACAGATTCTTTCGAACTCGACGGGTTCAAGGACGAGACCAGCGTTGTCGTGGTGGTGGATTGGTTCACGGTTTGCGTGAGGCGGGCGGAAGCGCTGCCCGTGAACTCCGAGTTGCCTTCATAGGTCGCGGTGATGCTGTGAGTTCCAACCGCCAGGGTGGTAGTGGTGTATTTTGCCGCGCCTCCGTCGAGGCCCACGGTGGCCAGGGTGGTCGACCCGTCTGTGAATACGACCGAGCCAGTCACGGTGCCGCCGAACTGCCCCGCCACGGTCGCCGCGAACGTCACAGACTGCTTG
>DATHQJ010000358.1:0-10195 GCA_035482825.1 Binatus sp. (SeqCode) | reverse complement strand
CGTTTTCGTAAATTCGCCCAACGACAATGTCATCGGCTCGGTGGGCACGGCGATGAAGGGCGTTGAGGGCAAGATCATTGACCCGCAACCGCAGGAAGAAGGCCCCCCGGTCGGCGAAGTCGCCGTGCGTGGCGCAGTCGTAATGAAAGGCTACTGGAACCGTCCCGACGCCACGGCCGCCGTTCTCCGCGACGGCTGGTTCCTCACCGGCGACCTCGGATACTTCGACGCACACGGCCACCTGTTCCTCACCGGGCGCAAGAAGGAAGTCATCGTTCTCAGCAACGGCAAGAACGTCTATCCCGAAGAAATCGAGGCACACTATCTGAAGTCGCCATTCATCAAGGAAATCGCCGTGATGGGACTGGAGGGCAAACCTGGACAGGGCGGCGACCGCCTGCACGCGGTGATTGTCCCGAACTTCGACGCGCTTCGGCAACGCAAGATTGTCAACGCCAAGGAAGTCATCCGGTTCGACATTGAGGGCCTGTCGCCGGAGATCGCATCCACCAAACGCATCGGCAGCTATGAAATCTGGCAGGACGATCTGCCCCGCACCACGACGCGCAAGATCAAACGTTTCGAAGTCGAGAAGCGCGTCCGAGCAAATCAGGCGAAGAAAGTTTCCGACGATTCCGATCTGCCCGCCGAGAAGCCTCTCACTGCGGACGAGGCCGCATGGCTCGACCAGCCCGACGTCCAGCGCGGCTTGAAAGTCGTTCGCGAAACTGTGCACGCGGCCCCGTCGAGCCTGCGGCCCACGCTCAATCTCGAACTCGACCTTGGCCTCGACTCCATGCAGCGCGTCGAATTGCTTAGCCGCATCGAAGAAGAACTCGGCGGGAATGTCGAAGAATCGCAACTAGCAGAAATCTATACCGTCCGCGATCTGATCGACGCCGTGCTGCAAAGCGCAGCCAGTGGCGCTGGCGGCCCAGGAACGCGGGTCACGTTCGCCGGATGGAAATCCATCCTGGCCGAAGATCCCGACGACCCTGACGTCTTGGCGTTGGCCCATCGCAGTCGTTTGTCCGACGCGATCTGGTACCTGGTGTCGCGACTCATTCAAATCATCGCGCTCGATCGTTTTGATTTGAGAGTAAGCGGACTCGATAAACTTCCGCAGAGCGGCCCTTACATTCTTTGTTCGAATCACCAGAGCTATCTCGATCCGCTGATCCTGGCAAGCGTTCTGCCGCCGGACGTATTTCGGCGGCTGTTTGCCGTTGGTACCAGCGACATATTTGGCGAAGGCTTCATGCGCCGGCTGGCGCGCTCGATCAAAGTTGTAGTTCTCGATCCGGATGCAAATCTGGTTCCTGCCATGCGCGCCGGGGCGTTCGGCCTGCGCCACGGACTGGCGTTGATCCTCTATCCCGAGGGCGAACGCTCGATCGACGGCACGCCCAGAATCTTCAAGAAAGGCGCGGCCATCCTTTCGATTCACCTGCAGGTGCCGATCGTGCCCGTAGCCATTGAGGGTTTTTACGATGCGTGGCCCCGCAACCAGTCATTCCGCGGATTCACGCCTCTGAAGATGGTTTTCGGTGACCCGATCGCGCCGCCGCCGGAATCCGAGGCATCCGAAGCGGCCTACGAAAAGCTCACGGCGGAATTAAAGACTCGGATCGTCGGAATGTGGGAGAACCTGCGAAAGGCAGAGAAATAAAGAAAACTCAGGCGCCCGCGCCTGAGGCCTGTACCCCGAACGCCTTGGTGAAGCCGTCCACCACCAACGAATCGTAGTGGCCCTCGGCGCGCTTGATTACTTCCTGTCCGGCTTGGACGGGAGGCATCTTCGCGCCGCGTTGTCCGCTGATTAATGCTTCATACTCTTCCGCGAGCGCAAGAATCTGAACTTCCAAAGACGCATCCTCGGGATTGACGCCATTCTGCCGCAACTGACGTTCCGCCAGGAAAACCGGAATCGCCCGCTGCAACGAACCACTGACTGCGCCGGACGCGGGTGACGATTTACCTCGACTCTGCACCGCCTGCTGCAATTCCTCATGCGACACCTGCGCTGCCTTGCACAGAACTTCGTTGCTGATTCCCATGTCTTTCATGTTGAACAACAACGCTGCCATACGAATGTCTTCAACGCTTCCCGCGTCTAGACCAACAGCTTCGGCAGTCTTGGTGGCGCACATCGAAATCCGGTAGGCGTGCGCTTCGCTGTATTTCTGGTTGGCCAGAAAATTCTGCAGGATCGTCAGCATCCCCTCGTAGCCATCTTCCATTTCGCGCAGCGTCTTCTGGTTGCGCTCATAGAGGGTTCCCGTGGCGTACCCGGCGATCATCAGAACTCCGCCCCACACCGTAAGGTCGAACCAGCGGGCGTCAAAAGGAAGGTCGACGCGGCGAGTAAACATCGTGGGATTGATAAATGCCAGCAGGACCACCAGCACCACGCTGGCCAGCGCAGTCAGCGTGGCATGCCGTCGCCCCAGGTGATATGCGGAGAAAAGTGTCGGCAGAAAATAAAAGACCAGCGCCATCTTCTGCGACGGAACCAGAAAATTCAACATCGCAGCAATGAGTACTAGAAACAACAGTAGCCACAGTTCCGGATTGATCTTGCGCACAGCGCCTCCCGAGGGTCAGAGGTACCGAACCCGAAGCCGAACCACGTTTAACTTCAGATCCCAAACTTTCTCGTTCTACTGTATTTTCGAATGGCCCGGGGTGAAACTAAAATTACGGAAGTAATCGAAGGCGCAAGTACCTGCTACTTCGCCCGGGGATGTGTCTGGTCGTAGACCTGCAACACATGCTTCATCGAGAGCTGCGTGTAGCGTTGCGTGGTGGCGAGTCGCTCGTGCCCCAACAACTCCTGGATTGCCCGCAGATCAGCGCCCTCTTCCAGCATGTGCGTGCCGAAGGCGTGCCGCAAAGTGTGAGGATGCACGTCAGGCGATAGGCCCTTGGCCACTGCGATTTTCTTGATGATGCGGCCGACGCTGCGGGTGGTCAGCCGTCCGCCGCGCTGGTTGATGAGCAAGGCCGGCGTGCTCTTGCGAGTTTCCGCGAGACTGGCCTGGCGCGCAGGAACATACGCAGCCAGCGCACTCTTCACCGAATCGCCGAACGGAACGTAGCGCTCCTTTTTTCCTTTGCCTCGAATCAGAATCGCTTCCGCGCTCAGGCGAATGTCGTCGAGATTGATTCCCGTTAGCTCTGAGTTGCGGATGCCGCATCCATAAAGCAGTTCAAGCATCAGCCGGTCGCGTTCCGGGAAAGCCGCCGTCTCTGGCATTTTCCCGTCGAGCACCGAGTTCATCTCTTCGATCGTGGGCACACGCGGCAGTTTCTTTGCCAACTTCGGCGTCGCCACCAGTTTCGCGGGATTCTGTTCGACGACTCCCTCGCGTGCCAGCCAGCGATACAGCGACCGCACCGCCGCCAGCGATCGTGCCACGGAAGTCTTGCCTAACCCTTTTTCGTAGAGCTGTGACAGAAATCCGCGAATCGCGATGTGGTCAATCGATTCCCATCCCCGCGAACCCGCGTAGGACGCGAAGTTTGCGAGATCGCCGCTGTAGGCCTTAATCGTATGCACTGAAGCGTTGCGCTCCCGCAAGTGGCGAAGGAAGTCGGCCACGGCCTTCTCGACGACCGTACTGGTACGCGACATATTGATTTATCTCGTCTTCGCCCTGGGATGATGCTTCTGATACACGGTTCGCAGCCGATCCAGCGCCAGATGCGTATACACCTGCGTGGTCGAAATATCCGAATGGCCCAGAATCGTCTGCACCGTGCGAAGGTCCGCTCCGTTCTCCACCATGTGCGTCGCACAGGAATGCCGCAACATGTGCGGCGACGCGTGCCGTCCCGAAGCCACCGACGCGGCCCCCACCATCTGCCATACCCGCTGCCGCGTCAACCTGCGCCCGCTGCGCGCGATAAACAGCACCGGAGAACTCGCGACCGCGACCACGCCCGGTTGCCCCGCCCTTCTCGCGTTCTTTGCGAGAGGGTGGGGATTTTTCTGCCCAGGATCCTTTGTCGCTCGCATCTCCGCCAGCACGGGACGCCCCTGCGCCAGATACTGCGACAACGCATCCTGCGCCGGCCTGCCCAACGGCACAATGCGTTCCTTGTCGCCCTTGCCGCGCACCAGCATGTACCCCGCCTCGAGCTTCAAATCGTCCAGCGTGGCGTTCACCATCTCCGACACCCGCAGCGCCCCGGCGTATAACAATTCGAGCATGGCTCGATCGCGAGCCGCCAGCGCGGCTGCATCTTTCGAGTGGCGATGTCCATCCGCCAGCGTCGCGGCAGGAGACGCCAGCGTGGATTCAACTTCATCGCGCGCCAGCGATTTCGGCAGCACCTTCCACTGTCGCGGCGACTCGATATCCAGCGTCGGATCATGCTCGATCTTTTTGTCGAGCAGCAGATAACGGTAAAGATGCCGCAACGCCGAAAGCTTCCGTCCCACACTGCGCCCGTCCACCTGATGGGAAAATAACTGCTGCAGAAATTCACGAACGTCTTTGCGGCGCGCCGTGAGCAAAAGACGCTTAGGCTTTTCGAGAAACTCGCAAAACTGGATTATGTCGGTCGTATAAGCGCTGATCGAAAGCGGCGCCAGCCCCTTCTCGATGCGCAGATAGTCGAGAAAGCCGGACAGCACCCGCGCGTTCGCCTCGGAAGCCATAGGATGAAGAAGGATTTAGTATGCGCGTTATCGGACGCAGAGAAAAGTACTGAAGAGGATGCCGGAAGAAATCATCGCAGCGATCTAGCCTGCTATGTCTCTCTCGCCACTTCACCAGCCGCTGACCAGCAACCGGTGCGCCGCGCGAATTCCGCATTTCTGATATTTGTCGTACGCGCCGGCCGCGCGATCGCGAATCTGCTCGTTGTTCTCCTCTGCAATCCAGCCGTCCAGCGCGCTTTTCAGCGTATAGGCCTCAGGAGCCATCAGCCCCGTCGTCCACAGCAACGGATATGCGCCCGAGGCGCGCACCGGCTCGGCGAAAAATTGTTTGCTCGCGCAAGCCAGCACCACTGCGTCGCGATGAACGTCATTTTTCTTGCGAGAATATTGCGGTAGTTGGAAATCCATCAAGCCGTCGTGCCCGATGTAGGCCACCAGGTTCGCCCCACCGCGAATCGGCAGCTTTAGCGACTGCGATTGAAATGACACACTCTCGGTTTGGGGGCCGTCTCCGGCAGCCGACGCCAGAAAATCAAGAATCGTCTGGCGGATTTCCCGGCCCCGATACGCATCGGCAACCAGATACACATTCGCCGAACGATACTTGAACACGCACCGCTCAAGAACCTCGGGCTTGGGCTTCTCGCCACACACGACGCGCACCCAATCTGTGCTGCGGGTAAAGAACGTTTTCACTCCATACGCCGAACCCCAGTAGAGATTGCGCTCCGGATCGTCCCCATTCCCGAGTTTGGCCGGAACCGGAACGATTCCCTGGCTCTGATTGTCAGCCAGCGCTATAAACACGTGAACCGTTCGCGGCGGCGAATCCTGAGCCGAGACCGAGACCGCTGCCAGGCAGATCGCAAACCAGACCAGCGATCCGTACTTCACGATCGCTCCGCGCTTCCCACTTCCCGCAACAACTCCACAGCGTAGAGCGCGCCCTCCGGCGTTTCTTCATGCTTGAAGTATGCAAACACATCGCGCCCCGCCTCAATGTGCTGCGCGATCCGGTCGATCATCGACAGCCGCTCTTCGCCGCTGTAGCTCGGCTTGCGAAACCGATAATACACAAACGCGGCCGTCGCGATTTCAGGCGTGGTCAATGTCTCGGTCTCGGCCACGCACAGCGCAACGCTATTCGACTTCAACAGATCCCAAGTCGAGTCGGAAAACCACGAAGCATGACGAAACTCGAACGCCGCCGGCAGTGTCCGCGGCAGGATCGCCAGAAAATCCTTGAGCAGCACCGGATCCGCCTTCAGATTAGGAGGCAACTGAAACAGCACCGGCCCCAGCCTGCCCGCCGCGGCCAGCGGCTCAATGGTCGCCAGAAATCGCGGCACAAAATCTTCTGTCCCCTTCAGCCGCTTGATATGAGTGATGACTTGATGCGCCTTGATGCCGAACCGAAAATGCAGCGGTGTGTCGTGCAGCCAGTTCTGAATCGTCGATTCCTTGACCAGCTGCCGGAACGTGAAATTGACTTCGACGGTATTGAGTTTCGTCGAGTAGTGCCCGAGACATTTTTTTTGCGCCAGCTTGACGGGATAAAACTCAGGCTTCCACGTTGTATAAGCCCATCCCGAGGTTCCAGCGAAAAGTTGCGGCATAGAATTTAGACCGCCGGTTGCCCCATCCTTCTCGCGTTCTTTGCGAGAGGGTGGGGATTTCGATCGAAGCTAATCACGGCGCGCAGCCCGGCATTATACCTTGCCCCGCTTTTTTGTTACCGCACCCTTGCGCGCGGACTTTTTCCGGGCGGCCTTCGCCGGCGCCGGATCATCCTCCTCCGCCTGCGCCGCAATCTCGATGCGCTCCGGCTCAACCGCAGCCGCTTTCAAATCCGGCAACCGCTGCTTCAATTCGAGCACCGGCTCGAACAGGTCGCCCAGCTTCTCGAAACGCGCCACCACCTGCGACGCTTCGAACACCAGCAGCCCCGCATCTTTCTTCTTGAACGCCCGCTCAACTTCCTCCCAGGTTACCGGAGTCGAAACCGTGGGATGCTCGCGCGCCCGCAGCGAATAGACCGCAATCGTTGTCTTGTGCTCGTCATTCTGACTCCAGTCGACGAATACTTTGCCGGTGCGCGCCTGCTTGCTCATCTCCGACAACACAAGATCGCGATGATCGTGCTCGAGCAGTTGCGCCAGCGCATGTGAAAACAGTTTTGTCGCCTCATAAGTGGTCGGCGTATTCAGCGGAACATAAATCTGCAGCCCCTTCGACCCCGATGTCTTCGGGAAACTCCGCAACCCGAAGTGCTCGAAAATTTCGCGCAGCCACAGCCCCACCTGGCAGCACTGCACAATATTCGCCGGCGGCCCGGGATCGAGGTCAAACACCATCTCCGTGGGACAAGTAATGTCGCTCGCCAGCGCCAGCGACGGATGCAGTTCGAGCGCCGCCAGATTGGCCAGCCACACCAGCGTCGGCAGATCATCCGCCAGCACGTAGTGAATCGTGCGCCGGTTGCGCCCGCTCCAGATGGGCGCCGTCTTCACCCACTCTGGCTTGTGCATGGGCGCGTTCTTCTCAAAAAACGGCTCGCCATCCACGCCGTCAGGATACCGCTTGCGCGTCAGCGCCCGCCCCGCCAGATGAGGAACGATCGCGGGCGCGATGCGCGCGTAGTAGTCGATCACATCCTTCTTATTGAATCCGGTGGCCGGATACAGCACCTTCTCCAAATTCGAAAGCTTGAGATGCCTGCCCTGAATGTCGACGGCCGAATCGGTCACAGTGCGCTCCGCCCTGCCATTGTGCCTGAAAGCTCCCTCATCACAAAACGCTCCGAATCCGCATCATGGTAGCGCCGGCGTCCCGCCGGCTGTCCCGGGGGCGTCTCGCCCGCGGAGTCATGCAACATTGAGGCCCCCCGGTTTGACAACTTCCCTTCCCCCCACGTACTTTCAAACTTCTGCCCTGCTGGTCCGTCCAACACATGCGTATCGCAGAAGACGCTCGTCCAGCCGCCGGAGGCCCGATGAAACAACGCCCAACGAAACACCGCACTCCAACAATCGCCGTTCTCTTCTTTCTTATCTCGACTCTCGCTCTCGCCCAGAACGTCGCGTCCTTCGAAAAGCGCATCACCGTCAAGAAACTGCCGAACGGCCTCACGCTGATGATCTGTGAGCGTCCGGAGGCACCGGTCTTTTCCTTCTACACCATGGTCGACGCCGGTTCCGCGCAGGATCCTCTGGGCGCCACTGGCCTGGCCCACATGTTCGAGCACATGGCGTTCAAGGGCACCGACAAGATCGGCACCACCGACTACGCCGCCGAAAAACCAGCCCTCGAGAAAGTCGAGGTCGCCTACGCCGACTACATCGCCGAGCGCGACAAGTCGGTCGGCCGCGATGAAGCGAAGTTGAAAGAACTGGAAAAAGCCTGGAAGGACGACATCGCCGCCGCCGACAAATTCGTGGTGGGTAATGCCTTCGGCAAACTCGTCGAACAAAACGGAGGCGAAGACATGAACGCCTCCACTTCCTACGACGAGACGGAATATCACTATTCTCTGCCCGAGAATCGCCTCGAACTCTGGGCCTATCTCGAATCCGAGCGCTTCCTGCACCCCGTGCTGCGCGAGTTCTACAAGGAACGCAACGTCGTCATCGAAGAGCGCCGCATGCGCACCGACAGCAATCCCATCGGCCGACTGGTCGAGCAATTCACCGAAGCCGCGTTCACCGCTCACCCCTATCATCGCCCGACGGTCGGTTGGATGGCCGACCTAAATTCATTCTCCGCCACTGATGCGCAGAAATTTTTCGATAAATACTACGTCCCCACCAACATGGTGGTCGCGGTCGCCGGAGACATCAAGGCCGCCGAAGCGATGCCCGTCCTCGAAAAATATTTCAGCCGCCTGCCCGCGCGCCCGCAGCCCGACGAACGCACCACCACCGAGCCGCCGCAAAATTCCGAACGCAAGGTTGTCCTGAAAGAGCGCGCCCAGCCGCTCTACCTCGAGGGCTATCACCGCCCCGATTACCACAGCAAAGACGACGCCGTGTTCGACGCCATCACCGACCTGATGTCGGAAGGCCGCACCTCGCGCCTTTACCGCGCGCTGGTGCGCGACAAGAAAATCGCGTCGTTCTCCGCCGGATTCAGCGGCATGCCCGGCACCAAGTATCCGCACCTGTTCGCGTTCTACGCCTTCCCGCTACCCGGCCACACCACGCAGGAAGTCGCCGACGCCATTCATGCCGAGATCGACAAGCTCAAGAAAGAAGACATCACCGACGACGAACTTAAGATGATCAAGACGCGCTCCAAAGCAAATCTGATTCGCGGCCTCGCCGATAACGAAGGCCTGGCCACGCAGCTGGCCATCTACCAGACGCGCTACGGCGACTGGCGCGAGCTCTTCAAATCGGTGGACCGCATCGACCAGGTCAGCAAGGCGGACATCCGCCGCATCGCCAACCAGATCTTCGTCGACACCAACCGCACCGTCGGCATCATCGAAAACAATGGCGGCGGCGCTCCGGGCGGAGACGAGCCACCCGCCGGCGGCTCCGGTCAGGGAGGTGCGCAATGAAGATAACGCGGACCCTTCTTCTCATCTTTGTCGTCGCTGCTGCGGCCCTAACAACGATTCCCCGCGCCGCGTCTCAGGCGACAAGCTGGCAGCAAGTTCCCATTCCTCCCCTGCCCGCTTTCAAACCGCAGCAGCCCAAACGCATCGAACTCGGAAACGGCATGGTGATCTTCCTGCAGGAGGATCACGAACTCCCTCTGGTCGACGGCACAGCCCGCATCCGTGGCGGTTCCGTCAACGAACCGGCCGCCAAGGCTGGGCTCATGGATCTCTACGGTGAAGTCTGGCGCACCGGCGGCACCAAGTCGCAGACCGGCGATCAACTCGACGACTTCCTCGAAGTCCGCGCCGCCAAAGTGGAAACCGGCAGCAGTTCCGACTCCACCACCATCAGCTTCTCCTGTCTCAAGGCCGACCTCGACGATGTATTCAAAGCTTTCGCCGACGTGTTGCAGCATCCCGAATTCCGCGCCGACAAACTCGATATCGCTGAGAAAGAAGAAGGCGACGGCATTTCCCGCCGCAACGATCAGGTCAGCGAAATAGCTTCGCGCGAGACCGTCAAGCTCGCCTACGGATCCGACAATCCCTACGCCCGGGTCCCTGAGTATGCGACCATCGCCGCCATCACTCGCCAGGATTTGATGGACTGGCACGGGAAGTACGTGCATCCCAACAACATCATTCTCGGCATCAGTGGAGACTTCGATTCCAAAGCCATGGAAGCCAGGCTGCGCGCAGCTTTCGATTCATGGCCCAAAGGCCCGGCGGTTCTGAAGAATGAAATCCAATACGCGCCCGCGAAGCCCGGCTACTATCTCGTCCCCAAGGATGATGTGAATCAGAGCACGATTCACATGGTGGCGCTCGGCATCACGCGCGACAATCCCGACTACTATGCCATCAGCGTATTCAACGACGCTTTCGGCGGTGGCTTCTCTTCGCGCCTGTTCAACGACATCCGCACCAAG
>DATHQJ010000357.1:0-7307 GCA_035482825.1 Binatus sp. (SeqCode) | reverse complement strand
ACAAATGCCACCTTCTTCACGGGTTCCTCATTTCGGTCTGCAACGATATTCCGGAGTATAAGCTGATTCTTGCGCTGGAGGCCGTACACGAGATGTCGGAGCTGGCGCTCCCGGCCATCCTCGGTGCGAAAATGATACAGTCGGTTCGTTCCGAGGGAATCGCTTTGCCATCTTCCACCAGCAACGTGAAGCGACGCGCAACCGAGATTGCCACAGCCCAGATCGCCGCACCCAAGATCGTCGCCGCGAAGATCGCAGCGAAGAGGCCGGAAAAGACGACGACCGGCCTGCGCTACTGGATGCAGCGCGTCCTCGAAGAGTGCGACCACGTCTCCACCGACTTCAGCGCCGATCCCGTGCACGACCTCCGCGTCTCCCTGCGTCGCTGCCGTTCCATGGCCGACGGCCTGATCGCCGTCGATCCCGATCCCGACTGGAAAGCGATGAAAAAAACCGGCAAGCGCCTGTTCCAGCGACTCGGCGACCTTCGCGACATCCAGGTCATGATGGAATGGATCGAAAAGCTGCACCCCGCCGAAGCCGTTGCAGTTGAACGCGTGGTGCGGGGAGTCTTGCCCGCATTGCCTCCATCACAACAGAATTCCGTGGCTATCGGTGACGTCTCCACCAAAGAATCCCGGTCAGAATCCCAACTCCCAACAGCCTCCCAGCCTCACCTCCCTCGCGATCCCGCGGCCCAAGCCCTCCTCGAAACCCTCGGCCGCCGCGAAGCCGAGCAAAAGCGCGAAGCCCGCGCCGCCCTCGGAGAATTTGACCGCAAGCAGTGGCGCCAATGGAGCCGCACTCTGCCGCAGCGCGCAGCGCACATCCGCCCCGGCAGCGGAGTGTTCAAGCACCTCGCCCTCGAGCGTTGGACCGCCGCCCGCGATCTCCACAACCGCGCTCTTCGCAACCGCTCCAAGGTTGCGTTTCACACCTTGCGCATCGGCATCAAACGCTTTCGCTACATCGTCGAGAATTTCCTGCCCGAGGAGCACAAGGCCTGGAGCAACGACCTGAAGACGGTGCAGGATCTGCTGGGCGAAGTCCACGACCTGGATGTGCTTTGGGCGACGGCACTGACAAGCCAGATATTTTCGACCGAGACCTTTTCGAACGAGATTTCCCCGGGCGAGAGTTTTCGGGACGAGATCCTTTCGAAGCAACAGACGCTTTCGGGCGCCGAATCGCGAGAGCGCTGGCATCGCCAGATTGCCGAAGAACGCGCCAAGCGCATCGAGCGTTATCGCAAGAAGATGGTCGGCCCCGACTCGCTATGGAATGTGTGGCGTCGAGGATTGCCGCAAGGCAAGCAAATTCAGGCACTTGCCACTCAGCGGATGAAGTTGTGGGCGAAGGCCCTCGACCCCGACTTCGCGCATTCCGAGCATGTTGTCCGCCTGGCCTTGGAACTCTACGACGGCCTCGCCGCCAGACGATTACTGGGTGCAGCAGCAGGTTCCAGGCTGAATCCGGCGACGGGGCCAGGCATGAGTCGAAGAACGAATCCGGCCAACGCCTCCGGAGCGCGTGCGAGCCTGTTGATGGCCGCTCTGCTGCACGATGTCGGCAAATCGAAAGGAAATAAGGGACATCACAAAGCGTCGCAGGAGCTGATCAAAGCCCACAGCACGCCCCTGGGATGGAACGCCCGGGACATGCAGCGCGCCGCCACCGTCGCCCGCTTCCACAGCGGTGCGTTGCCCACGCCCAGCCACAAAGCCCTGCGCGATCTTCTGCCCGACGAACAAAAAACGATCATCCAACTGGCCGCCATCGTTCGCCTGGCCAACGCCTTGGACGCATCCCACGACGGCCACATTCGGCGAATCGAAATTGAAAACGGCCAGAGTGAAAGCAGCAGAATCGGAAGCGGTAAGCTCGGAAGCGAAGCGAGGCGGCCCCGTCGCACCAATGGATTCCTGCAAAAACCTGCCGTTGGCCTAGCGAAGAACGAAGCCCTGATAATCGCCGCCGAGGGCTACATCCCAGGCAGCCCCACGGCCCAAACCATCGCCGCCGAACGCCATCTGCTGGAAACCATGCTGGGCCGGGCGGTAATAGTTAGGGCGATGAAGAATCTCACCGTAAGGCGATGACTCTAAACCTGTTTCGCGTCGAATCCGCTGAGAGCGGCAGCCTCCCGCAGCTTTTGATCGGCCGCCAGAAAAATCCGATACTGCGGGATACCTTCACACCACTCAAGGGCTGCGGCTAGTTGCAGCGCGTCGGCGGCCCGCAATTCATGGCGATCCACAAGTTGGGTTGCCCGTGCCTTTAGCGCACTCGACGGTTGGATCACAAACCACGCATCGGCCAGTGCCGCAGCCAGTTGCCGGGCCTTGGTCCAATCACTGGGGACGATTTGCTTCATTCGCACCAGGGCCCTTGCGATCTCGATCGGAGTGGCCTATCAAACAACCGCTTCCTAGCTTTTGTAAAGAGCGACGGCTTGTAGGGTGGTGCTTTGTCGAACGCAGAGAGGTACCAGCGCGCTCGTATCCCAGAAGGCCAAACGGCGCTCTAGCGGTTTTCCCGCTCTTCCCGCCATATTTGTTCGACGGCCTCGTCCGGAACATTTCCTGGGGGTTCGGGCCATGAAACCGCCGAACTCCGCTTCTTTAGAGGGGGGCATGAGAACGCCACGGGCGTTCAGTTGCTGCTCCTGTTCGGGTTGATCATCGAGGAGACAGGGAACGATTCGCGCGACCGGCCTGTCGCGGTCACAGACCAGCAGTTCTTCACCCTACCGTACTAGCCGGATGTGAGCCCTAAGTAGTGCTTTAAGGTCACTGATGTTCACGGTGCGCCTGGACCAGTTATAACTGATCTGACCATGTTAGTCGTGTCCGTTTTTCACAGCGTAAACCTCGCGGAACTGTGACTGCCACTAGTAGCTCCCGAGTCACTTCCGCGCTTCGGCAGCTCCAGATACAAATGTTGTTGCATCTCGCGGCCTGTTTGGGGCCACTCGAGCAGCTGAAACCCGAGGCTCGAAGCCCGAAAGCCGAAAGCCGAACCTATGACTCACACTCAACTCGTTGAAAAAGCCGTCCGCTGGCTGCGGCACTATCGCTGCGGCGTGGTGCTATCAGAACAAGCCTGCGCCAGCGGCGAGATGCCGGACGCCATTGGCTGGAAGCGCGCCAGCCACTCCGTGCTGGTGGAATGCAAAGTCACGCGCGGAGATTTCCTGGCCGACCGCCCCAAGCCCTTTCGCCTCAAGCCGGAGCAGGGAGTCGGCAGCGAGCGCTTTTATCTGACGCCGGCTGGACTCGTGAAGCCGGAAGAACTACCCGCAGGCTGGGGACTGCTCGAAATCCACGGCCGCGGAGTCGAGATGGTGCACGCTTCCGCCAAGAATCTGCGCAGCGCCACCGGATTCCGCTACGAGATGAATCTTCTTCTCGCCAGCCTGCGCCGCGTCGAGGTGCGCATCGAGCCCCAGAGCATCACTGATTTTCTAAAGTGGAAAAACCGTATGGCCGAATACAACCGCGGCAGCCTTCCCGAAGGACTGGCCGCTGCCGAAGACGAAGCCAACGTCTTCCTCGAACCGGAGGCTTCCACGGCGGGCTAGAACAGCTCGACGTTTCGGTTCGTCAGCGTAAGGTGAGGCGTTTCATGTCCGTTTATTGAATCTTCTCGCGCCCGTCTTCCCGAATTCGTAGAAGCAGAAACTGTGGCGGAAAAAAAAGAAAGCCGGGCTGGTTCGCCCGGTTTCTTCTTGCGTCGAGTTGGATGCGGTTACATCGCAGCGCGGCGCGACTGGCGCTGAGTCTGCCTCTGGCTGGGTTAGGGCCAGTCCGGTCGCCCGGAATGTGCCTCCTCAGGCCAATCTTGAAACCAGGCGAGGAGCGAAGAAACAGACAGCTGGAGAACTGCAAACCGGCTGCCAACCGCATACTTCAAGCGTCGAATATCGTGTAACGGATAAGTTGCTGATTACAAACTCCTTGCCGCGTGGTGAATACGCAGGTGGGAGAGCTCAGGAGCAAGCCGCCGTAGCGCGTGGGCAAACTCTTGCACAAGTTGCACCGCAGACGGTGCAATCGGGAGAACTTCCGGAGGCATCCGTTCCCCTGCACACGCTTCTTGTAGGGCAGCAGAATTCGAACACGGGCACGGATATTGTCTATGCCGGTTTCGGATAAGCCCCAGGCTGGCGTCGGTGCTGAATTCGCGCGAAGGCCGGCGGGCCGTTGCCGGCGCGGCTGGAAGCATCTGTCGCGCGGGCGAGAAAGAAGTTGCAAGCTACGTCTCTACAAGGGCTCTTCACATATCCCGGCGGCCTTCCATCGCCTTCAGCATGGTGATCTCGTCGGTGTATTCGATGTCGCTGCCGACGGGAATGCCCATGGCGATGCGCGTAACTTTCACGCCTACACGTTTCAGTTGCTGCGAAAGATAAGTGGCGGTGGCTTCGCCTTCGACGGTGGGATTGGTGGCGATGATGACTTCATCGACGCTGCCTGCGTCGACGCGGGTGATGAGGTTCGAAATGCGTAGTTGGTCGGGGCCGATGCCGTGCAGGGGAGAAATGGCGCCGTGCAGGACGTGGAAGACTCCATTGAAGTGCTTGGTTTTTTCAATGGCGGCGATGTTGGTGGGTTCCTCGACCACGCAGACCATGCGCTGGTTGCGGGTGGCGCTGGTGCAGTAGACGCAAGGGTCAACGTCGGTGATGTTGTTGCAAACGGAGCAGAGGCGAAGGTTGGCCTTGACGTCACGCACGGCGGTGGCGAGGGCTTCGGCATCTTCTTCGCTGGAGCGGAGAATGTGGAAGGCCAGGCGTTGCGCGCTTTTGGCGCCGACTCCGGGGAGTTTCTTGAGTTCGTCAATCAACCGCGACATCGGTTCGGCAAATTTGGACATAAGGAATTGAGTGATTGAGTCAGTGAGGCATTGAATCAATGAGTCATTGAATCAATAGTTAGAGTCCGCCCATGCCGAGGCCGCCTAGCATGCCGCCGACGGTGGACTGCATGGCACCGTCAATCTTGCGCGCGGCCTCGTTGACGGCAGCGAGGATCAAGTCCTGCAACATCTCGACGTCGCCGGACTTGACGGCGTCGGGATCGATACGCAGGCTGAGCAGCTGTTTGCGGCCATCCATTTTTGCGGTGACCGCGCCGCCGCCGGCCGTTGCTTCGACGACCGTCTCCTGCATTTTCTTCTGCAGGGTTGCGTACTGCGCTTGCGCTTTCGACATCAGGTCTTGCAGATTGAATCCACCCATAGAACCTTTCGTTGACTCTCGGCCACGCTCTCTTAATTGTCATTTGCATTCTGAGGGAAGCGAGGAACCTATGCAATTTTGCGGGGCGCAAACCAGTTGCATGGGTTCTTCGCTTCGCTCCGGATGACAAAATGAGGCGGGAACGCCAGAAAGGATATCGCCCACGCACTCATCGTCTCTCTTTGTAATCAATCACGGTGCGAATTTCGGCGCCGAATTTTTCTCGCATGCGCTGGACGACCGGATCCTGCTCGGCACGGCCGCGGCCGCCGACCGCCGGGCCATTCGTTCGTGGGGCCGCGCCATTGCGTTTGGCTCCGTTGCCGTCGTTGCCATCATTGGGCGTGGCTGCACCAGGAATGATCTTCAGCTTCACGGCGCGGCCCAGAACTCCGCTGGCGCAGGCGATGGCAAGGCGTCGGGCCTCGGGGCCGACTGACATATCGATCACGGTCTGCGATTCGGCAATCTTGATGACGAGCTCGTTGGCTTGCACGCTCCACTCGCCGCCTTCGAGCATGGAGACCAGGATGCGCTGGTTTCCGTCGGTGAGCGCTTGCAGGACGGCGGATTGCAGGCGGTCGATTTGTGATGGAGCTGGTTCTGGTTGGGGCGTCTGAGACTGAGCTGTTTGTGGTTCCGAGGCTGACGCCGCTGGCGCCGATGGTATCGCTTGCGATTCAAAACGCGAATGCGGTTCGGGAGCGGACGGTTTGGCGGCGCTGGCCGAGACGTAGCTAGCTACGTCTCTACGGTTCGCATCTCTATGATCGAGCTCCATGTCTCGACGATTCGTGTCGCTAAGATCGACATCTCCACCATCGGTATCGCGCGCAGGCGCGGGATCGCGCATGGGAGCGGCGGAGCCCATAATCACTGGTTCCGGTGCGCTGGGCGCAGGTGGAGTTGACGTAGCAACAATGCGTGGGCCGGGTAGCGGGACGGTCTCGGAAGAACCTTCTTGCCGCGGAGTGCCTTTGCGAGCGGAATCGGCGGCGAACGGCGACACGAAATTGGGGCGAGCGGGGGGAGAAGGCTCTGGGCGGCGTGTTTCAGGGCTCGCAGAATGGCTGCCAACAATGGCTGGCCGCGATGGAGTTCGGGGCGCCGCGGTGGCATTCGGCGCTGCCGTGACTTCGCTCAAGAGTTGCTCGATGGGCAAAAGGCGCTGGGCATGCGCCATCTTGAGCAGGCCGAGTTCGAGATGGAAACGCTGCTCCTGTTTGTATCCTAGCTCGCCGTGGGTGCGCAGCATGATCTGCAGATGACGGGTGAGGTCTTCTTCGCCGAACCATTCGGCGACGCGGGCCACGCGCTCGCGTTCTTCACTGGAAATCTGGAGCAGGGAAGAGTCCTTCCCGGCAATCTTCGCGACCGTGGCATTGCGCAGGAAGCGCACCATCTGGCGGGCGAAGTGTGTAGGACTGTGGCCCTCGCTGATGAGGTGGTCGACCTGGCGAAGAACTTCGTCGCTGGTGCCGCGGGCGATGGCCTGCATGACTTCTTCAAGAATGTGCGCCGGCGCTGCGCCGACGAGGTTGCGTACCGAGTCGGCGGTGATTTTTCCGCTAGAGGAGGCGATCGCTTGATCGAGAATGGAAAGCGCATCGCGCATGGAGCCGTCGCCCGCTTCGGCCAACAGGGCGAGCGCGTCGTTATCGGCTTCGATGTTTTCCCGAGTAACGAGATCGCGAAGCTGGGCCACGATGGCGTCGAACTTCACAGCGCGGAAACTGAAATGCTGGCAGCGCGAGCGAATGGTCTGAGGAATGTCTTCGGGCTGCGTGGTGGCGAGCATGAAGACAATGTGATCGGGCGGCTCTTCCAGAGTTTTGAGGAGCGCGTTGAAGGCGGCGTCGGTGATCTGGTGGGCTTCGTCGAGAATGTAGATTTTGAAGCGGTCGCGGGCGGGCTTGTAGCGCGCGCCTTCGCGGAGTTCGCGGATTTCGTCGATGCCGCGGTTGGTGGCGGCGTCGATCTCAATGACGTCGACGGCGTTGCCGGCGCGAATTTCGGTGCAGGATTCGCAGATGCCGCAGGGCTCCGCGACGGGCCTGTCTTCCTTATT
>DATHQJ010000356.1:0-6936 GCA_035482825.1 Binatus sp. (SeqCode) | reverse complement strand
CGCCGTCCGCAAGGGACGCCACGTTGTTCTGCGGCCCGAGGAATTGAAAACCGACATCCTCGCCGCTGAAAGTCAGCTGCAACGCTTCTGGCACGAGATGCGCGAAGGCCTGCATTTTCTCCGCGATCATCGAGCCGTGATCCTTCTCGGAATCAGCTGGGCCCTGTTTCTGGGAGCCATGGTGACTGGAGTCGTAGTCACGCCTTCGCTGAGCGACCGCGTTTTTCACGCCGGAGCCAAGGGCTACGGCTGGCTGAATATGGGTTGGGGCGGCGGAGCATTTCTTAGCGCGTTGTACGCCCCGCAGGCGATCGCATGGCTGGGCGGTCGCCGCGCGGTCGCGTTCTCCATGGCGGTGCTCTCGGTGTGCGTGGTCTGCGCTCCGATTGCGCCGTTTCTCATTTTCGCAATTTCGATTTATTTCCTCATGGGCTCGGCCCGCGGCCTCGGCGGCGTCGCCATGAATACCAGTTTGATGGAGATGGTCCCGAAACATCTGATGGGCCGAGTGCAAAACACGTTCTACTTCGCCGGAACCTTCCTGCAACTCGTGCTCGCCCTGGCCGTAGGCGCGGTCGCGCACAATGTGAGTCTGGTTGGCGCATTCGCGATCCTGGCGGTTGTGTATGGCATGTCGTTCATCGCAGCTAGCTGGCCGGTGGGGACGGCAGCCGCAATCGAAGAAGTCGGTGCGATCAAATAAAACAACTCACCACAGAGTCACAGAGACACAGAGAAAAACTGAATTGCCACTCTGAATTGTGGCTCGGTTCGAAGCGACAATTATCGCTCGGCAACAATAGATTGATCCCGCTTTTCTCTGTGTCTCTGTGACTCTGTGGTAAATCGAAGCCCTCCGCTGTTATCCTTTCCCCTTTGCATCCAACAAGGAGCCAACATGTCCGCTGACCTGCAGGGCCGTAACGGCGTCGTCTTCGGAGTCGCCAACAAACGCTCCATCGCGTGGTCCATCGCCCTGGGACTGCACGCCGCCGGCATGAAACTGGCCATCACTTACCAGAACGAGCGTCTGGAGCAGGAAGCCAAGGATCTCATTCTCTCGCTGCCCGGCGCCGAAGCTTATATGTGTGACGTCTCGAAGGACGAAGACATCGCCCGCCTCTTCGCCACGCTAAAAGAGCGCCACGGCAAACTGCACACTTTGGTACACTCGGTTGCCTACGCCCCCGCCGACGAATTGAAAGGCGACTTCATCGACACCAGCCGCGAAGGCTTCCGCGTCGCGCTGGATGTAAGCGTATATTCGCTGGTCGCGGTCGCGCGCGCCGCCGCCCCGCTCATGGAAGACGGTGGCTCGATCCTGACCATGACCTATTACGCGTCGGAGAAAGTCGTGCCCCGCTACAACGTGATGGCCGTGGCCAAGGCTGGACTCGAATGCTCGGTGCGCTATCTCGCGTACGAGCTAGGAAAAAAGAAAATTCGCGTGAACGCCATCTCCGCCGGCCCGATCAAGACGCTGGCCGCCCGCGGCATCGCCGGCTTCGGCGACATGCTCAAAGGCCACGAAGAACGCGCCCCCCTGGGCCGCCGCGTGGAAGTGGAAGAAGTTGGCAGCACAGGAGTATTCCTCGCGTCGGATGCGAGTTCAGGAATTACCGGCGAAGTGATCTTCGTAGACTGCGGCTACAACATCATGGGATTCTAAGAACAGTTCTCAGTTCCCAGGCCGCTGCTTGGCGACGCTGGACTCAGGTTGGATCTTTTTGGTCTCTACCCAAGGAACGAGCTCCACGTCTCCGGCATACCTGGGAATCTTCAGGCGGTTAGCGTACAGGCCGTTAAACCCGAATGTTCGAAGCAAAACCAGTTCCAGGTACCATTTGCCGAGCTGAAGCACCTCGTAGTACGAAGGTCCTC
The DNA here is from genome assembly GCA_035482825.1 of Binatus sp. (SeqCode). Lineage (GTDB taxonomy): Bacteria > Acidobacteriota > Terriglobia > Terriglobales > Acidobacteriaceae > Sulfotelmatobacter. Next base: position 5,055 of record DATHQJ010000356.1, on the reverse strand, counting down.
CCTCCAATCTCCGAGGCTTCCTCCGGGGATGGACGAGCTGGTTGCGCACAGCCACAAATGCTTGAGGGCCATCGACCCAGTCTTGTTGCCCTTTTTTCCCTCTCGCTGCCGCTGAAAGGCGAGCCAGAAGCGCAGGGCTCTGCAACGGAATCGAGCACGAGTTCAATAGAAGTCTGAGCTGGTCGGCTGCAGGAAGTTTCAAAAAACCTTCTTCCGAAATCGCGCGGCGGTGACGCACGAGTATGTGCCACGCCAAGGTTTCCAGAGCCGCTTGCAGCAGAATGATCGCGCCATCCGGGCCGACATGATTTGTGTCGGCACGCAGATACCAGTACACAGCCGTCCGAATCCTTTCCCTCCACTGTGAGTCCCCCATCAAACGCGAAAACTCCGGGAATATCTCAAGCATCGCGCCTCCATGGTCACGGTCTAACCAGTTTCCCGGAGTATCCAATGCATCTACCTTAGGAGAACCCCAGTCCTCCATAGCTGCGAGGCCCGCACTGTCAGACCCTACAACCATCGCAGGGGCAACCCAGTGTTCGGCACAAAAGCGCAGAAACGTCGAAAGTGTTTCCAGCACTTGCTGGGCCTCAAAACATGAAAATGCAGCGCCACTGGCCTTCCGCAAAAGCAAATGGTGGCTGAGAGCATATGATTCGTTCTGAATTTCTGGAGGGTATAGGAAGGTCTTATCCCCAACAGGAGTAAATTCGAATATCCACGTCCCGTCCTGGAGGCTAAAGCTCAGCTTGTCCGGTCCGCCGAACCAATATTGGTTGAAATTGACTATCCCCGCAGTGACTCGAACGATTGGCAAGCCCCGGTCGACTATGGCGCCCGAACGGGGCAGGAGGGTTACAACTTGCTCGCCGATCGCGAGCCTGAGGCATTCAGCAGGTTTCGAACCGGGTGAGAGTTCCAGAAAGAATGGGCCGTGATGGAGGAACCCGAACTGGAGGTCGGGCACAGGTGCCGCACAATCAATCAGAACGCTACGCTCTCGAGTTAGATCGAAAGTAACCCGACACAGGCAATCTACGGTGCGGTCTCCGTAACGGACTGGAAACTTATCTTCCGCCAATAAAATACCTGTGCTCTTGGCAGTGGACACCATTGGTCGAGCATATCCTAGCCCGGTGGGCAGTAACCATTGCTAAGTTCTCGCTTCACGGAGGACATGTCCGTCGAGCGAGGCTCGACGGTTTTCTTCCCTGGAACTGCCACGATGCGTGAGACAATTGAAGCGATGAGAAGTCAGCGCCTGACGTTTGTCTTCTTCGCCGCCGCCATCCTCTTTTCGATGGTGCGGGAGTGGAATGCTCCCGCCACGTGCACGAGGTCGATCCTGGTTTCATCCATTGCAGACCAACCCAAACGCTAACTGCCGATCCTGATCCGCCGCCCGTTCTCGCCCACGCGCTCCAACGCAATCTCCACATCCCGCTCCCGCACCAGCCGGGGAAATTTCTCTCCCCACTCGATCAGCAGAATGCTGTTGTCGGAGCGCAGGTCATCCAGTCCCAGCGTTTCCAGTTCGCGCTGCGTGTCGATGCGGTACAGGTCGATGTGATAGAGATTGGCTCGCGGCCCGCGATATTCGTGCACCAGAGTGAAGGTGGGACTGGTGACGTCTTCCTCGGCAGCCGCCTCGAACGCCGCCGCGATTCCCTTGACCAGCGTCGTCTTGCCCGCGCCAAGATCGCCGCGCAGCAGTACCAACTTCGGAGGCGCGAGCAACTCAGTCAACGTGCGCCCGAAGGCGATCGTCTCCTCCGCAGAGTGTGTGGTGATCTCTCGCAGGACATTTCTCGTCGTGGCTTCCACGCGACCAGTATAATGTGGAAGAGCGGCTATACGTGGAAGAGCGGCGCTTTAGCGCAGCGCTAGCGACACCAACTTCAATCGGGGCTTTAGCCTGAGGTCGGGCTCCCTACGCTCGCCGGAGAGCCGAGGGCGGCTTTCCCCACATGGAAGTCCTCGCAACCTAATAGGTCGAGAACGCGCTCGCCTTCATCCCCAGCAGCTTCCGGTCTACGACATGATCGAGCGAAGTCCGGAGGCGGCGGTGGTCGTCATCCTCCAGCGCGACGAAGCGAAACGGCTGCAGCACGCCCTCGTCCATCTTCCGCATGGGGGTTAGAACTTCGGCCATGCCGTGAACCGGGCCGGCCTGGGTCTGAAAGGCAACTTCGACGAAGTCACCCTGTGCCAGCGATTGCGCCAACTGGAGCAATCCGCCGGTCACGGAAATGGTTTGGAGTTTAGCTTTGGTGCGCCGCCCGTCCTCTAAGCGGATCGCAGCCAGGACGGAATCGCCAAGCTGGACCCGGGCCGCGCGCCGCGATGGGTGCACTTGGGGGAAGTGGGTCATAAGGTGATTGCACTATCGCACCATCCCCTGTTACGTAATAGATTACTGAAGCCCCTCGTCCGGATTCCCGTGCTGGGTGCGGCAAGTGGACACATCAACACCTAGCATCTTGAATCGCTTAGGGGAGTGTTAACTGGTTGGTTAATGTCCGGCAGGACAGGCGAGGTTTAGCCTGCGCCGATTCTCGAATGGTACGAACTCCGCCCATTTACCATGTCTATTCAACCACTCTGATCGAATGTCAGATGGGGTTCATCGGAGGATCGTCATGAATCGGCTTGTGCCTCTATTCTTTATCCCGCTTTTGCTCGCCGCTACGCTCTCGTTCGCGGCCTCACCGGATCATCCGCCGCTCCGCGTCGGCATCGTGGGCCTGGTTCACGGACATGTCCACGGATTTCTCGGCCAGTCGCTGCACAGTCCTGAGATTGAAATCGTCGGGGTCGCCGAACCCGACGCGCACCTGCTCTCAGCGGCGGGAACCCGATACGGATTCGACCGCGCCGTGCTGTTCACCGATCTGGAAGAAATGCTCGTCAAGACGCATCCCCAGGCCGTGCTGGTTTACACCAATACTTACGATCACCGGCGGGTCGTCGAAATCTGCGCCCGCAACGGGGTTCACGTCCTGATGGAGAAGCCGCTTGCGGTCAGCCTCGACGATGCACTTGCCATCGAGAAGGCCGGCCACGCCGCCAAGATTCACGTGCTCGTCAACTACGAGACGAGTTGGTACCGCAGCAATCACACCGCCTACGATCTTGCGCATGAAGGCGTGCTGGGCGAAGTCCGCAAGGCGGTGATTCACGATGGCCACAACGGCCCCAAAGAAATTGGAGTCGAACCGGAATTCCTCGGCTGGCTCACCGACCCCAAACTCAACGGCGGCGGCGCCCTGTTCGACTTCGGATGCTACGGCGCCGATCTCATGACTTACCTCATGGACGGCCAACGTCCGCAAACCGTTACCGCCGTCACGCAGACGTTCAAGCCCGAGATTTATTCGCGAGTCGACGACGAGGCCACGATCATCCTGACCTACCCGAAAGCGCAGGCCATTGTGCAAGCCTCGTGGAACTGGCCCTTCGGCCGCAAGGACATGGAAGTCTACGGCCAGACGGGATACGCCATCACCGTTCAAGCCGATGACATTCGCGTGCGCCGCGGCGGCAAAGACACCCACGAAGAACAACTCGCTGCCCCGCCCATCCCGGCCCCGTACGACAATTCGCTAGCGTATTTCAGAGCGGTGATTCTCGACGGAACGAAGGAAGACGCATTCTCATCGCTCGAAACAAACGTAACGGTGACGGAAATCCTCGACGCAGCTCGCCGTTCCGCGGCCACAGGAAAAACCATCGTGCTACCGCGCACGAGGTAGTCTTCCGGACAACCCTGGTTTTCGGGATTTCTTGAGCGATCGAGACTTGTTCATCCAGACCTGTTCATCCAGACTTGCCACGTGATCGGCCCGGCTTCGTCATCGGTCATGGGGCGGCCCGTCAACTTGAGTGCCAGCTTGATCTGGCCGTGATGGTAGCCCTCATGCCATAGCATGTGCTGGAGCAGGAGGATGGGGTGGTCGTAGTGAAGATCCATGTTGCGACCTGCCTCGAGCCTGCCCTTAACCGCCTCCCGCACGGCCTTGGCGCTGTCCTCCAGCATTCGCGCCATGCGATTGCGGTCGCGCTCGGCCACCCACTCCTCCTTGGGCAACTCTCTGGCGAACTCGGGTGCATCCTCGGAGACGAACACTAGTCGTACGTAGTGGATGTGAGTAAACAACTCCGCAAGAGATGGGCTGCCCTCCATCGCCCGGGCTTCCATCGAGCCATCCGGAAGGGCGCGGAGCAGGTTGAGCAGGATGGTGTTGTTGCGGTCCCAGGAGTCGAGCACCGCGTCAAGCAGGCTTTGATCCAGCGATGTCATGCACACGACTGTGACAGAGCAGAATTGACTTTGTCCAGCAGACCAACTCGCCGCTTACATCTGCACGACAACGGCAACATCGAACTTTGAATAATATTTCCTCACATCGCCGGCTCCATACTTGGCGCGGAATTTCTCGACCACCACCGAAACCCGCTTGTGATCGGTAATCGGAACGGCCTGAAATTTTGCGTCGGCGCCGCGCGCGTCGATCCGAATCGACGGGTCCTTCAGCACGTTCTTATACCACTGAGTGTCCGAACCATAAACCGGCAGGAGGTAAACCTTATCTTCCTCCAATACGAACCAGACTGGCCGCGAGATGGTCCGGCCTGATTTTCTGCCGGTCACGCTGAGGTTAATTTCACGATACCGGGAGAGGCGGTCTTTCAGACCATCGTTCGAAACATGCTTCCGATCTGGCATAGGCTACCTGGTTCCCGGATGCCCGGCAAACGCCGAATTTTCTTAACCGTCCCAGCCCACGGATTTGTCTTGCGCGGATCGTTGGGCGCGTCGGAAGGCCTCGGGCAACCCCCGCAGCAGGTCAGTCGCCACCAGCGAATGCTCACCCAACGTCTCGCGCATCAGATCCCCTGCCAGCCCATGCAGATAGACCGCCGCACACACCGCCAGCAGCGCGGAGTTCGGATTCTGCGCGAGCATCGCCGCGACCATCCCAGTAAGAATGTCCCCCGTCCCTCCGGTCGACATGCCAGGATTCCCCGTTGTATTTACCCAGGCCTCACCAT
>DATHQJ010000355.1:0-2355 GCA_035482825.1 Binatus sp. (SeqCode) | reverse complement strand
GCGGGATCGTCCTGATCCTGCAACTTTAATCGGCGCGGGGAAGCTTGAAGAAATTGCCGGCGCGGCCGCGTCGGTGAATGCCGATGTGCTTCTGTTCGATCACGATCTCAGTCCTTCGCAGCAACGCAATATTGAAAAAATTGTGCAGCGGCGGGTGATCGACCGCACCCAGCTCATCCTCGACATTTTTGCCCGGCACGCGCGCACGCGGGAAGGCCAGCTGCAGGTGGAGCTGGCGCAGTTGCAATACATGATGCCACGGCTGAAGGGGCACGGCGCGGAGATGTCGCAGCTGGGCGGCGGGATCGGGACGCGCGGTCCCGGCGAAACGAAACTGGAAACGGACCGGCGAAAAATTGCGCGGCGCGTGCGTCACGTGGAGCAACAGCTGGAAAACGTGCGCCGCATCCGAGCGCAACAGCGGCAGCGGCGGGAGTCCGCTCCGGTGGCGACGGTGGCGCTGGTGGGGTATACGAACGCGGGCAAGTCGACTCTGTTCAATGCGCTGACCAAGGCTGCGGTACTGGCCTCGCCGCGAATGTTCGCGACTCTGGATCCGACGATTCGCGGCGTGGATTTGCCGTCGAAGCGAAAAGTGCTGCTTTCCGACACCGTGGGATTCATTCGCAGCCTGCCGCACACGCTGGTGTCAGCGTTTCGCGCCACGCTTGAGGAAGTGCAGCGGGCGTCGCTGATTCTGCATGTGTCCGACGCCAGCAACCGGCTTTCGGCCGAGCAGGACGCGCAGGTGGAGATTGTGCTGAAAGAACTGGAAGTGGAGAAAAAGCCACGCCTGCGGGTGATGAATAAAGTCGATCTGCTGGATGTGGAAGTGGCCGCGGGGCTGATGAGGGATGCGCTGCGCGACGGCTCGAACACGGTTTACGTTTCGGCGGCGGAAGGTACGGGGCTTGACCGACTGCTGGAGCGCGTTGACGCGATGATTGAAGAAGATCAGGTAAGCCGGGTGCATCTGCGGGTGCCGCAGAAAGAGGGAAAAATCCTGGCCATGCTGGAAGCGAAGGCGCGAATTTATTCGCGGGCGTATAAGGACGGGGCAGTGCTGCTGGACGTGGAGGCGCCGGAGTCGGTGGTGCGGAAGGTCAGGGAGTGGGCGGTTAAGCATTCAGCTTGAGGGTCCTTCAAGGAAAAAGCCCCACTTCTCGCAAAGGACACGAGAAAGGGGGCACCCAAACTCGAAATACTTTGCCACCTTTTCTAGATCGGGTGGCCGTCGGCGTCGATGAAGTGGATTTTTCCTATTCCTAAGTCTTTGATTCCCTGCTCGATTTTGCCGCGGTCGCCGACTACTACCCATACCATGCTTTCGGGATGGATTACCTGTTTGGCGGCGGCGTCCAGGTCAGTGGATTTCAGGGCGCGGATTTTGCCGGCCATGGTGTCGTAATAATTGTCGGGCCAGCCGTATTGCAGAATGTCGAGGATGGAGAATCCCACCGAGTCGGAGGTCTCGCGCGAGCCCGGCAGACTCAGGGTTTCGTTGGCCTGAATGCGCGCGAGTTCTTCGGCGGTGACGGGGCGGTCTTTGACGAGGCCGTTAATTTCCTTGGTCATTTCGACCAACGACTCTTTGGTTTTGTCGGTCTGCACGGGCGCGTAGATGAACAGCGGACGTTGCGCGCGCGCTTGCCAGAAGAAGCTGCCGGCACCGTAGGCCCAGTGCTTGTCTTCGCGCAGGTTCATGTTCAAGCGGGAGCTGAAAGTTCCTCCGAGATCGTCGTTCATGGCCTGGATGGCGATCTCCTGCGGCGTGTTGGCGGGGATGGAGGCGTTGCCGGTGATGATTACGGACTGGCTGGCGTTGGGTTTATCGAGAATGTAGACGACCGGTTCGGTCGCGAGCTTCACTGGGGAAAGATTCTTTGCAGGAACCTGAGCAGCCTTCCAACCGGCGAACAGCTTTTCGAGTTTCGGCGTGACCTCGGCGAGCGTAGTGTCCCCTACGACGACCAGCGTGGCGTTGTTGGGATGGAACCAGACCTCGTGGAATTTAATTAGATCTTCGCGCGTGATGGCTTGCGTGCTGGCGGTAGTGCCCGATCCGGTTAAAGGATTTCCGTAGGCGTGGCCGGGGCCGAAAATGAGGCCGGGGAAAACGCGCAGCGCCATCTGGATGGGATCTTTCTGTTCCTCCTCGATCGAATCCAATTGCAGTTTCTGCTCGCGTTTGAAATCGGCTTCCGGGAACGACGGGTTGAGAATCACGTCGGCAAACAGCTCGAGTGATGGGTCGAGCTTGGCCTTCAGTGCCGAAAGGTTTACGTAACTGAAGTCGAGATTGGAGCGCGTCGAGAGGTTAGCTCCCAGCATAGCGGCCTGATCGTTGATCTGGAG
>DATHQJ010000354.1:0-5559 GCA_035482825.1 Binatus sp. (SeqCode) | reverse complement strand
GAGTCGTTTGGTTGTGGTGGGCCCACCCTGGCGAGTGAGCTTGGACAATCCCAGCGGTCGGACGTTATACAGAGAACCCGCGTCCAATGGGAACTCTTCGACTATAGCAATCGCGCGCGAACAGTGTCAAACGCAAATCGGGCGAATGTTACAGGAAGGTTTCATTGGTTGTCGATTTCGCGAGCCGGCTGTGCAGAGAGCCCGCCCTGAGATTTTCGAAAGGGCGGCTCGCCCTCGACGTTGGCGGCGAAATAAAGTCGCTCAGTTTTGCGCCGCACCCGTCATCTGCTACCCTCCCCTGCTATGGATTACCTCTGGACCCCGTGGCGCTACGCCTACGTTTCTTCCATGGAGAAGACCGCTAGCTGCGTCTTCTGCGATGCGCCCAAAGAAAAAGACGACGCCAAGACACTCATCGTGTATCGGGGCCAGTACTGCTTCGTAATTCTGAATGCGTATCCGTATACGCCCGGCCACGTCATGATCGTTCCCTACCAGCACTTGGATGAGTTGCAAAAACTCCCGGTCGAAGCGGCTCACGAAATGATGACGCTTTCGCAGCGCATGGAAACTGTGCTGCGCGAGTTGTATCATCCGGACGGCATCAACCTAGGGATGAATATAGGAAAGGCAGCCGGCGCGGGAATCGCGGGACATATTCACATGCACGTGCTGCCGCGCTGGGTAGCGGATGCGAATTTCGTGTCGGTAGTTGGGGAGACGAGGATTTTGCCGGAGACGCTGGATGTGACGTGGAGGAGGATGCGGGAGGCGCTATCAGTATCCGGACCCGAGTAGACGCGGCCCTGCACTTGGCCTAGGATTTCTGCAAATGGAGCAAATGAGCAGCGATTCGCTGAATGCAGTGCAACCGGAGCTCACCTCTGGTGAAAGCATCCTGTGGGCGGGCCAGCCGAATAGCCGAGTCGTCTTTCATAAGGAAGATGCGCTCTTAGTTCCGTTCAGCCTCCTTTGGGGTGGCTTCGCAATTTTCTGGGAACTGGGAGTGATGGGATACTGGGGTTCTGGTTCACGCGCGGGGAACCCGTGGTTATTCGGGATCCTGTGGGGCATCCCGTTCGTTCTCGTCGGGCAATACTTGATTTGGGGCCGGTTCTTCTACGCTGCTTGGAAGAAGAGACGCACTCACTACGCAGTTACGAATCGTCGCGTAGTCGTCGTACAAAATGGCTGGAAGCGTCAGATGGCCTCGGCCTATATTGACAGTCTTCCGACTCTCATTAAGGAGAGCAGATCGAGCGGACTGGGCACTCTGCGTTTTGCTCAAGCAGACTCCATCTGGTCCGGAAGGCGCGGCTGGGGAGCTTGGGACGGAATGGCGGTCGGGAATATTCCCACGTTCGTAGATGTCGAGGACGTAGATTACGTGTACCGACTCGTGTCCGACTTGCGAGAAAAAGCACGCACTGCGAGGGTGCCGTTGTGACCAGACCAGCTTGTCATCAGCAGTCGCGTCTCAGAGAAGTTGCACCATCTCCTTTTCATCGATGACCGTGACGCCCAGCTCTCTCGCCTTATCGAGCTTCGACCCCGCGTCGGCTCCCGCGACGACGTAATCCGTCTTCTTGCTGACCGAGCCGGTGACTTTTCCGCCCGCGTCTTCGATCATCTTCTTGGCTTCATCGCGCGTGTGTTTGGCCAGCGTGCCGGTGAGGACGAAAGTCTTGCCCGCGAGCTTGGTGCCGCGCTCTTTCTTCTTGCCTTTGAATGCAAGACCGGCTTCGCCCAAGCGCTCGACCAGTTTTCGGTTGGCGGGGATGCTGAAGAATTCTACGATGCTCTCGCCGATGCGCGGGCCGACTTCGTCGACGTTCTGCAATTCTTCGATGCCGGCCTGCTCCAGGGCTTCCATCGATCCGAAGTGCTCGGCCAGGAATTGCGCGGTGCGTTCGCCGACCATGCGAATGCCGAGTCCGTAGACGACGCGCTCCAGTGGCAGTTTCTTTGAATTCTCGATTTCGTCGAGAATGTTCTGCGCCGACTTATCGCCCATGCGCTCCAGGCTGAGCAGGTCGGCCTTGGTCAACTTGTAAATGTCGGCGACGTTTTTCACCAGGCCTCGCTCGGTGAGTTGCGTGACCAGAGCATCGCCCATGCCGTCAATATTCATCACGCCGCGCGAGGCGAAGTGCAGGATCGTTCCCAACAGCTTCGCGGGACAATTCGCGTTCACGCAGCGGTAGTCGACTTCGCCTTCGGTGCGGACGACCTTCGTGCCGCAGACCGGGCACCTGTCCGGGACTTCAATTTCAATGTTTCCGCGGGGATGATCTTTATCGACCTCAACGACCTTTGGGATCACATCGCCACCGCGCTCCACTCGCACCCAGTCGCCGATCTTCACGCCGAGGCGGTGGATTTCATCCATGTTGTGAAGGGTCGCGTTGCGGACAGTCGTTCCGCCGATCGGAATGGGCACCAGTTCCGCGACGGGCGTCAGTTTGCCGGTCCGGCCCGTCTGCCAGCGAACGTTTTGCAGTTTCGTGACTCCGCCGCGCGCCGCATACTTGTACGCAATTGCCCAGCGTGGAGCTTTGCCGGTGAAGCCGAGTTCATCCTGCAGGCCGACGCGGTCGACCTTCACCACGATGCCGTCAATTTCGTACGGCAGAGAATCGCGCTTTTCCTCCCACTGCTGAATGAACGCCCAGACCTCATCCATCGATCGCACGAGCTTGTGGTTCGGATTGACTTTGAATCCGGCGGTCTCGAGAGCCGCAAGAGTTTTCGAATGATGATCAAAATAGGTGCGGCCGTTTTGCAGCAGGATGTAAGGAAAATAATCCATGCGGCGCTCGGCGGTGATGTTGGCATCAAGCTGCCGGACGGTGCCGGCGGTGAAATTGCGCGGGTTGGCAAATGTCGGCAGTCCGGCGCGCTCGCGTTCCTCGTTGATTTTTTTGAATGAAGCCGTGGGCATGAGCAATTCGCCGCGAACTTCGAAATTCGTCGGGATGCCGGCTTTCTTCAATCGCTCTTTCGGAATCGACAACGGGATCGAACGCACGGTGCGCACGTTGAGCGTGACGTCTTCTCCCACCGAGCCGTCGCCGCGGGTCACGCCGCGCACCAGCTTGCCGTCTTCATAGGTCAACGCCAGCGACATGCCGTCGAGCTTCAGTTCGCAGACGTAATCCACGTCGCTGCGGCCGGTGAGTTCGTGAACGCGCCGCTCCCAGTCGCGCAGTTCCTCTTCGTTGTAAGTGTTGTCCAGCGACAGCATGGGCGAGGAATGCGCCACCTTGATAAATCCCTCGCGCGGCCTGCCACCGACGCGCTGCGAGGGCGAATCCGGAGTCACGAGCGTAGGATGCTCGCTTTCCAGATCCTTCAATTGCTGCATCAGCTTGTCGAAGTCCCCGTCGCTGATTTCAGGATGGTCGAGAACGTAGTAGAGATGCTCGTGGTGGCGAATCTTCTCGCGCAGAGCTTCTATCTTCTTTTCGACGTCTTTCGGGGCAGGCATCGCACAAGGATTATATGCAAAAGAATCCAAGCAACGCCGATCGTGGCACGGCCGCCTCGCTGCGCTCGGCGGGACAGCCGAAGGCGGCTGTCCCCACATGAACCGAACCGGAACCGCGGGGCGCGAAGGCCTTACACCAGATCGTCCAGCTTCAGCGCCTGCGCCCCGCCCTTCCACGACGCCTCGAACTGCTTCTGCACGAAGCTGGCGTCGTAGTCGCGTTTCTGCTGCAGCAGGGCCTGGCGCAGTCCCCAGAGTGAACGCGGATTCCGCAGATTACGGTCGAGATCGGCGCGGAATACTTTCTCCGCGCCCGCGGCATCTCCGTTCAGAAGCAGGGCAGCACCCAGCGATTCCCGCACCGGAAAGAACCAGTCGGGCGGCTCGCCATACTTGAGCGTGTCCTGGATCGCGACGGCATCCTGTAGCCGGACGATCGCCGCGGCGTTATCTTTTTTTGCCACCGCGATCTTCGCACCCAGAACATCTTCCGCGATCTTCATAATGTCTTTGGCCTTGTTGTTGATCGGCATCTGGAAAATGACGTCGGGCGGCGTGGCAGCTTCTGCCTCAGAAACAATCTTGTACTCCGCTTCGGCGTCCGCGACTTTGCCGGTTCCGGCCAACGCAAGACCCCGGCCGAAGTGCCAGAACACGGTGGCCGTCTTCATGGCAGGGTCAGGCGCCGGCATTTTGAGAATTTCGTTCCAGTGATGGAAGCGCACCTCCACCGCCATCGGGATGGTCATAAAACCTTCGAGCGGCGGCATCTCCTTCACGTGCGGCCCCACGTTCGCTGCGAGCAGATCAGCATTCTTGCGGGCTTCGGCGTAGTGGCCATTCATTGCGCCGCACATGGCAACGAAGTGCAGATTGTGGCTGTAGTACATCATCGGATAAATGCCCTGCGCGCCAGTCGCCTTGATGTACGCTCGATCGACCTCCGCAGCCTGTTCGTTCGTCTTGACCGCAGCCTCGTAATCGCCGGTGCGAATGTAGACATGCGCCGGCATGTGGACGATGTGTCCCGCGCCCGGTGCGAGCGCGGCGAGCTTGTTCGCTCCTGCCAGCGCGCGTTCCGGATTATTCGAAGCCTCCACGGTGTGAATGTAATAGTGGATCGCGCCCAGATGGTTGGGATCGCGCTTCAACACCGATTCCAGCGTCGCCACGATTTCCTCGGTGCCGGCTTCCGGCGTGCCGTCCTGATGCCAGAGTCCCCAGGGATGGAGGTTCATCCCCGACTCGGCAAACAGCGTGGCCGCGTCGAGATCGTCGGGGAAATCAGCCGCAACTTGCCGCATCGCGTCGTGATAATCCTCAGCAGCTTTTTTTAAATCGGATTTCGGATCCGCCGGAAACCGCTTGGCCATTGCCTGGATATACGCCGATTCACTGGGCGGACCTCCCGCGGATAAATCCACAGCTTTCTGCACTGCATCATGCGCATGCTTGTAACGATCCGGATCCGCGGGATCGTTGTAATTCGGTCCGACGGCCTCGGCCAGGCCCCAGTAGGCCATTGCCAGTTTTGGGTCGAGTTCCGCGGCGTGTTGAAACGACCGCGCCGCCTCGTCGTGGTTAAAGCAATAAATAAAGCGCAGTCCCTGATCAAAGAACTGCTGCGCCTCCGGATTGTGAGTGGAAACAGGGTGATGGAGATCGCCCAATCCCGCCACCAGCGTGACCGGGTGGGCCGGCATGTGGGCGGCGTGGGCATTATTTTGCGCCGTCGCGGGCAGGCACAGCAAAACGCCGCACAGCAAAGCTCCGCACAGCAATTGCGCCAGAATTTTCATCTGGAGTCCTCCTGATTCAGTTTCGAAATTCGAGCCCCAAAACGACCAGAAACGGTAGCGGAAAAACGCCCCTTGCAAGTGCCGCCAAGCTTATGCCAAATTGAATTTCTTGCCAAGTCTTTCGCAAGTCAACTGTCAGTAGCACATGATATGTCCGGTTGAGATAGCACGTGATATGTCCGCTTTGCGGGCGGCGAGGATAGGAGACCATGCGGAGCATGGAATCCTACCCGAAGGCCGCGATGGAGCGGGCGATGAAAGTACAGGACGTGA
>DATHQJ010000353.1:0-19184 GCA_035482825.1 Binatus sp. (SeqCode) | reverse complement strand
GGTTGGATATTTTCGGAAGAGTTCGGGAGTGACGCGATTTACGTTCACGTCCGTAGATTGCGCGGAGAGGATGGTCGCGACCACGAGTTCCCAGGCGCTGGAGTGGGTTAGGGCGCAGGTGACGTTGGGATAGAGCTGGTCGAGACGGGTGAGGATATCGGCGACGCGCTCGGGGGCTATGGGATTGTAGCCTTTTAGTTTGCCGGATCGTTTGCCGGGCAGAGGCGAAGCGGACTTCGGCGCGGGTTTCTGGCGCCCTTTCGGGGCTGGACGGGCGAAGGCGCCCGTCCCTACACGGGCGTCTTTGCCTGCTGCAGCTTTCTTTTGGATGGAGTTGGCGGACAGGAGTGTCCGCCCCACAGTTACTTTTACTTTGTCCTGGCGGCCGGTGCGGGCGGGTTGGCGCGGGACTCGGCCTCGGGGCATGATCGCTCTCCTTGCGCCAAAATATCTTAGCAGCTGCCAGCAGCGCAGTCGCAGCCTGCGCCGGGCTCCCTTCAGAAATTGACCACCGTCGAGGGCGCGCATTGGCCCACCGTAACCTCGGCGGGAATTGACGGGTGCCATGGGCGCGGGTAGTCTGGAAGTAATCCAGCGAGAGTCAGGAAAATTCCGTGGCCGTCAATTCCATCCAACTCGGGCAAGTGTGGCGCAGTGAAGCCGACGGCCAGGATTATCTGGTCACCAAAGTTTACAACGAAGTTTTTTCGCAGTTTGCCATCTTGCGGCCGGCTGGAATCACCGCTCCCGATGTGCCTACGGTTCGGATCAAGGTGACTAAGAGCCCGCAGGGCGCGACCTTGCCGGGCTATGCGTTTACTCAGGAAGGCTCGTTCTAGGAACGGCAGTCGATAGCGGCAGTCCCGCCGCGAATATCCGATATAGTGGGAGATCAGTTGTCAGTGCCCAGTGCCCAGTTGCCAGTTAGCGCGCCGGTAACTGGCAACTGTTTCTTCCTATGACTGAAAAACTTCTTGCCGTCATCTTCCTTTTTATCAGCAAGGTCATCGCCGTGACTGGCTATGCCGGGATCACGCTGCTCATGGCGATTGAGTCGGCGTGCATTCCGCTGCCTTCGGAGTTGATCATGCCGTTTGGCGGATACCTAGTGTTTCAGGGGACGTTCAAACTGCTGTGGGTGGCGACGGCGGGCGCGATTGGCTGCAATCTTGGCTCGCTGGTGGCGTATGAGATTGGATGTTACGGCGGGCGTCCGCTGGTCGAGCGCTATGGGCGATGGATTCTGATGGGACGCCGCGAACTCGATTGGGCTGACCGGTTCTTCGCGCGCTGGGGATATCTGGCTGTGTTCTTTGGCCGGCTGCTGCCGGTGATCCGCACGTTCATCGCGTTGCCGGCGGGAGTTGCGCGCATGCCGCGCGGCCGTTTTCACCTCTATACATTTCTGGGATCATGGCCGTGGTGCCTCGGCTTGGCGTATCTGGGGATGAAGCTGGGCGAGAACTGGCGCGGGCTAGGGAAATATTTTCACAAGTTCGATGCTGTGATTGGAATCATGCTGATGGTGGGCGTGGCGTATTTTGTTTGGAGTCACTGGCAGAACCGCTTGCGCACCGCGGAAGAATAGAACGCAGTCTGCCGGAGGACGAGTTGCCCGCAGAAAACGAGACCCAGCCTGGGATCGGAAAGATCAAGCCAAGAGTTCTGCGCTGGTCGCGAGAGCCCGGCACGCGGGTGCAGGTGGTGGGGATCTGGGTGTTCGTGGCTGTGGTATGCGCGATTTCAAAAGGGCCATTCTCCGGCCGCGTGTTTGAAATCGTTTCGGCGGCGTGCCTGGCATTTTTTCTGTACCCGTTTATCGAAGGCCCGTTCCGACTGCATGCCCGAGGCATGCTGCCGCTGCGGGCGGAGTTTCATGTAGTTGAGGGGCCGCCGGACAGTTCGATTCCGAGTTACCGCACGGCGCATCTTCTGGGCATGGGATTTCAGTTTGCCGGAGAGTTGGTGAAGCCGGTGGACCGGAGAAACATTGCGGTGCGCGTCACCGTTTTTCGCCACGAAGAAAACAAAGACACGGCGCAGGTGGCGCAGATCATCGGGGGACTGAGAATTCTTCCCATGATGTGTTTTCGAACCGACTTTCAGGACGGGTTTGCTTTCGAATCCAGCGATGCGCCCGGGGAGCGTCTGTTTCCATCCGATCCTGAATGCCCGGTCTTCCGCTTTCCCAGCGTCCGCTCGACGCAGAGTCTCTATCGTCTGCACTCCAAGATCAAGGAGCGGTATCTGGACGCTCACCATCCCGCGCTGGCCGACAAGGAAAGGGAACTGGCGCGCTTCATCGCACGCGCCGAAGTGGCTCATCAAAGGTTGGCTAAATTCGGCGACTACCATCTAGCCCCGCTCGGCGAGCATTACCGGTTGACCTGGCGGGGAGCGATTCGCCAGTCGTGGCTGAACGCCTGGCCGGTGAAGCAGTTCCGCGCGCTGCGCGCGGAGAGCCGCGCCCTGAAGATGGCCGAGAGTATGGGGCTTCGCATTAATCCGAAGCTCGGGCGCTTGCAGGATTCGCCCCGCCGGGAAGCGAGCGGGCTACCCGGTGCTCGCCGGAGGACGTGAGAGTTGCGAGGCCACGATCTGCCATTTCCCGTCGCGCTTCATGACGACATCCATGTAGAAGTAGCGGGCAGGGAAGCGCCGGCCGGCTTGTTCGATGATGTCGTCTTCCGAGCCGTGGACGATGGCGACATCGTCGCGCAGGACGCGGATGCGGCGGCCGGTTGAGATCATCGATATAAGGCGCATCGTGCCGGAGGTGAGCTTTTGGACCAAGTCCGATTTCGTGGAGGTTTCGCCGGACTCGTCGTACTGCACGTAGTCGTCGGCGTAGATGCGCGACAGTTCTGAGACATCGACAGCGATGAGGGCGCGGTCGCCGTCTTCGAAGAGCTTCCAGATAAGCTGTTCGTCGTTTGTCATTGAAATGGTAGTGTACAGGCTATCCGAGTTCTAATTCTGGAGGAATCTGAATGCCACGTCTTCTCGCAGCCTTGCTGTTTGCCGCCATCGCCATGCCGATCACCTCATACGCGCAGTCGGCGCCCGCGTCCGACCGGCCGTTTGTGGTCGAGTATTACTACAAAGCGAAGTGGGGGCACGCGGACGAATTTCTGAAGCTGTTCAAGAAAAATCACTATCCGGTGCTGAGAAAAGAAGCCGAGATGGGGCGCATCGCCAAAGTCTGGGTGGACCAGCCGCGCTATCACACCACCGAAGACGGGCGGTGGGATTTCCGCGTGACCATCGTGTTCAAGAATGCGACTGTGGCCAACGAGCCGTTTGACGAGGCTGCGCTGCAGAAACAGATGTATCCCGATCAGGACACGTTTCAACGCGAGGAGCAGCGGCGTTTTGAAATTCTCGACGCGCATTGGGATCTTCCGGTGAAGGTCGTGGATGTCGACGCTAAACCTTAAAACCATCAACACAGAGGACACAGGGGAACACAGGGGAAAGCGCCTTGGTGTTTCCTCTGTGTTCCCCCTGTGTCCCCTGTGGTTAAGATTTTTCGTCGATCTTGAGGAAATTCACGACCAGCTTTTCGTGCCACTTCCAGGGCAGGATGCGTTTAAGCGCGAGTTGCATTTTGGCGTCGCGGCCCACCAGATAACGCAATTTGGGATGGGGATTTTGCGCGATGGCGACGATCAGTCGAGCAACCACGATGGGATCGGCCTTGGGAATTTTCTCGATGGCGGACCGCATGCGCAGGCTGCGCTGAATGTTGGGCGATGTTTCTTTTGTAGCCTGCTCGCCCATGACCGCGCCGCGGGTCCAGATGTCGGTCTGGAAGGCTCCCGGCTCGACCAGAACGACTTTGATGCCCAGCGCGTTCAATTCCATGCGCAGTGATTCGCTCCAGCCTTCGAGCGCATGTTTCGATGCCGAATAGCTGCTGACGGTCACCGACCCGTGCAATCCGGCGATCGATGAAACTTGAATGATGTGTCCGGAGTGTTGCCGTCGCATGGTAGGCAGCGCGGCCTTGGTCATGGCGACGGCGCCGAAGAAATTGGTCTCGAACTGCAGGCGCAGTTCGTCGAGCTTGATGTCTTCGGCAAACCCGGCGACGGCGAATCCGGCGTTGTTGACCAGAACATCCAGCCGTCCGTAGTCGCGCACGACCGCATCGACGAATCCCGGGAGCGTGTCGAACTTAGTGACGTCGAGGGCGCGGACGTCTACTCTCGCACCGACTCCTGCAGCGGCGACGGCCTGGTCGAGGCGTTCGCGCCGCGCCAGATCACGCATGGTCGCGACCACGCGGAATCCGGCTTTCGCCAGTTCGACGGAGGTGAGCAATCCGAAGCCGCTGGAGGCGCCGGTGATGAGAGCAATTTTTTCGGGTTGGTTAGACGTTGTTTGGTCAGGCATTGGAATGGTGTACCACAATCCGGTGGATCACGGCTTCAGAAAGACGGGAGGCTGCGTCTCGAACAGGATTCCTTCGCTTGCAATCCGATGCGCCAACGCTGCAAAAGATGTTAAACCTTCGTAACAATCACGAAGGAAATCCTTTATCACGCCCATCAAAATTTGGAATTAGACATAATCTCTACAAGATCGATAATGTAGAACATGGACACCTTAATATCAGTTGAAGACTCACATGTTGATGTACTGCACGAGATCAGCGAACGCCTGGGTACAGCGGATGGATTTCAGGAAGTTCTGAGCCGGGTGGTTGAATTTGCTTCCGCGCTGGTGAAGTGCGATTCCTGCCTGATCTATATTCTTGAAGAAGATGAATTGGTGCTGCGGGCTTCGAAAAATCCGCATCCCGATGTAGTCAACCGCCTGAAACTGCGCGTGGGACAGGGCATTACGGGGTGGGTGGCGGAGCATCGCGAGCCGGTGGCGATTCCGGAGGAAGCGGCGCACGATCCGCGCTTCCAGTTTTTTCACGAGTTGCCGGAAGACAGTTATGAGGCGTTTCTGTCGGTGCCCTTGATGTGCCGGGGGCGCGTGGTGGGCGTGATCAACCTGCAACACCGCCAGCACCGGGTCTACCGGCGGCGCGAAATTCGCATGATCTCGACGGTGGGATTTCTGGTGGGCGCTGAGTTGGAACTGGCGCGGCTGGAAGAAGCCAACTCCACACTCGCCGAACAATTGCAGACCAGAAAAATCGTGGAACGCGCCAAAGGCATTCTGCAGCGCGATCTGGGTCTGAATGAAGAGCAGGCTTATCTGGCCTTGCAGCGGCAGAGCCGGCAGAAGCGTAAACCGATGAAGGAAATTGCGGAAGCGATTGTGCTGAGTGATGAGGTGCGGGGGAACTCGCAGATGCCGACGAGCTAGCGGGCTGGGGGATTTTGTAGGTTTGGATCGACGTCCGGCGAGCGGGCAGGGAAGTCGGCGGCAACAAAAAATACACAAAGGGCGGATAGCTGGTTGGCTATCCGCCCTTGTGTTATTGCAAGTCGAGAAACTATCGGCCTGCGGATGCGATGGTTGCGGTCCGGGCGATCGGTTTTTCTGCGGCATGTGCCGGCACCGTGAAGTGCAGCGTCATGCCGAACTCCGGCAACTGCATGGCGCTGACGTAACTGCCTTCGGGTGTCGTGGTGAGAAGCAACCGGCTGGAGTCAGTCGGCTTGGCATCGCCCGTTTCCGGCACCAGCACCATGAATCCGGCGTGGACCCCGCTGATTTTGCTGAGAGTCAGCGTGCGGGATCCGTTGTCGGGATCGAAGGAGAATTCGTATTCTCCCGCCGGCAGCTTGGCGTTTCCCCAGTGAACTTCATGGGTGAGGGTGAACTTGCCGTGCGCCGGTTCCTGGGCCGAAGCCAGAGTGGGCGCGAAGTTAAGGGCACTGGCCGCGAGGATCGTGGCGTAAACGTAGTTGCGAATCGATTTCATGGAATCTCCTTATGTCTTCTGTAAGCACGGCTTGTGAGCAGTGCTGGTGAGAAGAACTGGTCTGAAGAGCACACTACCGGCGCGAGTCCGGATGGCGTGGGCTCAGATTGCGGTGGAGATCAACGGGGTCAAAGCGAATTGCATACCGCTGCAGGGCAGGCACGCAAACAGCAGCTTCGCGGGACGGGCTGCAGAGCCGGTTGCGAAGTGACTCCAAGTGTGCAGCAAAATCGGGGCAGAGTCCAATGCAAAGAATCTATGGAAGCGATCAGCGGGTGAGCGTGACGGAAGTCACAGCGGTCTTTAGTTATTAGTTATTGTGCCAAGCCTGTCCGCAGCAGCAGGTCGGCGTAGCGCGGATCAGACCTTAGGTTGTCCAACTGGGGTTCGATCTTGAGAAAAACAATTCCGGTCCGCTCGGCATACGCTCTTTCCAAGAGGCGGAATGCCTCGTCCTTTTTTCCCAGGAGCGCTGCAAAACCTGCGGCGTCAAATGGAGCGTAGTCCCGGGAGGACGGGTCGCGGTCGAGCTCAAGTTGTTTCTGTATCATTCCTTGGCAGCCGGAAGCCTTATAGCTGCTCCTCAAAGCTGCCGCGAAATCGGCGTTCCCGCCTAGTTCTTCTTCGTGGGCATAGTTTTCCGTTGCTTCTGCGCACTGGTTTTTTGCCAGATAGGAATCCCCGAAGCCCCCGACAGCCGACGAGTTCCCAGGCTGGATTACCAGGGCCTTTTTGTATTGCTCGATCGAGCGGTCGTACTCCCGGTGCCAGTACAGAATATTACCGGTGGTGTAGGCGATGGAAAAGGACAAAGGGTCGAGAGCCTGCGCTAGATTCATTTGTGCCATGCTTTCGGGAAAGCGTCCTTCGAACGCCAGATACCAACCATAGAACAAGTGTGCGTTAATGCTATTCGGGTTCAAGGCAATCGCTCGTTCGAGCTCAGGTTGGCTGTCAGCCCATTTCAAGTCGAGGAATAAACTCAAGCCAAGCGCCGCATGCGCTTCCGCCAATGCTGCATCCAATTCCACGGCCTTTTTTGCGGCTGCCAATCCTAACGGGCGCTTCTCCGAGCCTTCGCCGAAGAAGGCCTGCTCAGCGTAAACCTCGGCCAAGCCCGCGTAAGCCGCGGCGTAACTCGGATCGCTGGTGATCGCCTGTCGAAAAAAATCCGCGGCCTTCGCACGGTCGGCCTCTTTCCACCGGTCGAAAAAATACCGCCCTTTCACATAGAGCTGATACGCCTGCTGGTTCTGGGTAGGCAGCTGGGCCAGTTTCTGCTTCTGCTCTCCGCTGAGTTTCGGTTGCAGCCTGTCCGAAATGTCGCTGCCAATCTGCTGCTGTAAGGCCAGCAGGTCGGTTGCATCCCGCTGGTACTGTCGCCCCCAGAGATGGCTGCCATCGGCCACCTTCACCAGTTCCGCGCTGACCACGATCTGGTTGCCGCGCTGGGTGATGCGCCCGGTCAGTACGGCATCTACATTGAGATCGCGCCCCGCTTTCTGCGAGTCAACAGTCGGCTGCTTGTAGCGGTCCACCGAACTGCGCGACATCACCCGTACGTCTGGCACCTGCGAAATGGTGTCAATCACTGATTCGGTCACGCCGTCGCTCAGATCCTGCGCCGCGGCATCCGGGCTGGCAGTCGCGAAGGGCAACACTGCCACGGACCGGATCGTCTCCGTGGGCGTTCGGAGCAAGAACCAGGCTGCAACCGCCAGCACCAGCACGAGCCCTGCCCCTGCAATCCACCCCGCAGGTCGTCGGTACCACGAGATGGGCTTCGGCAAGGGCAGGGAACTCACCGAACCCGACGAAGTATCCCGCTTGAAGCGCTTCAGATCGGCACGCAACTCGGCCGCGCTTTGGTAGCGAACCTCGCGATCTTTTTCCAGCGCCTTGGTGGTGATGCGTTCCAGTTCGGCGGGAACCTCCGGGTTCAGCCGCGCGGCGGGAGTCGGCGCCTTGTGCAGGATTCCGTCGAACAGCACTGCCGACGTTTCTCCCCGGAACGGCATGTTTCCCGTGGCCATCTCATAGAGCACCGCGCCAAACGAAAACAAATCCGTACGCGCATCCAGCGGCTTGCCCAGCGCCTGCTCCGGCGACATGTACGCTACCGTGCCCAGAGATGTCCCGGGACTGGTGAGATGTTGCTCGTCAACATCCATCGTAGGCGCCGCGGTGTTCACGCTCTCCGGCTTGTGCTCAACTTTGGCCAGACCGAAGTCCAGCACCTTCGCCAGTCCCCGCGTGGTCACAAAAATATTTGCCGGCTTGATGTCGCGATGAACAATTCCTTTGGCATGCGCCGCATCCAGCGCGTCGGCGATCTGGATGCCCAGTTCCAGCGCGGTCTCAATCTCCAGGGGCTTTCGGCCGATGCGATCCTTGAGAGTTGATCCCTCCAGAAATTCCATTGCGATAAACGTCTGCCCATCCTGCTCCCCAATGTCATAGATCGTGCAGATGTTGGGATGGTTGAGGGCCGACGCTGCCTGCGCCTCACGGCGAAATCGGGCCAGTGCCTGGGGATCTCGCGCGATGAGTTCAGGAAGGAATTTCAGGGCAACGAAACGCTGTAGACGCGAGTCCTCGGCTTTGTACACCACTCCCATTCCGCCGCCGCCCAACTTTTCCAGGATGCGGTAACGCGAGATGGTTAAGCCAATCATTTTTGCCCCAATCAGGTTTGCCCAATCATGAAGTACGGCGCCAGATATTCGCGCCATCTTAGGGACGGCGTAGGGCGAAGTCAACACAGCCCGCTCCCACGTGGCACGGACACTCCCTTCGACTTCGCTCAGGGCAAGCTCTGTCGGTTGGCTTTGGGTTTTCCGTGGATATTTACTTCTACTTCGCAGGCAAGAACTCAATTTTGGAGTCCCTGATCGCAGGTTTGAAATCGAAGTCCGCTGTCACAAAAACACGATCGCGCGCTGCAGCGGTGACCGCGATTCCAAACGAATCCACATAGGGGATGCGTCTCTTCAGTTTGATCATAGCCGCGCGAACCGCCTGATCCCCATCCGCTGCAACCACTTGAAGCCCGAATGCGCTCAGCCGTGAAAGCGTCAGTTCCATGGCCTGCGTGCCGTGCCGTTTGCAAGTGATGCCCGCAATCTCGCCCCAGTGCAGCGCCGAAATCACCGCCTCGCTTCGCCCCGCCAGATGAGATTTGATAATCTCAGCGACTCGCGCCGCTCCCGCTTCGTCATCCAGATAGCGCAGGATTGCGCTCGAATCCAGAACGTAGGTTACCATCGGTCTTTCCGCCGCCGCCGCTCCCGCATCAGTTCCGCGGAAAGGGAAGGCTTGCCGGAGAAGAGCCCGCGCGTCTTGTCCACCAGGTCCTCCGACACCGGCTCCAGCACAATTCGCGATCCCTCCAGAGTCAACGCGATTCGCGTGCCCGGCTTAATGCCCAGAGACTCGCGCATCTCAGAGGGAATCACAAACTGGCCTTTTGTGCTTACTGATGTAATCTGTCGGATCATGCTTACAGTATAGCGGAGGTAAGATTTATCCCTAGTTATTTTTTCTCTTGACATGGCTACTCATGTAACTGTAAGGTTACGCATTATGCGCAACCGTTCGGTTACATATTCGGCGATGCAAAGAGGAGCGCAGCGAACCGAAACCACCTTCCAGGCCCTCTCCGATCCTACCCGCCGCGCGGTCCTCGACCTGTTGCGCCGCGGCAGCCAGCCCGCCGGACAGATTGCCGAAGCCTTTCCGGTCTCGCGTCCTGCCATCTCCAAGCACTTACGCCTGTTGCGCCGCGCTCACCTGGTCAGGGAACATCGCGAAGGCCGGAATCGAGTGTACGAACTCAATCCCGAACCCCTGCGCGCCGTCGATTCCTGGATTGAGCAATATCGAGTCTTCTGGGCAGCGAGCCTCAACAACTTAAAAGCTTTCGTCGAAGCCGAGCACGCCCGGGAGACGCAAGCCTCCCGCAAAACCAAACTGTGATTTCAACCGAATTTTTCAAGAAGAAAGGAAACCATCATGACTCGCTCAAATCGCATCGCCGTTGTAATCCTCCTCGCCCTGTCAGCCTCCGCCGCCCTCGCGCAATCGGATGCTCAGAAATCTTTCAGCCAACTCAAGTCCCTCGCCGGTTCCTGGGAAGGGAAGTCGTCTGACGGCAAACCCGTGCTCGTCTCCTACCGCGAAACCGCCGGCGGATCCGCCATCATGAGCGAGATCCTGGGCGACCATTCGATGGTGACCATGTTCAACCTCGATGGTGGCAACAAGCTGCTGATGACTCACTACTGCACGGTCGGCAATCAACCCCGCATGCAGGCCAGCGTCTCCCCCGACGGCAGGACGATCACCTTCGACTACGTCGGCGCCACCAATCTGTCGAGCCCCGACGCAGGCCACATGCAGAAAATGGTCCTCACCATGGTCGATGAAAACCATCACACCGAGGAATGGACGTTCGCCGATCACGGCAAAGAGCTCAAACAAGTTTTCGACCTCCGCCGCAAGATTTAGATCGTGAGAAATAAAAAACGCAGGGGTCAGGGACCAGGGGCCAGCAAAGCACTCATCACTGCTCACTAGCCCCTAAGCCCTAGCCGCTAGCCACCGATTTACATTGGAGATCCCATGGCCACCGCAACCATCACGCCCGACCAAAATGCCGTCGTCGCAGAAATTTTCATTGCCGCACCACCGGCCCGCGTCTTCCAGGCCATCAGTGATCCCAACCAGCTTCCGAAATGGTGGGGACAATCCGACCTGTATCGCATCACCAAGTCGACTGCGGACTTCCGCCCCGGTGGCAAGTGGCGCAGCGAAGGCGTCGGCGCCGACGGCAAGCCCTTCTACGTCGAAGGAGAATATCTTGAAGTCGATCCCCCGCACCTGGTCGTCCACACCTGGATTGGCAGCTACGATGGCCCGCACGCCCAGAAGACTGTAGTCCGCTGGGAACTCGAGGCCCACACGGTTCACGGACTACATCCCAGCGGCCCCAGAAAGTCCGGCACCGGCACACTGGTGCGGGTGCGCCAGGAAGGCTTCGCCGGCAACCTCGCTTCCGCCACCGGACACGGCGAGGGCTGGAAGCGCGTCCTCGGCTGGCTGCATGCGTACGTGGAAAGCGACGCAACCGTCGACGCTGCGCAGTAAATCTGGCCACGGATTGACGCGGATTTTCACGGATAAGAGCACTGCGGGTGCCCCATGTCTCGCTTCCTTTGCGAGACATGCGATTCCACCGCGGATGCCAGGGTGCCCCATCCTTTGCGTCCTTCGCAAAGGGTGGGGTTCCACAAATCTCAGTCCTCAGGGCCGTTGATTCCCCTCAGCTTGATTACCCGCCGCCGCGATGAGACGATGACCACGCATCTGGAGGCCCACCATAATCATGATCAACGGCGCCCACGTCGTCCTCTACTCCAGCGATCCCGAAGCCGACCGTGCCTTCTTCCGCGACGTGCTGCAGTTCCCGTCGGTGGACGCCGGACACGGCTGGCTCATCTTCGCTCTGCCGCCCGCCGAAGCCGCCTTTCATGGTTTGGAGAAGAATGACGCCGAGCATGGCGATCCGCCAGAAAAAGCCAGGCAGGAACTTTTTCTGATGTGCGACGACTTGGCCGCGGCCCTGCGCGAGCTTCAATCGAAGAATGTGGCAGTCTCCGCCGTGAACGAACAGCGCTGGGGAAGCCTCGCCACCCTAACTCTTCCCGGCGGCGGCAAGGTGGGCATCTACCAGCCGAAACATCCCAAGCCGAAGCATTCGAATCGTTGAATCGGAAATGCTTCGGGTGCAACGAATCGGGAAGCGCACGAGTTCCGGGCTATGGCTGCGGTCGCACTCGGCTCGTTTCGGGCTAAACTATCGCAATGGACAGGCTTGCGCCCGTTGCTATTTCTGTTCTGCTCGCAAGCTGCCTTGCGACAGGGCAAGCGCAAGCGCCCAATGCGCCTATTCAAACCGGCGCGGCCATCGCCAATCAGCGTTCCCAAACGGATAACGGGACAGGCGAGATTCCCAAGTTTTATGCTCACGGACGCCAGGTTCTGGTTACAGTCTCGGTGTGGAAACATGCGCCGAAAACGGTTCCCGAGCAAGTTTTGAAGCGCTACCCCGACGCGGCGGATCTTGCCGTGCCCCCAGTCGCTCGGGGCTTGTCCGCGAATGATTTTCGCGTCTACGACAATGGTGCCGAGCAAAGGATCAACTACGTGGAAGAATTCGACCTCCCATGGCGCGACGTAGATCGGCAGTGGCATTTCTACCCTCGGGTCCGGGGAACCTGGGGTAATTTTCTTTCGTCTGCGATTGGACAGCCGGTTGCGATGTATGTCATTGGATATATTCCGCCGTTGTCGCGATCGGGTCCTTGTCACACGTTTCGAGTAGTGGCGGGAGATAACGACGTCGTGATGAATCGTACCCGCTACTGCGACAACGACGAAAGCGACACAGCGACCGTGGCAGGAGGGGAACTCGCCGCGCAAGCGAAGAGTTTCGCCAAGTCCGGCAAAAGTGGATCGATCTCAGTTTCCAGCCGACCGTTTGTGTTTTGGTCGTCACGCGTTTTATCCCTCATCAGGGATAACGCGGCCGGCAGCGGTTCAGCGTCCGCACTCGCGGGGAAGCCAACGTACGTGGTAGTGGTGCATGATTCCAAAGCTCCGGCGACCGTGCAGGTTGCCACAGAATACGAATTGATGCCGGTTACGAGTTGGGATTATCCATGCCCGGTAGACCATCCAGCAATCTACGTTTTCGGATTTATCTACAAGCAGAACGGAGAAGTTGCGGCGCGATTCGGCGACACGTATTCATGCCTCGAACTCGGTGATTATCAGGTGCGACTGCCCGTGGAGGGTCGCGGGTGGAGTAGCATCGAGATTCCAACTCGCTTCAACACACAGGTTGAGTTGCGCCCCGGTGACTATGATTTGCACGTTGTCGTAAGTGATGGCCACAGATGGGGACAAGCACAGATGCCTCTGCGAGTGGAGCTCATTGATAGCCACGCACTTTCGGTCAGTGATATTGCTTCCAATGGCGTTCTGCGGGATGCGTCATCGCTCTTACCCGATGCGGCATTGGTTTCGCCCGCACCGCTTATGCCGTCTCCACTTGTCAGCCAGCAATCTCAATTCATACCGGTGCCGGAGGCACGGATCCGGCAGAGGAGCCCACTCCCTCTCTACTTTGAGATTTACGAGCCTCTGCTCGCAGGTCGGAACCCTGAGGTTTATTACCGGATGCGAATTACTGACCTGAAAGACGGCACGTTAGTGGTGAATACTGGGCCCACGAGTGCCGCCCAGCATGTCACGCCAGGGAATGCAGTGGTTCCAGTTTCGCTGAAGATCGACACCGCCGAGCTGCCAAGCGGAAGCTACAAAATCGAAATACAGGCATCCGATTCGGCAGGCCGCACAACCGAGTGGCGGATGGCTAAGTTCGAGATTCGGTAGAGCCCGTGCCCTTCCCGGCTGGAACGCCGCACAGGAAATAACCGCGGAAGAGCGGCCCTTCAGAGCCTGCCCTGAGCTTGCCGAAGGGGCCGCGTCAGGGCCGGTTTATGGAACCGGGCTTCAGCCCCCGTGGCCGCGAATCGGGAAGGGCACGAGTTCCACTCGTGCCGATGAGTCGTCCAAGTACGAGCCGGCTTTAGCCGCTGGGGTTTGCTCGGGGCGTCGGCTGCAAGAGCCCACCTCAGCGGCTGAAGCCGAGCCTTTCGTCCATCCTTGGCGGCACGAGTGGAACTCGTGCCCTTCCCGCAGGTGACAGAAACCACACCAGACGATCCGGTTGCCCCATCCCTTCTTTTCGCGCCCTTTGCGAAAAGAGGATGGGGACTTTGACTTCGCACGTGCCGCTAGGCTTATGTGGCGCGGGCCGCCCTCGCCCGCGTTCGACGACGGTGCACCCGGCCTCATCATCTCGACGCTTTAGCAATGTCCTCAACCGCGTCCTTGAGGAGATGTTCCTTGAAGCGTATCGAGCCGAGAGCGGCACCGAGATTGTAGCCGAGCGTATTAGCTCCGTCCCCACCCTGACGCGTGGTTATCGTTCGCCAATGCCAAGAGATGAGTTTCCCTCTCTGGTTATAGCTGTATAAGTAAAGTGTGTTTGAGTTATCTGTGTACGGTTGGGTGGTCGCAGTAAAATCCCACGGTGTCTCGTCGTCGTTTACGTTTGCAGCAAGGAGCGGGATTCTATCGCCGCGGCAAGGAAAAGCAGATTCCTCGCTCGTTCTCGCCGCGTTCCGCGGCTGCGAACGGCTCGGAATGACAAGTGGTGGGAACGAGATTCCGATCTGCGAGTCGATGGTTTAGCTAGAGGCTAGGAGCTAGCAGCTAGAAGCTCTGCCCGCTATACTTTCCCTATATGTCCTCGAAGACGTTCTACCTCGAAACTTTTGGGTGCCAGATGAATGTCCACGACTCGGAGAAGGTTGTGGGGACGCTGGTGTCGGAGGGGTATCGGCAGGTGGAGACGGTGGAAGAGGCCGACCTGGTGCTGTACAACACCTGCTCGATCCGCGATAAGGCGGAGCAGAAGGTGTTTAACCGGCTCTCCGATTACAAGAAATATAAGAAGCAGGGCAAGACGTTTGGCGTGCTCGGGTGCGTGGCCCAGCAGGAGGGCGAAAAGATTTTTGAGCGCGCGCCTTATGTGTCGCTGGTGGCGGGTTCGGCGTCGTACCGCAGGTTGCCGGAGATGCTGCGGGCGTTGGAAGAGGCGGAACTGGAAAACGCGCAGTTGGAAAAAGTCCGCCATGAAAACGCGATATTAGAGGCAGGGAATTCCGGAAGCCGAAAGCCGGAAGCCGGAAGCCTGGTCCGCATCACTGGGCTTGACGATCGCGAGACTGACAAGTGCTTTGAGACTGAGTTCACGGCGCGGACCAATCCGCATCGCGGATACATCACCATCATCGAGGGGTGCGACAAGTTCTGTTCTTATTGCGTGGTGCCGTACACGCGGGGGAAGGAGCGCAGCCGGACGTCCGAGTCGGTGCTGGCCGAGGCGCGCCAGATGGCCGATCTCGGCTATACGGAAATTCAACTGCTGGGGCAGAACGTGAATTCGTATAAAGATTCGGAAGGGAATTCGCGTCTCAGAAAAACTTTTGCCGAGTTGCTGGCGGCTGTGGGAGAGATTTCCGGGATCAGGCGCGTGCGCTTCACAACTTCTCATCCTCGTGATTTCGGGCGCGACATCGTCGACGCCATCGACGCTGTGCCCACGCTCTGTGACCACGTTCACCTGCCGGTGCAGAGTGGATCGACGCGCATGCTCGATGCCATGCAGCGGCTTTACGATCGTGACCAATACCTCGAACGCATCGCCTGGATGAAGGCGGCGAAGCGCGAGATCAGCATTACAACCGATATGATCGTCGGCTTTCCGGGCGAGACTGAATCCGATTTTGCCGAGACGCTCAGTTTGCTGGACGAAGTGGGATACGACGCGGTGTTCGCGTTCAAATATTCGCCGCGGCCGAACACTCCGTCGCTGAAGCTGGAAGACGCGATTCCTGACGAAGAGAAAGCGCGGCGGCTGGATGTGTTGATGACGCGGCAGCGCGAGATTCAGATTGCTAGCTATAAGAGATATATCGGTACGGACTGTGAAGTAATGGTTGAAGGACGCAACGAAGCCCGGGGCCAGTGGATGGGCCGCACGTCGCACAACAAGACGCTGAATTTTACAGCGCCAGGGGAGGCCGGTCTCAATCCGGGAATCCAGCCAGGAATGTACGTCCCGGTGCGCGTTACCGGTAGTTTTCCCAACAGCTTGCTCGGGGAATTGGTGGTATAAGGAACAGCAGATTCCTCGCTCGTCCTCGCCGCGTTCCGCGGCTGCGGACGGCTCGGAATGACAAGGATTTATGGGTGCTGGCAGGAAGGCATTTTGGCAGGAGAGCATGCATTGGTAGGAGATGTTGGCAGGAGATCCCCATGGAAGTAGAAATGACAATCCGCGGACTATTAATGGATCCGGTTACGAACATGCCGATCGTGGTGTTGAAGGACGTTGGCGGGGATACGGTCTTGCCGATCTGGGTGGGGGTTTATGAGGCGAACGCGATTGCGCTGGAGATGGAGAAGGTCAGCACGCCGCGGCCGATGACGCATGATCTGATCAAGAACGTGTTGACTGGCCTCGAGACGCAGGTGCACAAGGTGGTGGTGACGGAACTGCGCGAGGACACGTTTTATGCGGTGATCTGGCTGGAGCGCGGGGGCGAGGTGATCTCGATTGACTCGCGGCCGTCGGATGCGCTGGCGCTGGCGCTGCGGGTGGATTGTCCCATCTTTGTGGAGGAAGTGGTGCTGAAGACTTCGAAGCTGGCGGCCAACATGACCGACCGGGTGACCAGCGAGGAGTTGCGGAAATATCTGGAGGGGCTGGGCGACGACGACATGGGGAAGTACAAGATGTAAACTCGGGTCGTTTGATGCTTTATTCCTCTCAGTGATGCGACTATTATGCAATTGACATCAAGCCTTGCGTCGTGGCATCATTGCTATTGTTATGAGGACGACGCTCAATCTCGACGACGACGTTCTGGAACTTCTGAAGGACTATGCCGACAGCCGGTCGGTAGCGTTGGGTAAGGCCGCTTCCGACCTGGTGCGCCGGGGCTTGACTGCGCCGGTGCAGACTCGGATGGTCAATGGTTTCCATGCCGTAGTGCTCTCAAAAGACTCTCCTAAAATTACGTCGGAAAAAATTAAAGAACTCCTTGAGGATGAAATCTAGTGGGAGCCTTCCTACTAGATGCCAATGTGCTGATCGCGTTGGCTTGGCCGGACCACGAGTTCCATGAAAAAGCGGGACGGTGGTTCGCTCGCCATTCGAGCAATGGATGGGCAACGTGTCCTTTTACCCAGGCGGCGTTCGTGAGGATTCTATCGAACCCGGCATTTTCTGCTAAGGCGCTTACGCCGGCGAATGCTGTAAGCGTTCTAGAGTCGAATTTGAATTCTCCAACCCATCACTTCTGGCCGGATTCAATCTCGGTTCCGGAGGCGCTGAAGAACAGCATCCAGGGACGGTTGACTGGACAGTTGACTGGACATCGGCAGACGACTGATGCCTACTTGCTCGGCCTGGCGATGCATCATCGGGGCAAGCTGGCAACACTGGACAAGGGAATCGGGGCTTGGGGAGTCGGGGCGGCCGTGGAGTTGATCGCGTAGTAGGCCATGGTCGCGGGTCGCCTACGTGGTTTACATAATACATGTTATCGGACATTACGTGAGCTCAAATACGAAACAACACGCCCCCTTCATGCGAAGACTCAAGATCATCGTCGGCCTAGGTGTTCTCGTTCTCGTGATGATGGCGGGGTGGCAGATCGGCGCCTGCGAAATCGCCAACATGAACTTGCAAGAGGATATTCGGGACATGGCGTCCCAAGCGGGTGCCCATGTTGGGGTGGTTGTGCCGAGATCGGATGAGGATGTGGGCCGTGACGTAATCCGCAAAGCAAAAGAGCATGGCATCGAGCTTCAGCTTGATCAGGTAACGGTGCGACGAACGAATTCCGGGGAAACATCGACCCTATACGTGGCGGCGGACTATACGGTGCCGGTGAAGCTGGTGTTGTTTTCCTTCAACCTCCATTTCACTCCGTCGAGTGATAGGAAGGGGATTTAGTCCTACGCGGCGCCCACATCATCCTGCGGGGGATGAATCCGGCGGCTTTAAAGGACTACTTCAAGGTGTATTTCAGCAGGCACCAGAGAGCGCGGACGCCGTCTTTCCAACCGATCTTCTTCCCTTCTTCGTAGGTGCGTCCCCAGTAGCTGATGCCGACTTCGTAGACGCGGAGGCGGCGCTTGGCGATCTTCACCGTGATCTCAGGCTCGAAGCCGAAGCGGTCTTCCTCGATTGGAATGGACTGGAGGATCTCGCGGCGGAAAATCTTGTAACAGGTCTCCATGTCGCTGAGGTTGATGTTGGTCAGGGCGTTGGAGAGCAGCGTGAGCAGCCAGTTGGCGACGGAGTGCCAGAAATAGAGGACGCGGTGGGGGCCGGAGCCGAGGAAGCGGGATCCGTAGACGACATCGGCCTTGCCTTCAAGTAACGGATGAAGTAAGGCGGGATAGTCGGAGGGATCGTATTCGAGGTCGGCGTCCTGAATGATGACGTAGTCTCCGGTGGCTTCCTGAATACCGCGGCGCAGGGCTGCGCCCTTGCCTATGTTCCTGGGCTGGAAAAGAACTCGGATTTGGGGATGAACCGCTTGCAGACCGGACAGGATCTCGCGGGATCCGTCGCTGGAGCCGTCGTCGACGCAGATCAGTTCGATTTCCAGGGGGACCGCCAGAACGCGAGCGACTACTTGCTGGAGCGTGGCCTGCTCGTTGTAGACGGGCATGACGACGGAGAGTTTCATGGGGATAGAGGAACAGTAAAGGGGATGAGGGTAGGGGTCAAGCGTGGAGGGCGAATGTTGGCCGGGCTGGAGTGAAGGGTGACGGACAAAGCTTGCCCTGAGCAAAGTCGAAGGGAGTGTCCGTCCCACATGGGCATCATACGAGGACGATTTTGGGATGGAAGAGGGTTCCGGCTACGCGGGTGGCGATGGCGATCAGGTCGCGCTGGCCGGCGAAGACTTTGACCTGGGGGGCGCGGGAGACGTCGGGGAGATTGATGGTGCGTCCGCTGCGGATGCGGGCGACGGTGGGTTCGTCGGCGGTGACGGAGGGGAGGTTGGGGAGTAGTTTGCGGGGGTGGATGAAGAGGGGTTCTAAATTCGAAGTGAGCGAAACCCGAGGTCCCTCCACTCCGCTTGCCGTTCCCTTCGGGAGCGGCAAGCTCCGGTCGGGATGACAAACATTTTGATCGGGGCCATAGTGCGTTGCCAGTTCTTCGAGGGTGTGGGCATCTTCGAGGGTGAATTCGGCTACCGAGGTGCGGCGAAGGGATTCGAGATGGGCGCCGCAGCCTAGTTCCCTGCCCATGTCGTGGGCGACGGAGCGCATGTAGGTTCCGGAGGCGACGCGGGCGCGGAAACGGGCGCGGTCGGTGTCGACGCCGAGGATTTCGAATTCTTTGATTTCGACTTGCACCGGCTTCAGGATTACTTCTTTTTGCTGGCGGGCCAGTTTGTAGGCGGGGACACCTTTAATTTTCTTGGCGGAGAAGGGCGGCGGGATTTGCTCGATGACTCCGCGGAAGCGGGCGGCCAGGGCTTCGATTACGTCAGCGCGCAGGGTGACTTCCTGCGGCGGGGTCGCGGGTTCGCCGTCGGCGTCGTAGGTGTCGGTGGCGAAGCCGAAGCGGATGGTGCCTTCGTAC
>DATHQJ010000352.1:0-17324 GCA_035482825.1 Binatus sp. (SeqCode) | reverse complement strand
TCCGGTGGAAAAAAGGCGTAGCGACATGCTCGAGGACGTGCTGCGGCAGATCGAACAACACGAACGATTCGTGCTGACCTCGCACGCCCGTCCGGATGGCGATGCCGTGGGATCGGCGCTGGCCTGCTGCCAGGTGCTGCGCGCCATGGGCAAGCATGCCGACGTTGTGTTGCACGATGGCGTCCCGCGTATTTATCGTTCGCTTCCGTTTGCCGATCAGGTGGTGCAATCGAGTCGAGTGGTAGGCAGCTACGAGGCGGCCATTATTCTCGAGTGTGACAGCATTCACCGCACGCGCCTGGAAGGGTTGGAAGACCGCTTTCTGATCAGCATTGACCATCACGTGAGCGGCCGTCCGTTCGCCCACGTGAACTGGATCGATCCCCACGCGGTTGCGACGGCGGAAATGGTTTTCCGGCTGGCGAGGGAAGCGGGCGTGAAATTTTCGCCCGAGATTGCGACCTGTCTGTACACCGCGCTGATGACCGATACCGGGTCTTTCATGTTTCAGGGCACGAATGAGAATACGTTCGCGCTGGCGCGCGAATTGGTGTTGGCCGGGGCCGATCCCGCGCACTGTGCGCGCGGAATTTATTTCGCGCATTCGCTTGCCAAGATCCGCTTGCTCGGCGAAGCGCTTCGCAATTTGAGTATGGATGGCCACATCGGCTGCGTGTGGGTAACGCAGAAACAGATGGAACTCTGCGGCGCGATCGAAGAAGACTGCGAAGGGTTGGTGAACTACGTTCTGTCGATTGGCGGGATCGAGGTGGCGGCGTTCTTCCGGGAGTTGCCCGGCGGTCGCTACCGTGTGAGCCTTCGCAGCAAAGGAAAACTCGACGTGGCCCACGTAGCCGAGAGTTTCGGCGGAGGTGGCCACGAATGTGCCAGCGGTTGCTCGGTCGATGGCCCACTCGCCGAGGCTATGCGCCAGGTTCTTGCCCAGCTTCGCCGCGGACCGTCCGTACAATAGGAAGCCTATTGCTGATTGATGATCGAGGATTGAAAAATCTCAGCAGCCTGGCGTACTTGAGTTTCAATCGACAATCAGCAATCATCAATCAACAATTTCCCCGATGACCAACCGCACCCGCACAGACATGCTGCTGATGGCCGGCTTCTGTGCGTTTCTGTTTTTCTATGGCATCGGACAGTTCGGGCTGATCGGCGCGGACGAGCCGCGCTACGCGCAGGTGGCTCGCGAGATGCTCGACCGGCACGACTGGATCACGCCCGTGCTTGGTGGACGGGCATGGCTCGAGAAGCCTCCTCTCTATTATTGGCAGGCGATGCTGGCCTACTCGTTGTTCGGTGTGAGCGACGTCGCGGCGCGCCTTCCGGCCGCGATTGACGCGACTCCGCTGGTGGTCGCGGTGTATCTTTTCTTCCGGCGATTTCGGCGCGGGGTGGAGATCGACGCCGCGCTGATCACGGCCTCATGCGCAGGAGTGATCGGATTTGCCCGCGCGGCCTCGATGGACATGGCGCTGGCCGCGGCTTTTGGCATGGGGATGCTCGCGTGGTGGGCGTGGCGCGAGAGTGATAAGCGAATCTATCTCGCGTTGTTCTATGTCTCTATGGCGTTGGGTATGCTGGCCAAGGGGCCGGTGGCGCCGGTTCTGGCGGCGGCCGTTATCATTCTTTTTACAGTGGCGAGCCGCGAATTGCGCCTGGCGATCAAAACTCTTTGGCTGCCGGGCATTTTAGTGTTCTGCGCGATTGCCCTTCCGTGGTACGTCGCGGTGCAGGTGCGGAACCCCCAGTTCTTTCGAGAGTTTATTCTGCAGCACAATCTCGCGCGGTTCTCCAGTGATCTCTACCATCATCGGCAGCCGTTCTGGTATTACCTTCCTGTCACCGCTCTCGCGCTTGTGCCGTGGACGGTATTTGCGATCACTGCGTTCGTCGAGTTGTTGCGGATATGGTGGGCGAAGCGAAAAGCTCTGAGTGCCGAGCCCGATCTCGAAATGCAATTCGGTTTGTTCGCTTCTTGCTGGCTGGTCGTGCCGATTGCATTCTTTTCGATATCGCAGTCGAAACTTCCTGGTTATATTCTTCCCGCAATTCCTGCCGCAGCTGTGCTGCTCGCAGATTATCTGCGTCGGCATTTGGCGCATGAGGACGAGAAACCAGTCTCCAGAGGATTGGCCGTGCTGCACGCGGTTGTGGCCGCTGCGCCGATAGTTCCGGCGCTGCTGATCGCGTATTTGCTCACGCAGCATCGGCTGCCCGGCGGCAGGCCGATGATAGTAGCGCTTGCGATTGCATTCGCCCTCTGTGCTGCGATCGCGATGACGCTGGTGACCCGGTCGCGGCTCCGCATGCTGCGATTTGTAACATTGATTCCGCTGGTGCTCTCGGTGGCGGCCGCGTTGAAGTTTGGCGCAGTCGAGATGGATCGGACGCTATCGGCGCGGCCGCTGGCGATCGAGATCGCCGGAGTGGAAACTCATCGGTTGCCGCTCGCGGTCTCCGGGGTTTCACGCGAGATGGAATACGGGCTCACGTTCTATCGCAACCAGACCACGGTGCGCTACGAGTGGGGGAGCATTCCCGAGGCCGAGCATCTGCTGGTGGCTCCGTCAACCTGGAAGATGAATGTGGAGAAGCAGACTTCCGGACGGCGCGTGTTGCTGCTCGGTCACTATGCTCCGCAGGATGTGGATTATTATTGGGTTTCGGCGGCGAATGCTCCACGATAAATGATTCGTGCGAGGCCCACGCCAAGGGCATCTTGTTGCTGCCGCGTGTTCGCCCCGTTTGCCTCTGCCGGGCGAACCAACTACACTCGAAATTTTGCCGCGAAATTTTGCCGCCGCGTCGTTGCGTCAGGCGCTGCGGGAGTCCTTTGGAGATTGCTTCTTGGAAATCCTCGACCTCAGGCATTTTTCTTCGGTTGACCTGCGTCCGCTGCTCGAGGACGAGACCCAACTCTGGGGGCGTCTGCTCTCGTGGGATTATTCCGGCTCGGCGGAAATGATTCTCCGTTATGTCGATGCAAAAATTCTGCCGGGATATGCGGCAGTGGATCGCGGCCGGGTCTTCGGCTACTCGTTTTTTGTGTACGAAGGCAGCAAGGGAGTGATTGGCGATCTCTACGTTACGAACGGCAACCGGCTGCCCAACGCTCGCGAAGTGGAATTGAGATTGTTGACCCACGTCATCGAGACCCTGCAGCAATCGCCCGGGATTCATCGCGTGGAGGCGCAACTTTTGGCGCACGACGCGAACGCAGTTTCGCGCCCGTTTCTGGACACCGGATTCCAGCGGCACGCGCGACTGTTCATGACGTTAGCATTGGGCAACCCTGCGAGCGAGAAAGCTGCTACTCACGCAGAAGTCGAAATTCGGCCCTGGACCGACGGCGACTACCAGCCCTCGGCCGCTGTGATTACCGCGGCCTATCGCGGCCACGTCGACGCTCAGATTAACGACCAGTACCATACGTTGAGCGGGTCGTTGCGGTTTCTGAATAACATCGTGCGCTTTCCGGGATGCGGCGTGTTCGATGCGGAGTCGTCGTTCGTGGCGTTGGATCGCAACGCGAAGAGTCTGATTGGACTTATTCTGTGTTCGCGCGTCCGCAGCGATGTGGGCCATGTCACCCAGGTGTGTATTCTGCCCGAGTACCGCTCGCGCGGGATCGGAGAATCGTTGCTCGCAGCCACCGAGGGCAGTTTGCGGAAGAGGAAGTTCTCTCTGCTGTCGCTGACTGTGACGGAAGCGAACGCCGGCGCGGTTGCGCTCTACCGCAGGCTGAATTTTGAATCGAAGAGAATTTTTGACGCGTTCGTGTGGGAGGGGTAAGGAAGCCAAAAGCTATCTTCGCAACAACCACATCGCCCAGCCCGCCACGAAAATTCCGCCCAGAAACATCGCGAAACAATAGAGACCGTAGCGCACCATGTCGCGGGCGTTCTCGCGGTGGGTGATGCCGAACACGATGGAGGTGAAGAGCGCAAAGACAGCGGCGGCGCTGAAATGATTGAGTGTGATGGTCATTATCTGCGACCTCGCAATCGTGGGGTAGCTGATGGCTGACAGCCGATAGCTGATAGCTGTTTCACTTTTTTTTCCCGATAGCAATGTGATAGGCGTCGGCAACCGCGATAAAGTTCAGCAATCCGGCGACGATCATGAACCTGGTTCCATAGTCGGCCGTGGCGAAAGCGATGGCACCCTGTCCCCAGTCTGCGGCGATGGTCACAATGTAGAGACCGCCTGCACCCACGTCGCCGACGAAGCCTAGAATTTCGAGGATGTCGCCGCTGTTCGCTTTATAGACGCGGCCCTGCATGGCGAGCCCGAGCAGGAAGAGAGTCGCTATCGAAACGAAGAGCAGACCGCCGCGAATCCACCGCTTCTGGATCAAGTGCCCCGCGCCCGGAATGAGCCAGCCCACCGCGGGAGCGAGCACGGCCATCATGCTTACCGGTTCCGCCTGCGCTGCCCTGGTTTTTTCTGCAGTCGAATTTGCCATTCAGATGTTCACAATCTCACGTTGAATTTTCCCGGTCACTTCGGCGGATTTGGCGCGCACCAGCACATTCACTTCGCTGCGCACGCCAAACTCCGGCAAGTAGATGCCGGGCTCGATGGAGAAACAGGAGTTGGGAAGAAGCTGGCGCTCGTCGTGGATCTCAAGATCGTCCATGTTGGCGCCGTTGGAATGGACGTCGGTGCCGATGGAATGTCCGGTGCGATGGATAAAATAATCGCCGTAGCCGGCCTTCTGGATATGGCTGCGGGTGGCGCGGTCGACTTCCCATCCGGCAATGCGACGACCGGAATTAACGGCGTCGAGCGCGGTCTTCACGCCGGTGTCGCGGGCGTCGCGCACGATCTGGAAAATCTCCTGCATGCGGGTAGACGGCGCCGCGCCCACAAAACCCATCCAGGTAATGTCGTAATACACCGCGCCCGGCGTGTTCTTCTTGCCCCAGACGTCGAGCAGGATCAGATCGCCTTCGCGAATCGGCACGGGATGACTCGAATGCGGCTCGTAGTGCGGATTGCCGGCATTGGCATTCACCGCCACGATCGGCGGATCGTCAGTCAAAAGATTCTCGCGGGCAAAGGCTTCCATGAACCACTGCTGGATTTCGTGTTCCTTGGTGCCGCCGTTGCGGACGCGCTTGCCGATCTCCTGAAACGCCGAGGTCACAATGGAATCGATGCTATCGCGCGCGGCGAAGTGCGAGTCGATCTGCGCCTCGCTCCAGGTGGATTCGAATTGCGCGACCAGATCCGCCGAACTCACCACGTTCTTTCCCAGCCCTCGCAGCAGGTCGATGGTGCCGCCGTCAACCAGCGAAATAGTAAAGACAATGTTGTTGGGCGAATACTGCATCGCAAGGTCGCGGTAGTTTGCCAGGACCGTCTTCAGCTTGTCGAACAGTTCCTGCCAGCCGGAATACTGGTGTTTCTTGCCGGGCAGGGAATCGAGGTGTCCGGCTTCAATTTTGTGGACAAGCTTAACGGGTTCTCCCTCGGCGGGAATCAGATAAAACCAGCGCCGCGTCACCATCAGGCTCGCGGGCAAGCCGAGGACGCGGTAGGCGATGGGATCGCGATGATGGTGGTCGTAAAACAACCACGCGTCGATATTGCGTTCGCGCAGCGCAGACTGGATGGCAGCGAGGTCCATGGGCAAAACTCTATTGTAAACAAGCGGAGGGATTTGGGCGAATCGGCGCGCATGCGGTTTAATGTGGGGACAGTCGCCCCTTCGGCAGGCTTAGGGCAGGTTCTCGGCTGTCCGGCCGAGCATAGCTCGACTTCTTTTTGCTAAACTCCGGCAGATGTCTGCCGTCGCGGAACCCGTGGCTGCGTCCGTGGTTACGAAACGCGTGCGCATCGAATCGATCGATGTGGTGCGGGGGGTCATCATGATTCTCATGGCCCTCGACCACACGCGGGACTTCTTCGGCAACTCCAGCTTGAATCCGACCGATCCGGCCACTACCACCATCCCGTTGTTTTTCACGCGCTGGATCACGCATTTCTGCGCGCCCGTTTTTTTCACACTTACGGGTACGGGAGCTTATCTTGCGCTGCGAAGAAAATCGAAGCGCGAGTTGTCGTGGTTTCTGTTCACCCGCGGCCTCTGGCTAATTTTTCTGGAGGTAAGCGTGGTGCGCTGTCTAGGATGGCAGTTCAATTTCGATTACCACGTAACGATCCTAAATGTTTTGTGGGCGCTGGGTTGGGCCATGATCGTACTGTCAGGACTGGTTTATTTGCCAGCGTGGGCCGTGACGGCGTTCGGCGTGGTGCTGATCGCGACCCATAATTTGTTTGATTCCGTGGATTCCATCAATCCGGTCTGGACGATTTTGCACTCGCCGAATGTTCTACTGAACCATCCCGGACATACAGTGCTCATAGCGTACGTGCTCATCCCCTGGGTTGGAGTCACAGCGGCGGGCTTTGGTCTGGGGCAGATATTCAGTTGGCCATCGGCGCGCCGCAAAGCGTTTCTGCTGCCTCTTGGACTTGGCATGAGCACGGCCTTCGTCATTCTGCGCGCGATCAACATCTATGGCGACCCGCAACCCTGGAGCACGCAGAGATCCGCGGTCTTCACCTTCTTGTCATTCTTGAATACGACGAAATATCCGCCGTCTTTGTTGTATTTGTTGATGACGCTAGGCCCGGCGATGCTTTTCTTATGGGCGGTGGATGCGGGAACGCCGCCCTGGCTGAGGCCTGCACTCATCGTTGGCAAAGTGCCGATGTTTTATTACCTGCTCCACATTCCGCTGATCCATCTGATTGCGATTGCGGTCTGCTACGCGCGCTACGGGCAGGTGCACTGGATGTTCGAATCGCCAACGGTCGGTCAGTTTCCCATCACGCCGCCGCCGGGCTGGGGATATTCTTTGCCGATTGTCTACTTGGTTTGGGCGATTGTCGTGCTGACGCTTTATCCGCTATGCCGCTGGTTTGCGGCGTTGAAGCAGCGCCGCAGCGATGCGTGGTTGAGTTATTTCTGAGGCATGGCTGGGTGGTGGGGCCGCACGTTCGAACCGTCTTTGTTGAGTATGAAACTGGAAGAAACGGGCCGGAAAGAGGCCGGAAGGCTACCGTCATCCACTGACATCCCCACGTGGATGAATTGTTCCGTGTTCTCCAAGAGTTCGACTTCCACCTGATATTTCCTGGACTCGAATACGAGCTCGTAACATTCACTGTCGGGCAACTTCGACAGCACTTGCGCGCAGGACATCGCCGACCATTTCTTAACTTCAGTCTCCAGAATTGGCCTCCACTCCTCCCGACGAGCCTTGATTTCGTCCCAGTATTGCCGCCAAGGGTTTTTCACGGTATCCGCCTCACACAGCTATCAAAACAGTCAGATGGCCAGAATGCGTTTCTTCAGAGATGGGGCCAGCGTCTCGCATGCCGTCCGCAGCACCAGGCGCGGAGCCCGCGCACGAATCTTCATCAGATACGGCACCGTGCGCTTGGCATCATACTTCGCCGTCTCCCGCAGCAGCCAACCCAAGCCCTTCTGCACCATGTCGTCATCATCGGCGAGCAGTGCGTCCGAAAGCTTCACGATCTCCGGGAAAAACATCTTCGCTCGCGTCCCGCGAATCAGCGCCACGCAGGCGGCTCGCCGGTGCCAGCGGTCGTTCGACTTCGCCCAGCGGAATACAATTTTCGCCCGCGACGGCTTCGCCGCAATCATGGGCGCGATCAGGTCGTGCACCAGCGCGTCGTGATCGGCCCAACTGCTGATGCGATCGAGCCACGCTCCGAACATCTTGAACTCGCGATCGCCGAATTGCGCGTCCATGTTTTCGAGAAGAAATACGGCGGCAATTTTTTCTTCGAGCACCCGTCCGGGGAATAGTCGATCGGCTACGTCCACCAGAAATGCGAAGTCGTGGTCGCTCAGAATCTCGCGGCGGCAGTTCCGCGCGGCCCGCCGGAGGTCCGCTGTGTACCAGCCGTGCGATTTGATCTCATCTTTGAAGAACCACTGCACGCCGGCGGCGTGCTCGGCTGAGCCGCCGTCTTTGAGGGCAGTGCGTATCTGAGCGGCCACTGCAGATGGGCTGATCTTGTTTGCTGGCACAGGATTGCAACCTATGTGACGTTCACGCCGGAAGTTCGCACGAACCTGTCATAGACCCACAGCGCCGCAGCAGTCGCGAGTCCCACGCCCGTGATCCAAAACCAGATTATTGTTGGCCGATGCTGGACTTCGCCGAAGTGATGCAGCAGAAATCCGCCAAAGGGTCCGCCGATCAGCGATCCAATTCCGATGGGCACGAAGGCAAATCCCATGTACGTTCCCTGCTGCCCGGGAGGCGCCAGGCGCGAAATGTATTCGTAGTAGCGGGGCGCCTGGATGATTTCGCCCAGGGCCAGGAAAAACAGCGAGAAGATCGCGCCCCAGATGGTTGGCCGAAAGGCAAGAATCAGCCACGCTAGCGATGTAATCACGGTGCCCAAAATAACCGCAGGAAATGCGGGCAGCTTGCGCGTAAGGAAATTAACCGCCAGCGTTCCGCAGATTACAGTTAGCCCGTCGACCACTAGGATTTTTTCGACGTCCGCACCGGAGTTGATGTATCCGTGAATGAAACCGGGCAGGCTGATGTACTGCTGCCAGAAGACGATCCAGTAGCCGGTGAAGATTACCAGGAACCACATGAACCGGCTGATACCCGCGAGCATGACCGCGAGGAATGCGATCCAGATCCACCAGGGGACACTCCACTCCGGCTTCATCCACAGCGCGATGCGCAGTGTCAGGGCGACCAGCAAAACGGGCAGGACCAGCCGGTAATTTCCCAGTACGATGCAGAAATTTCGCGCGACCGTCGCGATGGAGGGTGTCGGCGCATCGCCAGCCTTGCGAGGCTCGCGGAAAAACAGCAGCACAACGAAAAACATCGCGAAGACGCACAGCGCCACCACGCGATAGACATTCGCGACGCCGAGGTGGCGATGAGCCCAGGAGGCGAACAGCGGCCCGGCCGCGCCGCCGACGTTGACCATGGTGTAATAAATCGAATAGCCGATGGAGCGAACATTCTCTTTCGAAGCGCGGGCCGTGGTGCCGACCACGGAAGGCTTGACCAGCGATACGCCGAGCGCGGGCAGCATGAGGATGACACCGACGAACAGGCCTAGCGGCAGGGCATTGCGGACCGGTGCCAGCCACGAAGCCGCGATCGATCCGATCAGGAAATACGAAGCTCCGAGAATGAGATACGCAATGGAAAGTGCGCGGCGGAATCCCAGTCGGTCGGCGGCGGCTCCGCCGAAGATCGCGAGGAACCAGACCATTCCGCCGAAGATGCCGGTCAGCGTTCCCGTCTGCTCGGTCGAGAAATTAAGCTGCTCCTGCAGATAAAGGGCGAGCGAAGCGAACGCTCCGTAGTAGGCCAGGCGCTCGAAAATTTCGGTGATGTTGGCGATCCAGAAGGGCCGCTCGAACCCGGTGCGGATTTCTTCGAAGCGTTGCGAGAAGGTCAAAGTGGCTCCTGAATTGTGTGGCGCGGGCACTCTTGCCCGCGACTGTCGGGGCAGTTCGCGAAACCCGATGACGCTCAAGTGTTTTCAGCGAGTCGTGTGCGCAGTTGCTCCGCTGACAGTCCGGCCACGCGTATCACTTTGTTGCGGCTGGTCTGGCCGGAGGCAATGGTAACGGAAGATCGCGGCACCTTCAAAAGTTTCGCGAAAAATTCGATGCAGGCCTCGTTGGCCCGGCCTTCGACCGGAGGTGTGGTGAGGGAAACTTTCAGGGCGTCGCCGAGTTCGCCGGTGATTGTATTCTTCCTGGCGCGCGGATGGACTTTGACAGCGAAGGTGACGCAGCTGGCGGTTTCGGCGACGGCAAACATAGTTCGCGAAAAAACTCTTTGTCATTCTGAGCGAAGCGAAGAACCTGTGCAACTCGCCGCGACCCGAGATTGCATAGATCCTTCACGGCCAAGAACGCCGTTCAGGATGACAAACTGCAAAATGAATCGATGCGTTTGCTCACACTTCCGTTCTCTCCCCGAAGATTGCGGTGCCTACGCGCACGCAGGTCGACCCCTCCTCGACAGCCACTTCGAAGTCGTGGGACATGCCCATGGAAAGCACGTCCATGCGGATCGCCGGAAACTTGCGGGCGGCGATGGTGTCGCGCAGCTCGCGCAATACGCGGAAGTAGGGGCGCGCCCGCTCGGGATCGTCGGTGAATGGTGGCACGGTCATCAGTCCACGAAACTCCAGCGCTTCGAATCGCGGAGCGGACCGCAGCAAGTCTTCCAGGTCGCGCGAATCCGGCGCGAGGCCACTCTTGACGGCCTCACCGCCGACGTTGATTTCGATCAGCACGCTCAGCTTCTTGTTCAGCGCGCGGGCGGCGTCGTCAAGTTTCTCGGCCAGCTTCAGTGAATCGACTGAATCGACGGCGCCAAATATCTCGGCCGCCTTCCCAGCTTTATTCTTTTGCAAATGCCCGATCATGTGCCACTCAGCGCCGGCCAGATCGGCGAGCGCGGGCGCCTTGCCGGCGAATTCCTGCACGCGGTTTTCTCCGAACAGTCGCAGGCCTGCGGCGTAGGCTTCGCGGATGCGCTCTGGCGGATGGGTCTTGGTCACCGCCATCAGCGCGATTTCCCCTGGACGTCTGCCCGCTCGCTGCGCGGCAGTTGCGATGCGTTCATGGACCTCCGCGATGTTTTCCGGGATTGGCATAGCGATATTTGAAGTGCCAGAGGCTGGTGCGGCTGACAAGCATTCTCGCATTCGCGGGAAAGGTGCGGACAGTGCTTCCCCCGAGCGAAGCCGAAGGGAGTGTCTGCCTCACGCGGACACTCCGCACTACATCATCGCCGTCGGTGGCGCGGGTTCGTTCGGATCGCCAGCGCTCGACAGCGGGAGGAAAATCATCAAGCCGGCCAGCAGAGCCATCACGACAACTCCACCCAGATATAGCGGATGGTCAAAGATCTGCGCCGCCTTGATTTTGTTGGCCCATGCAGCCGCCGTGCGCAACCACCCTTGCTGGGAGTACGACAATGCTATTACGCCCGCCCACAGGAGCCCGCAGATCGCCTCACCGGCGATTAGGCCTGAAGCCGTGAGGACTCCGGCATTTTCCGCCCGCGCCTGTTGAGCTGTGTTCAAGCCGCGGCGCTTGGCAATCCAGTCCCCGATTGAGCGGAAGACTCCGCCCAGAAAAATGGCGAAGGTCGTCTCGAACGGCAAGTACATTCCCACTGCCACCAGCATCGGGCTCTTTACCTGCATCATGATGAGCGCAATTCCGAAGCAGACGCCCACGACCACAAGAGGCCACGGCATGTCGCCGCCTACAATGCCGATTGCCAGAGTAGCCATTAGCCCGGCTTGAGGCGCCGGAAGCGCCCGGCTTCCGAAGCCGAATGCCGTGTGCAGCAGGTATAGTGGCCAGTACATGACCAAACTGGCTACCACTACTGCAATCAGTTCAGCATTTTGAATCCGGCTGGGCGTGCCCCCGAGAATGTAGCCTACTTTGAAGTCCTGTAACAACTCGCCCGCGACCGCTGCTGAGACACAAACCACGGCAGCCACCCCGAGCACCGTGGCGACGCCGGAAATTCCGTGAACGCCCAGGGCGACCATCAGCAGCGCCGCAATGATTAAGGTCGAGAGGGTGAGCCCGGAAATCGGGTTATTGGAAGACCCAATAAAGCCGACTAAGTTCCCGGAAACTGTCGCGAAGATAAATCCCACAACCAGCATGACCACGGCCGCCAAGACTGCCGGCCAAACCAGCCCCGAAATATTGATGTAGAGGAAGCACATCAGCACAAACATGACCGCAATCAGGCCGAATACGATCTTCGAGCTCATGTAGCGTTCGGTGCGTGAGAGTTTGGCCTGCTGCTCGGCGGTTTGTCGAAGATCGGAGAACGCCTTTCCAAGACCCGCGGTCAGACTCGCCCGCATGTTGTACAGGGTGTAGGCCGCGCCCACCAGCATGCCACCCACGGCGATCGGGCGCACAATAAATCGCCACACTGCGGTTGCCATGGTTGCCCAGTCATCGGGTGTATCTGCGGGAATGTACTGCTTGAGCTGTGGGCCCAGAAAATACATGAGTAGCGGAACCATCAGACCCCACGCCAGCACACCGCCCGAAAACTGAAGCGCGGCCAACCGCAGCCCGATGATGTATCCCACGCCCAAGTACGCTGGGCTCACACTTGGAGCAGGGGTCATGCTTGCGCCCCCCGCCGCGAGCACATTCGTGCTTCCGACTGCACCCAGCCGGACTTGACTGCGGCCCAAGGCACCCACGCCAAAGTGAAAATCTTTATCCGCGGCAAACAACCCAAAACGTCCCAGCAGGTAAACCACGCCGCCGACGCCGATATTCCAGAAGAGGTATTTCGCGGCCTGCGCGCCGCGCTGGCCCGCCTTGTGAATCTCGGATGCCGCCAGGGATTCCGGGAAAGGCAACTCCGGATCTTCCACCATGCCGCGTCGAACCAGAGAAATGAACAAAACGCCCAGAATGCTTCCCACCATAATTAGGGCTGTCGATTTCCAGTAGGCGATTC
Source organism: Binatus sp. (SeqCode) (assembly GCA_035482825.1). Lineage (GTDB taxonomy): Bacteria > Acidobacteriota > Terriglobia > Terriglobales > Acidobacteriaceae > Sulfotelmatobacter. The sequence continues at coordinate 4,767 of DATHQJ010000352.1, read as the reverse complement.
CGGGGTCAAAGGAAGGCCAGGCCTTTGCAATCAGGAAAGCGGGAATCGTGAAAATCGCTCCGGCTGCGACCGACTCGCCGATGGAGCCGGCGGTTCGGGCGATATTTTCTTCCAGCAGGGATCCCTTCCACGCCCGCACGGCCGCCATGGCGATCACAGCGGCTGGATAGGTCGCGGCGATGGTGATGCCCGCCCGCAAGCCCAAGTACGCATTGGCCGCCCCCAGCACGACGGTCATGAAGAGCCCGAGCAGGATTGCCTGCCAGGTAAACTCCGTCATCTCCATGGTTTCTGGAACGTAAGGAACATGCTTTTTCTTGGCGGGGAGGTCTGGTGTCGAGCTACTCATGGAGAAAATCCTTTAAGCCGTGGAATGAAAACAATTTCGCACAAACAAAGGAACGGCGCACCTTAGCACGCGGCGAGGTTGCGTGACAAGTGCGCCCGAAGCGGGGTGCCCCATCCTTGTCGCGTTTTGTGCGACAGTGTGGGGCCTTTGATTCTCTTCTCAAGCAAACCGAAGCGAATCGACGAGGGGAATTACGACTCGGGTTGGTTTTTCAAGGTCAGAAACCCCACCCTGTCGCAAACAACGCGACAAGGGTGGGGCATCCTTTGGATTAGAGAAATGTCACGGCCTTCCGCCGCGCTCCGTGATCAAGTCCATTGCCTGCTTGCTTACCCAGGTGTGTCCGGGGGAGCCGGGTCCGTGGAAACGCTCGCCCCATGAAAGCGGCGTGACGTCGCGATACTCGTGCATGGATTCGTCCGCCACGAAACGCAGGCGCTTGCGCAAGGATGCTCGCGCGTTGGGGTTAGCGCCGTGATCGAGCAGCAGGCGGGTGAAGGCGGCGTCCTGCTGCAGGCGGCAGAGGTAGGCTTGCGAGACTACGCAACCGAACAGCGGCGTGTGTCCGCCGAATCCGTCGGCGTCGATTTCGGAGCGCGCATTAACGTCGGCGCCATGCTCGATCAGCCAGCGTGCGATCTCGATCTCGTCGAAATCGACGCAGATGTGCAACAGCGTCGTGCCCGCCAGCGGGGTGCCGTGCAGGGCGAGCGAGGGGTCGGTGCTGCATCCGAGCGCGGGCGGATAAATGTCTTCGTGGGAAAAAGTTCGAGTGAGCATTTGCGGATCGCGTTCGAGATGCCGTTCCAGCAAATCGATTCGGCCGCGATGCAGCGCCATCACTGGCGTGTCGGGAAGATGGATGCCACGCTCGGCAACGAGGTCGAGACAGCGATGCTTGCTTTCCGGACCGCGGCAGTAGGTTTGCAGAAGCAGCGCGACCGGCGCAAGGCGGTCGCCGTGCTGGTCGGCGAGTTCGGCTCCGAGTTCGAGCAGGAAGGCGAGCCCTTCCGGATTCAGCGTTTCGCACGGCCCCATCACGCAGCCGGGAGTCGGACGCGCGCCCATGGCGTGCAGGCGGCGGGCAGTTTTAATCTGACCTTGCAGGCAGGCGCGGTCGAAGGCGTGCTGCAAGTCCTCCGCACCCAACTCGCGCAGCATGGCGATGATTCCATCCTGCCCGACATTTGCGGCGTACGACATGGGCGGGCCCCAGTTGCTGTCGGCGACGCCGCGCGCGCTCTCGTGCAGCAGGCGCGGATCTTTCAGCACCAGCTTGCGGACGGTTTCGGCATCGCCGCGCCAGATGGCTTCGGTCATACGGCAGGCGGTCACGAGACGCGGCCAGCTCGCGAGACCGTAGCTGCGCGAGAGCGCAGCCTGGGCGTCGGCTAGTTTGACGTCGGCCAGTCTAACCCCGGCGAGTTCGAGTTGTTCGTTTTGCTTCGGATGATGCTTGCGCAACTCCGCGACCGCGGCGGGATCGCCCTGGCGGATGGCGCGGAGCAAATCTTTGGCCTGGTGCTTGAGTTGATCGAGGTTTGGACGAACCGGAAACTGACGATCAGTGAACTTGCGAGCTGACATGACGGACCTCCTTCGTGGTCATGCCCGGGGTCCGCTGCAGCGGGCGAAAAGGAGGTTCGTAAGAACCTGGAGTTTTGAAATTTCGCTCAGGTGGACTCGGTCCTGTCCGCGGACGGGCGGCGTCCTGTACGCCGAGGATCAGTATACCGCAGCGGTGACGAGTTTCTACCGTCCCAGGCGGGCTTGGGTGTAAAATGGTAGGCAATCTGTAGCCGCCCCTTCGCATCCGTCATTTCTGAGGTGCACGATGAACGACTCCCCCGATACTGCAATGAATCAGTCGTACCGTTGCCGCGATTGTGGCAGCGAAATAGGTTTCCGGTCGCGCCGGCGTACCCTGACCGAACGTTTTATCCTCCCGCTTTTCCTTCTACGGCCGGTGCGCTGCGGTGAGTGTTTTCGGCGGGACTACCGGCTGATCTTTACGCCAGTGCGCGATCGGCTATCGGACGCGCTGCGGATGATGCCCAGCAAACAGCCGGCGACTACGTCCAATCGCAACGTTGCCTAGCGGCGGTCGTCGCCGTTATACTGCTGAAGTAGCGAGTAGCGAGAAAGTTCGGCCGCGGCGGCTGTGTGTCCGCGGCATCATCGCGGATGATGAGGAGGCCGTCTTCAGCAGTAGTGAGGACCGAATCCGGGCGAGTCAGGCCAACGCCGCAGTCCTAGGGCCTTCTATTGTTTCGGGCGGGACTTCGTCCGAGCCAGAACCCGCACTGAGCCGAGTTGGGGCGAGACAAGGTCGCGTTGACCATCGTCCCGTAAACCAGGGTTGGGTTCGCCAAACCTGGACTCGCCGGGTCGCTGAAAGTCTGTTCGCCGTCCTGTTTCCTTCCGACTGCCGCATTTGCGGCGAACCCCTGCTGAATATTTCCCGGCTTCCGGTTTGCCTCGAGTGCCTGGCGAATGTCCATGCGATCCGCGGGAAAGTGTGCTCCATATGCGGAGAACGGGTGCTCTCCTCCTACGCCGAGAGCGATGAGGACGGCTGGCGGCGATGTCCAGTTTGCCGGCGTGTCGACCGTCCATTTGCCCAGGCCGTAGCCTACGGCAGCTACGATGGTGGACTGCGCGAACTGATTCATCTGCTGAAATACAACGGTGTGCGCCCGGCAGCCGCGGTGCTGGGCCGCATGCTGGCGGAGTCCTGGATCGCGCTCGAACCTGCTTTTGAGCAGGCCAGGTCCGAGCGGGGAATGTTTGACCGAACCACCATCCTCGTGATTCCCGTACCGTTGTACAAAGCCCGGCGAAGAGAGCGCGGCTTTAATCAGGCGGAACTGACCGCTCAGGCGGCGCTGAAGTGTTATCCGGCGCGGCAGCGCTTTCAGCTTGCGACCGATCTGCTGCGGCGCACCCGCGACACACATTCGCAGATCGGTTTGACCAGCCACCAGCGCCGCGAAAATCTCCGCGGAGCCTTTGCCGTCACCCGTGCCGCAGAAGTCACTGGCCGCGACGTGCTTCTCGTGGATGATGTTTATACGACGGGCACCACCGCAACGGAATGTGCGCGAGTGCTGCGCCGCGCCGGCGCCCGCCAGGTATGGGTCGCGACCGTGGCGCGCACCCTGAAACTGGCATCTAAGTACGCTGAGGAAGAGCGCTTTGAGGGCGGGGAGGAAAGTCGCGAGGTTTCACCGTTGCAAGGTTTCAAAGTTGGAGCCTGAACCTGCAACCCTGAGACTTTGCAACTTTGAAAGCCTGGGTTCGCTTATGTCACTGAGGATGGAACACGATGCAGGATCCCGGCATGCCGCCGGCCTGTTCGCGCCGGTGGCCACGCACCGGCCCGGAGATGGCCATGCGCTGCTGGCGCCCGTCCTGGTGCTGAACGCATCCTACGAGCCGATCAACGTCTGCGCCGCGCGCCGCGCGCTCGTGCTTGTGCTCAAGGGCGTGGCCATGACCGAGGAAGAGAATGGACATTTTCTGCACTCGGCGCGCGTGGCCATGCGGCTGCCGTCGGTGATTCGGCTGCTCGAGTATCGCCGCATTCCGCACCAGAGCCGCGCACTCTCGCGCAAGAATATTTTGCTGCGCGACCGCAACACCTGCCAGTATTGCGCTACCGTGCTGCCCTCGGGTGAGTTGACGCTTGACCACGTCATTCCGCGCTCTCGCGGGGGTTCGTCCACCTGGGAAAATCTGGTCGCCTGCTGCCACGCCTGCAACCGCCGTAAAGGCAACCAGTCTCCCGCCGAAGCCCACATGAAGCTGATGCGCGAACCCCGCGCCTTCAACCTGCATACCAGCCGGCACATCATGCGCTTGATGGGCCGCAGCGACGATAAGTGGAGAAAGTATCTCTTCTACTAAAGCTCTCAGCTCTCAGCCGTCAGCTTTCAGCTGAACCCTTCTTTCTCTCGGTTCAGCGGAACCCTGCACGTGTGGTTGTTGACTTAGCTGAAGGCTGACAGCTGATAGCTGACAGCTACTTCTGCGGCGCGTTCGGATCTTTCTCGTCCGGCTTCTTCTGGCCGGGCGGCGGATTCTTCTGATCCGTCTTGGGAATTTCCTTGCCTTCGTAGAGGACTTTCGTGTTCGTGCCGAAGCGCCTGTAGTCTTCGTATTTCACGATCTCGCGGATGTGTACGTCCTGCAGCTTGAAGTGCAGTTCGTCGTCGGCCCGGGTATAGACCGGGAACCAGTACAGCCCGTCGATCTGCTGCCGCCAGGTGGTGAACTTGGGATACAGATTCTCTTCGTCGCCGTGATGCTTGCGAATGTCGGGCACGGTCTTGCCGTAGGTTTTCACAATCTGGAAATCGTGGTCATCGACCCAGATGCGACCCTGAAAGTAGCGCTTCTTGCCTTCAATCTGTTTGGGA
>DATHQJ010000351.1:0-5188 GCA_035482825.1 Binatus sp. (SeqCode) | reverse complement strand
GATCTGGATCCGGCGCGCTGGAACGAGCTGAACCATAATCCGGTGGCCCTGCTGGGAGAGATGCCTCTCGCCAAACTGGAAACCCGCGCGGCGGAACTGATGCTGCATAGCCGGGTCAACTACGCGTATCGCCGCATGCTGGAGTATCTGGAGGCCGATCGCACCTGGGGTACTCGGCACGCTGGCGTGTTGCGGCCTCATCCGGTGGCGTATTTCTCGGCGGAGTTTGGCTTGCACGAATCGCTGCCGGTTTATTCCGGCGGGCTGGGAGTACTGGCGGGAGATCACATCAAGAGCGCGTCGGACCTGGATATTCCGCTGGTGGGCATTGGATTGTTCTATGGCCAGGGATATTTTCGCCAGAGGCTCGATCTGGGTGGATGGCAGCGCGAAGAATATCTGAAAACCAACGTCAATCAAATGGCGATGGAGGTCGCGATCGGAAAAGACGGCCGTCCGGTAGTGGTGGAAATCGAGACGCGCAGCGGCCGGATTCGGGCCAAAGTCTGGCGCGTGGAAGTAGGACGCCGCGATCTGCTGCTGCTCGATTCCGATGTCGAGGGGAATGCTCCCGAGGACCGCGAACTCACCTCGCGGCTGTACGGCGGTGATCTCCGCATCCGCATTCGTCAGGAGTTGCTGCTGGGCGTGGGCGGACTGCGCGCCCTGAAAGCTCTGGGGATTTCTCCGGGCGTACTTCATCTCAACGAAGGGCACAGCGCGTTTGCCGTGCTGGAAGCGGTTCGCATGCGGATGGAGGACGAAGGTATCACGTTTGATGTAGCAGTTCCGCGAGTCTCCCGCGAGGTAGTGTTCACTACGCACACTCCGGTTCCGGCCGGACACGACCGGTTCGATGCCGGACTCATTGAGGAACACATTGGACCGCTACGCGAGGCGCTGGGGCTTTCCAAGGAAAGTCTGCTGGGACTGGGGCGCGAGAATCCCAACAATTCGGACGAACTGTTTTGTATGACCGTGGTCGCGCTGCGGCTCTCGCGGAGGGCCAATGCGGTTTCGGCGCTGCATGCCGAAGTATCGCGCGCCATGTGGACCGGGTTGTTCAAGGACAAACTTGAAGACGACGTTCCGATCGGACACATCACCAATGGAGTGCACGTGCCGTCGTGGCTGGCGCCGCAGATGTTCCGGCTCTACGATCGCCATCTGGGCACGGATTGGCACCAGCGCAGCAGTGAAGCCAAGATCTGGCTGGGAATTGAGAACGTGGACGACGGTGAGCTGTGGGAGACGCACCTCAACCTGAAGTCGCAGCTCATCGAGTTTGTGCGCCGCCGCGCCGTGACGCAAGCCGAGCACCGCGGAGAGTCGCAGGAGACTCTGCAGCGTCTGGAGCGCGTGCTCAGCCCGGATGCGCTCACCATCGGGTTTGCCCGCCGCTTCGCCACCTACAAGCGGGCCAATCTGATCCTGACGGATATTGAGCGACTGGCTTCCATGGTCAACGACCCGAACCGCCCCGTGCAGTTCGTGTTTGCCGGCAAGGCACATCCACTGGATGAGCCGGGGAAGAAAGTGCTGCAGCAGATTGCCGAGCTCATGCGCGATCCGAAGTTCCGCGACAAGTTTGTCTTTGTGGAAGACTATGACATCAATGTCGGCCGCCATTTTGTGCAGGGCGTCGATGTCTGGCTGAACAATCCGCGCCGTCCGCTGGAAGCCTCGGGGACTAGCGGTCAGAAAGTGGTGCTGAACGGCGGCTTGAATCTTTCCGTTCTGGATGGATGGTGGGCGGAAGCCTACGACGGCATGAACGGATTTGCCATCGGAACCGGGCGAACGCACTCCAACATGAGCGTCCACGATACCCGCGACGGGGAAGACCTGATGCGGACGTTGCGCGAAGAAGTCATTCCGCTTTATTACCAGCGCGATCGCGACGGTCTTCCGCGCGGCTGGATCAAACGCATGAAGCGGACGATCCGCACGCTGGGCTGGCGTTTCAATGCCGATCGCATGGTGATGGACTACACCCAGAAGTGCTACGTTCCGGCAGCAGGTGGAACCTCCAGCGACATGAGCGCCAGTTCGTAGCGTCGGCGCTGAGATTCTTCCTGTATTCGGGGATTGTGCGATCGACGAAGAGCTATCGCGAGAAGACCTCCTCAGCGACCGAACGTGATCGCGACGACGGGCGGGACAAAGGGGGGTTCCCGGCCAGCGGCGAAAGGAGAAATGCCAGTATCCAACCTAGCCCTAATCCTGCGAATAGAAAAGTAACTGCCGTTGGAAAATCATAGGCAGGACGATTTTTGGTTTCAGTCATAATAGTGAGGCCCGCATGATTTTGCTTTCCTCGGGTTGATACTAGAAAGCGGAAGATCACAAATCAGGTTCTCCGCTATCGAAACAGACAAAGAGGCGCGCGAGGCAGAAGTCAGAAGATCACGACAGCGGTTCGATGCTGTCGATATGAATCGTTTTGCTCCTCATCTCAAGCTTCCCAGTGACCTTCACCTGTTTGCCGACGAACGGCTTTGCTTTGGCCTGGGCCTCCAACTGATAGCGCATTTTCGCGATTGGATCGTTCAGGACGAGTTGTTCCTGCTCTATGATCACGCGGCCAGTAAAGGTCAAAGTCTCCTGTGTTTGGGTATCGGCAGGCGAAGGTATTGCGGCGTCATGCGCCTGAGGAGGTTGCGGTGTAACCGTGGATTGCGGCGGCCGGGGAGTCGCGGGAGCGGGATCCTCGTCCGCCTGTTGCGCTCGCGCGGACGAAGCCAGCGCAAAGGCTACAAGCGTGACCGCGACAGCCAACAAAATCCGTGTTAGTAAGTTCTTCATGAAATCTACCTCTCACAAGAATCCAAGCCGCTCGGCTACCTGATTTGCGGGCGGCCGCTAACTCCCTGCAGCAACAGATGAGATCGTGATCGTCTGCCCATGAAGTGCGCCGACGATGCGGGCACGCTGTCCGGCCAGCTTTTTCAGGAGATTCACGTCGCCATCGAGGAGGTAGGTCGCGTCGGCATCGACTAAAGCAAAGTTCGCGCCGCCGTTCACACAGGTACGAGTACAAGTGGTGGCCGCCTGTCCGAGTTTGGCCGAATGCTTAGCGCCACAACGGGAGCAGCTCACCATGCCTTCATAAGTATGTTCTGCATAAGTATGTTCTGTCGGGTTCGCTTGCCGCGCACCAACCTCGCCGGTGGCGGCACCGGCAGCAACGCCTAGGGTTGCAAATAAGAGCGCGAGCGCACATGCCATCGCAGTGCCCAGCAGCACGATCTCGATCCAGACTCGATTCGTCTTCATGGCGGCTCAGTCTCCCAGTGCGCAGCAAATGGATGCCTCGCTAGCCCAAACAGTTGGTTGTCTATCATGATGCAACTGGCGTGCCAATTGTGGGGCTGAGTAGAACTTATGATCTAAGTTGATGATAAGAAGAACTTCGGGGAAGGCGATTCGCAAATGATAGCGCCCGGGTGCGAGAACCGCCGAGAATAAATTTCCCTGTGCCGCGAGACCTAAAGGCAGCTTTCAGCCCCGAGGTTCTCGGGAGGGACGAACGCCTAAACCGCAGCCGCCATCTTCGCCGGTTCCAGACTTGCCGCTTCTCTTGCTCCCGCGCGGCGCAACAATTCGAGGGCGCTGTCTGCCTTGCGGCTTTCCTGGCAAGACACGAATACCATTGCTCCCACGTCGCATAGTTGGTGGTCGAGTCGCTTGGCTTCGCCTTCGGAAAAGCCGAGTCCCAGCAGAGTCCGCGATCCGCGGGACAGTGCGGGGAAATTCTGCTCAATCACGAGGGAGTGAAAAAAAGCCTGCGATCGAATAAAGAAACCGACCGTGGGAATCACAACGGCGCCAAACTCTGAAAACCAGCCGATCATGCGAGCGCTGGTCGCGCTCTCTTCGCGTTCCACGTCGACGATCTTGGCGTCGGCCACAACAGTCGCCGCAGGATGCGCAGGGGAAAGCACCATGCAGATATCTTCGTTTTCAAACCCTGCGCTGTTCAAGGCACAGACGACCTCGGGTAAAGCAACATTGCGAGGGTACATTCCGTAGGCAGCAGTTCCGTTGGTGCTCATGGATTGATCTCCAGGCCGGATCGTGAAAAGAAGGAAGGGCGAGAGTCCTTCAACTTCACAACTGAAAGGCGTTAAGTGTCACCTTAAAGAAATACTGCGGCAGAGGCACTAGGGTAAATCGTGTAGAGAAGTGTGAACTGAGAAACGAGAATGTCTTGGGCAACAATCGAGCGACTACAGCGGAATTCTCGCATTCCGCAATTGGCATTGCGCCATCAAGGCTTCACTGTATGGACTCGACAGGAACTCGGCTAGGACAAAACTTCGAGTCTATGAGGAGCGATTGCACTGTCGTTCCGACGGAACACGCTGCAGAGCGCTGAAAATTCATAGGTTTCGCCATCCTTGCAAAATGGCAAACTGCTTGCAACGCAGAACGATGTGAGATCACAAACACTTTTGGCGACTCACAAATTTTACATTTTGGAGGTAGGACAATTATGAAGCGGCTTCTCTCAATCGTTGCAATGCTCGGTCTGGTTGGACTTGGAATGAATCTTGCGGCGCAGCAGACGCCATCCACACCGCCATCCACAGCGACCCAGGCGGGCTCCATGCCGCAGCAACAGCAAACTGATGCGACCAACCCGCAACAGTCCGCTCGCAGCTTTGAAGGCAAGATCGCGAAGTCGGGCGACCAGCTCGTGCTGCAGGAAAATTCGACCAAGACGGCTTACAAACTGGACGACCAGGACAAAGCGAAGCAGTTCGAGGGCAAAGACGTGAAGGTGATGGCGACGGTGGATCCCAGTACAAACACACTCCACGTGGTTGACATCGCTCCGGCCCAAAACAAATGAGACGATGAGGTAGTGAAAAAGCCCGCTGTGAAATCACAGCGGGCTTTTTAGCTTTCCACTATCCCCCTGGCGTGGCTGTTGTCCTTCGACGTATTTCAGGAAATCAGCTCAATCTTGACAACGCGAATGGTGTTGCTGCCAGTGTCAAGGGTCCCCACAACTTTCACGTCCTGATTCTCGTACTGCTGAACGTCGCCCTCGAGTTGGTAGGCGCTGTTGCTCGCGACCTTCAAAACATACTTGCCACCGTCTTTCACGATCTTCCCCGTAAATGACTGCGTAGGCGCCTGAGGATTCGACGGCTGTTTTGCTTGCTGGCCGTGCGGATCCGGT
>DATHQJ010000350.1:0-4463 GCA_035482825.1 Binatus sp. (SeqCode) | reverse complement strand
CACTCCGTTTTACGATCCCACGGGGGCGGCGACCGGGCCTCCGTTTACCTCGGTGTTCAATAATTATCTGCGCACGGAGTTGGGCTACAAAGTGGACATGCCGTATAACGTGCGCGCCCCGCGCGGCGGGCCCAACGACACCTGGGACTGGGGATCGGCGGGCCAGGGATTTCCGGACACGGCTTCGGCTTTGCGGCAAGCGATCGTGAAGAATCCGTATTTGAAGATTCTGGTGATGGAAGGTTATTACGATCTGGCGACGCCCTATTACGCGGCGAATTATACGGTCGACCATCTCAACCTGCCGCCCAAGTATCGCGATAACATTTCGTTCGCGACGTACGACGCAGGGCACATGGTGTATCTGCCCATGGAAGGGTTGAAGAAGATGAAAGCGGATCAGGCGGCGTTCATGGGGAAGGCTGGAGCACAGTGAAATCGCACCGCGGCAGCACGCTCGCCGTTGCTTCGCTGCTGCTCGCGGCCTGCGCTGGTAGCGTCGCTCAGGATGCTTGCGAGAAGTTGGGGCAGGCTACCATCCCTGGCGCCTCGATCATCTTGGCTAAAACGATCGCCGCGGGAACGTTCGCCGGTCCGCCGACCGAAGGCGGCGACCGCGACCTGACCGCGCCTTATAAAAACGTACCGGCGTTTTGCCGCGTTGTGGTGCTGGCGACTCCGAGCGCGGACTCGAGCATCAGAATTGAAGTCTGGATGCCCGCCTCCGGATGGAACGGCAAGCTGCAAGGTATCGGTAACGGCGGGTTCGCCGGGATGATCGATTTCCCGGGGCTCGGCACCGCCGTGAGCAAGGGTTACGCGGCTACGGGAACCGACACCGGGCATTCTGGATCGCCGATTGATGCGGCGTGGGCGCTGGGGCATCCCGAGAAAGTTGCGGACTTCGGCCATCGCGGAATCCATGAGATGACGCGCGTGGCTAAGGAAACGATTCAGGCGTTCTACGGGAAGAGTGCGAAGCGCTCGTACTTTGCGGGATGTTCCGACGGCGGGCGTGAGGCGCTGATGGAAGCGCAGCGCTATCCCGCGGACTATGACGGGATTCTGGCGGGAGCTCCGGCGAACTACTGGACTGCGCTGCTCTCGACAGCGGCGAGCGACACTCAGGCGTTGACGGCGGATTCGGCGAGTTATATTCCGGCGACAAAAGTCCCGGCAATTTCGGCGGCGGTGCTGGCGGCTTGCGATGGGCTCGACGGCGTGCGCGATGGAATCCTCAACGATCCGCGGCGGTGCCACTTCGATCCAGCGAAGATCGAGTGCAAGGCCGGCGAAGACACCGACAAGTGCCTGACCGCGAAGCAGGCCGCGACCCTGAAGAAGATTTATGCCGGCCTGCACGATTTGCACGGGCACGAAATCTTTCCCGGCTTCTTGCCGGGCGCGGAAGATGGGCAGGGGGGATGGGGAACCTGGATTCTCGGTCTGGCTCCGGGCAAGAGCCTCATGGCGTTTTTCGCGAGCGGGTACTTCTCGAACATGGTGTATGAAGACCCCGGGTGGGATAACAAGACATTCCAGATGGATGCCGGATTGAAGTTGGCTGAGGAGAAAACTGCGAAGGCGCTGAACGCGACAGACGCGGATTTGAGTCCGTTCAAGGCGCGTGGCGGGAAGCTGATTGTGTATCACGGGTGGAACGATCCTGCGATTCCAGCCATCAACGCGGTGAATTATTACCAGCGCGTGTATATGAAGATGGGGGCCGAGACCGATTCGTTCCTGCGCCTCTACATGGTTCCAGGAATGCAGCATTGTGACGACGGGCCGGGTACGGATTCGTTTGGACAGGTCGGCCGGTTAGATTTCGACGATCCGCGGCACAGCGTGTCTGCGGCTCTGGAACAGTGGGTGGAGAAAGGCACGGCGCCGTCGGCGATCATCGCATCGAAATTTGGCGACGACAAGCAGCATCCGAAGATGACACGTCCACTGTGCGCGTATCCGCAGGCCGCGAAGTACAAGGGGAGCGGCGATACGAATGATGCGGCGAATTTTAAGTGTGAGGCGGGACAGTAGTAGCGGAGCAGCCGCAGTTTCTGATCAACAATCAGAAATCAACAACCATCACTTCATTCTTCACCGGCTGTACTGATTCTTTTTCTTATCTTCGTGGCGTTCGATGCCAAGTTGAATCAGGCGGTCGATCAGGTCGGCATACTCCAGCCCGGACGCGGCCCACAGCTTGGGATACATGCTGATCGACGTGAATCCTGGCATGGTGTTGATCTCGTTCAAATAGATCTTCCGCGTCTTGGGGTCCATCAGAAAATCCACGCGCGCCAGGCCGGAGCAGTCTACGGCCTGAAATGCGGCAATCGCCAGTTGCTGAACTTTTTTCGTTTCGGCGTTGGTGAGCTTGGCGGGGATGATCAGTTGCGAACCTTCGTCGACGTACTTCGCGGCGTAATCGTAGAACTCTTTGCCGGGAACAATCTCGCCAGGAACTGACGCGGACGGTTCGTCGTTGCCCAGCACGGAGCACTCGATCTCGCGAGCTTTTTCTTTTTTCCCGCCGACGCCCTGCTCAATGACGATCTTGCGATCGAACTTTGCGGCTTCTTCGATGGCGGGTCCGAGTTCTTTGCGGTTGTGCGCTTTGCTGATGCCCACCGACGATCCCAGATTCGCCGGCTTCACGAATACGGGATAGATCAGTTTGCTCTCGACCAGCTTCTGCACTTTTTTCGGATCGTTCTCCCACGCGGCGCGCAGAATCGTGACGTGCTTCACGATGGGAATTCCGGCGGCGATGAACAACGACTTCATGATGTCTTTGTCCATACCGGCAGCCGAGCCGAGCACGCCCGCGCCCACGTAGGGAATGTCGGCGAGTTCGAGCAGGCCCTGGATGGTGCCGTCTTCGCCGAAGGTGCCGTGCAGTACAGGGAAGATCACGTCGACGTTGATGGCGCGGTCGCTGGCGCGGCGGGTGAGCGCGGCATCGGTTTGGAAGGGCACAAGGCCGCGATTGCGATGAACCGGTTCGGGCGGGACGACCACGGCTTCTCCCCGCGCCAGCACGGCTGCGGGGGACGTTGTCTCTGGATCGCCGGCGCGCAGGTTGCGCGGCTCGAGTACGAGCTTGCCGGTGAGCAAATATTCGGCGTACTCCGCCGTCAACCAGCGGCCGTCCTTGGTGATGCCGATGGGCACAACCTCGTACTTGTCTTTATCGATTGCGTTGAGAACCGACGCGGCCGAGAGCAGCGAGACTTCATGCTCGCCGCTGCGTCCGCCGAATAAAATGCCGACCCGAGTCTTTTCCATGATCTTCCAGTGTGAACGTTGGGTGAGTGGTGCGTCAATCTTACGGTGGGTACGGTAGTCACGTTCGCAAAAATTCTTGGCCACGGATTTGCGCGGATTTCCACGGATAATTCTTTTTCTCTTTTCTTGATCCGTGTGAATCCGTGCCAATCCGTGGCTAGAGAATCTTTTTTCCGAAGGCGGAGAGCGCGAGTTCCACCGCGAGATCGGCTGTCCGGTTGTGCTCGTCGATCACGGGATTCACTTCGACGATTTCGAAGCTCAACATGCGGCCGTGGTCGGCGATGATCTCCATAGCGAGGTGAGCCTCGCGGTAGGTGGCGCCGCCCCGCACGGGAGTGCCTACGCCGGGCGCGTCTTCGGGATCGACCCAGTCCATGTCTAGGGAAATGTGGTAGCCGGCGGTGCCGCGTCCGGCCATGCGGAGAGCCTCTTCCATGACGGTGCGCATGCCGCGTTCGTCGATGTCGCGCATGGTGAAGACGCCGATACCGGCGCGGCGGACGTTTTCTTTCTCGACCGCGTCGATGTCGCGGACGCCGACCAACACGCAGTTCTGCGGCTGCACCTTGGGGGAGAAATCGAAAATATTTCCCAGTTCACCAGGCCAAAGACCCATCAGCGCGGCCAGCGGCATACCGTGCACGTTGCCGCTGGGGGAAGAGTCGGGCGTGTTGATGTCGGTGTGGGCGTCGATCCAGATCAGGCCGACGTGCTGCTTCTGGCGGCGGTAATATTCGGCGACGCCAGAGACTGTGCCCGCGGCCATGGAATGATCGCCACCGAGAGCGAGCGGAACCTTTCCGGCTTCGAGTGTCTTGACCACGAGCTCGGCATGTTTGGTGCAGGTGGCGGTGATTTCTTTTAGATACTTGGCGTGAGTGTCGCCTTCTTTTTTCTGTTCGGGGATGGCTACGGGGACATTGCCGCCGTCTTCCACTTCATGGCCCAGAGCTTCGAGGCGAGCTTCGAGTCCGGCGACGCGAACGGCGGATGGTCCCATGTCGACGCCGCGGCGGGACTGGCCGAGGTCAAGGGGGACGCCGATCACGCGGATTTTTCGGGGAGAGATGCTGGAGGAACTGGCGGTTGTGGTCATAGGGTCAATCGATCACGATCATCGGGCGATTTCGCGATTGTGTCGTTGGGTGATTGGAATGAACTGTCGGTTT
>DATHQJ010000349.1:0-11543 GCA_035482825.1 Binatus sp. (SeqCode) | reverse complement strand
GAAAATCCGCGTTAATCCGCGTGAATCCGCGGCGAGTTAGGGGTTGCTCTTGAGGATCGGCTACGGCTTCGATTCGCACGAATTCCACCCTGCCATTCCGCTCAAAATCGGCGGCGTCACGCTAGCGTATGACAAGGGCCTGGGCGGCCACTCCGACGGCGACGTGCTGCTGCACGCCGTCACCGACGCCCTGCTCGGAGCCATCGCCGCGCCCGATATCGGCGCACTCTTCCCTCCGTCGGACCCGAAATGGAAGGGCGCGGATTCCGTCATCTTTCTACGCGAAGCGCTGAAACGCGTGCGGGACGCCGGTTACACCATAGCCAATGTTGACGCCAGCCTGATCCTGGCCGCTCCGAAAATTGGACCTCACACCGCCGCGATCCGCGCGCGCGTGGCGGAGTTACTCGGCCTGCCCGGCGATTGCGTCGGCCTCAAGGCCAAGACGCCCGAGGGGCTCAATCTCGACAACGCCGCCCTCGCCCATGTGGTCGTGCTGCTGGAAAATTCGCGCCAGAAAAACAGCGCGCGAAAAAAGAACGTCCAGAAAAAGAAGGCAAGAAAGAAATAAGCCCGCAGGAAGTAACCGCTAGGGAATCTCCGCGCCGCCAGGTTTCCCGCCGCGTGCTGCCGCTGCATCGATGAAGGCTCGGAAGATGGCGCGCGAAGCCGTGTCCTGCTCCACCGACCGCTCCGGATGCCACTGCACCGCCACCACAAAATGATCCGGCGCGGTCCCTTCCAGCGCTTCGATGATGCCATCGTCTGTGCAGCGGGCGACGACGCGCAGGCCGTTGCCGATTGCATCAGCGGATTGATGATGAGAGGAATTCACGGGCACGATCAGCGGGTCCTGGACATCGGACTGCGGGCTTCGGACCTCCACCGCGACAATTTCAGCCAGCTTTGAGGCACGGTCAATCTCTACCTCATGCGCGACCGCAACATTTTTCCCGGCTTCGTGATTTACTTTCGCGCGCGTTTCCGCCGGCAGAAAATCTGGAATGTGTTGCACCAGCGATCCCGCGCGATACACGTTCAGACTTTGCAACCCGTAGCAGATGCCGAGCACAGGCTTGCGCAGCTTGTACGCGTTTTCCAGCAGAAGATCATCCACGGCATCCCGCCGCGGATCAGCTGCTGCCGTATGCGGTGACCGCGGAGCCCCGAACCGCGCCGGATCGACGTCGGCTTTGCTGCCCGGGAGCAGAACTCCGTCGCAGCGCTGCATTATTTTTGTGATTTGATCAGGCGAAAGGTCCAGCGCAACCCGAACCGGCTCACCACCCGCCAGCGTGACCGCGAGTTCGTACTGCGGAATCGCCCGCTCGGCATACTCCGGATCAAACGAATGCGGCATCGGGATGGCGATCCGGGCCGGCACGTCAACTCACCCTCTCGATCGCCGCCAGCGTCTTCGCCTGCCGGTAGTGCCGAATCTCCATCGTCAGCGCGAGCACGAAAATAATGCTACCCGCGACCAGCGCCACCGGCAGCGCGATCAGCCGGTAAGCGACCCGCATATCCGGATGCACACCCCGCACCGCGCCCACAATCACCGTCCCCAGAATCGCCAGCAGCAACGTGACCGCAAAACAAAGCAGCGTCGCAATAAACGTTACCAAACAAACCCGCACAGGAATGGCGTACCAGCGAGGAGCCCGGGATGAGCGAACGGTCGCCATAAATTCCACACTTGATTCTACCGGTTCGAACTCAAGCCGCGGAGCGGCGCCATATTTTAGCCCAGGGCGTAAGCCCTGGGTAAAGCCGCGAGAAGTGAAACCGAGCCCCGGCGGGGCGACAGAAGCCACACGACTCAGCCACTGGAGGGATAACTCTCGCACGCGACGCCTCTCGCTGCGGCACAAAAGATTTCCACAATCCCGCGCCTGTCAAGCACAAAATCCTCCCCGCCCCCTAACTCATACTCACCACAGCAAATAAACCATCACGCATCTCCCCGCCCACCCCTCTCAACCTGTTAAAATGGATGTAGTCGTGATTAGCTCCGGGAAATACGCAACATCGGCCTCCGTATCGTCCTCAACCGCCACGTCTAACTCCTTATTTAACAATATTTTACCTCTAACTCGTTTGAACTCAAGATTTTGCCCGCCTCAGGCCATATCTATTCTCGCTAACTCCAACGAAGCAAAGATGTTAGCTCAAAGCCAAGAAAAAAATCACCGGTATATATCCCCCGCACCGATAACCCGAACACCGCGCCAGCTGTGTGTAGAATAAGGCAGCATGTCGCAGGCAGCTCCAGCAATTACGCGCAGTCCCGCCGAAGTCGTCCGGGCGACCCCGGTTTCGCAGGCGCCCAATGGAATTTGCTACGCCATGGCGGGCGAGGTCGCGCTCAACTCGTTTGATCTGGATCGCATGGTTGCCGCCGTTCCGGCGAAGATCGCGACTGCGCTGGAGCGCAAGGCATATTACTTCGTCCCGCTGGCCGTGAGCCAGGGCGACGAGACGGTGATCGCCGACCGCTACGACGTGGCGCTCAGCGACAACGCGGTCTGCCATCGCAATCTGAATCTGGGCGACTCGCAGTGCGTGTTCATCTCGACGCGTCTGATGGACGACAAATTTTCCGTGGCCTTCGAGTTTTATATCAATGTCGGCCACGCGCTGGTCGAGCGCGCCGGAGTTTCCAAGGATTTCAGCGAGTTGGCCTGGAGCCAGGTGGAAGCGGGCGTCCGAGGCGAGACTTCGCTGGATGCCTTTGAGGCGCGCAAACTAGCCACCGGCGGCGGCCTCGACGCCGAGCGCTACAAGAACGAATATCTCGACGCGACTTTTTCCGACACGATTTCGATTTATCTGCTGTCGTTGTACCTCGACGTGGACTACTACGATTTGCGGGAGCGGGATTATCCGCTGCTGGCGCCGTCGGCCCTCGCCGACCGCCTGCGAAAAGTGGCGGAGTTGTTCCCACCGAATAGTGGATTCGAGTTTGCCGTGCTGTACAAGCGCCGCGGGTAAGTCAACTTCGTTTCGCCACGGATTTTCGCGGATTCACGCGGATAAACCCCCACACCTCGAAAACCTGGATCCCTCTCTCCTCTTTCGAGCGTTCAGACTTTACAATCATTCCGCGATGGCTGTGACGGTGCGATCGTTTGCGAAGATCAACCTTGGGCTGCGAATCGGCGCGGCGCGGGCGGACGGGTTTCATGATCTGCTGACGGTGTATCAAACGATTGGGTTGCATGATGTGATTCGGGTGAGCGTGGGGCGCGGCGCCGGAATCGAGATTCAGTGCGCTGATCCGCGCGTGCCGCTCGACGAATCGAACACTTGTTTTCGGATTGTCGAGAAGGCCATGGCCGCGATGCGCGCGAAGGGGCCGGTGGTGATTGAGATTGAGAAGCGGCTGCCGGTGCAGGGTGGGTTGGGCGGGGCTTCGGCGAACGCGGTGGCTGCGTTGCTGGGGTTGGAGCGGGCGCTGGGCAAGAGTTTGAGTGCTTCCGAGAGATTGCGGATTGCGGCTGAGGTGGGGTCTGACTTGCCCTTGTTTCTGCTGGGTGGAACGGTACTGGGCGTGGGGCGGGGGGAGCAGGTTTATCCGCTGGAGGATTTTCCGGCGATGGCTTGTGTGGTGGTTACGCCGGAGGGGGGGGTGTCAACGCCGAAGGCGTTTGCGGAGTGGGATCGGATGCAGGGGCTAAAGCCTGGATCTTCGAGGGCATCTGACGCGGCTCTGAAGGGCCGCTCTTCCACTACGTCCGACGCGGTGCTGAAGAGCCGCTCTTCCACAAAACCTGACTCTGAATTGACGGTGCGTGCGGGCTCCGATAGAATGGGTGAGCTTGGTCGCGGGGTGTCGGCGTGGCTGAGTGAGAGGTACTCCAGTGCTCCTTCTGGTTTTGTGAGAGGGGGTCGGGCCGAGAATCCGCTTCTCTGGCTTGTCCGGGCTGGGATTGAAAACGACTTTGAACGGGTCGTCTTTCCTGAATATCCCGAGCTGAGTGATGGCAAGAGGGCGCTTTTGCGCGCGGGCGCGAAATATGCGTCGTTGTCGGGGTCCGGGTCGGCGCTGTACGGGCTGTTTGCCTCGCGAGAGGCGGCGGCGCGGGCGGCCGCAAGGCTTCGGAAGCTGGGGTGGGCGGCGGCGGCTACCGCGACGTTGACCCGGGCAGCTTACTGGCGGCGGGTTATCAGTTGAGCAGGCCGGCCTTGAAATTTTTGATTGTTGATTTCTGATTGTTGATTGAGAATCTAGTTGTGCCCCGTTTTGGGGGCTCAATCAGCAATCGACAATCAGCAATCAACAATGGATTCACTGGGCCGTCGACTAATGGTAGGTCAAGTGCCTTTGGAGCACTTTGTCTAGGTTCGAATCCTAGCGGCCCAGCCAAGAATCAGCTGTCAGCTTTCAGCCATCAGCTCTCAGCGTGGAGCGAGAGAGACGGCGGCAGGTTTGGCTGATAGCTGAAGGCTGACAGCTGAGAGCTAACTATGGCTACTTTAGTCACGCCGACCGACAAGGCTGAGAAGAAGGCGCCGCCTGTGACTGACGAGAAGACGGATCGAAAGCAGCGGCCGCGCTCGGACGAGAAGTTCAAGATTTTCAGCGGCACGGCGAACGAGCCGTTGGCCGATGAAGTCTGTCACTTTCTCGGGATGCAGCGCGGGCAGGCGCAGGTGACGCGCTTTGCAGACGGCGAGTGCTACGTCCAAATCCAGGAGAACGTGCGCGGCTCGGATGTGTTCGTGATCCAGCCGACCTGCCGTCCGGTGGACGAGCATTTGATGGAGTTGCTGCTGATGATCGATGCGCTGAAACGGGCATCGGCGCGGCGCATCACGGCGGTGATGCCGTATTACGGCTATGCGCGACAGGACCGCAAGGATAAGCCGCGGAGCCCGATTTCGGCGAAGCTGGTAGCGGACTTGCTCACAACGGCAGGGACGCAGCGGGCCTTGATCGTTGACGGGCACACGCCGCAGATGCAGGGTTTTTTCAATATCCCGGTGGATCATTTGTTTGCTTCGCCGGTGCTGGTGGACCACTTCCGGAAGTTGCAGTTGCCGAACTTGACGGTGGTTTCGCCGGATGCGGGCGGCGTGGAGCGGGCGCGGTTTTTCGCCAAGAAGGTTGACGCGGCCCTGGCTATCGTCGACAAACGGCGCGTCGAGATGAACGTGGCCGAAGTGATGCACGTGATCGGCGACGTTGATGGGCGTACGTGCCTGATCATTGACGATTTGATTGACACGGCGGGAACGCTGGTGAAGACGGCAGCGGCGCTCGTGGAGAACGGTGCGACTTCGGTGTTTGCGTGCGCGTCGCATGCAGTGCTGTCGGGGCCGGCGGTCGAGAATATTCGGAACTCGGTGATTCAGCAGGTGGTGGTGACGAATACGATTCCGCTCACGGCCGAGGCGGATGCGGCTCGAACCGAAAAGGGAGGGAAGATTACGGTCCTCTCGATTGCGGGGTTGATTGGGCGGGCGATTCAGGCCAATCACGAAGAGACTTCGGTCAGTAAGTTGTTTACTTAGGTGGAGTTCGAATAAGGAAGCGAGCCAGTCGCGCGATTTTGCAATCTCGCAAAAAGCGCGAGATTGTTCGCGCGGCTCGCCCAGATCCTGCGGCGACGAAAAGCTGTCGCCTCAGGATGACAAACTTAGATTGAGGAATTGAAATTTATGGCGACTGTATTGGAACAGAACTTATTGGAAGCGCAACCGCGGGAAGCTGGGACGAAGAATGATGCCCGCGCGGTGCGGCGTGGCGGGAAGATTCCGGCCGTGGTTTATGGAGCGGGCAAGGATTCGCTGGCGATCAGCGTGGATCCGCGGCATGTGCTGCGTATTCTGAACTCCGTCACCGGACACAACACGATTTTCGATCTTGCCCTCACGGGCGGCGAGCGATCGAAGGCCATGATTGTCGACTGGCAGTATGAGCCCATCAAGGGCACGCTGCTGCACATCGACCTGAAGCGGATCGCGCTCGACAAGGTGTTGAAGGTCAGCGTGCCGATTTTCCTCGTCGGCGAAGCGGCGGGCGTGAAGCAGGAGGGCGGCATCATGGAACAGATGCTGCGTGAAGTCGAGGTCGAATGCCTGCCGGCGGATATTCCGAGCCACATCGATGCCGACGTCAGCCAGTTGACGTTTGGCAAGGTGCTGCGCGTTTCGGAATTGCCGCATTCGGACAAGATCAAGTTCATAACGGATGAGAACCAGCCCGTGGCGCACGTTACCTCGGTGAAGGAAGAAGTGGTGGCGACTCCTGACGCGGTGGCGGCGGACGCGGCTGCTCCGGCTGAGCCTGAAGTTATCAAGAAGGGCAAGCAGGATGCGGAGGAGGAAGGCGCGGAGGCTCCGGCAGCGAAGCCGGAGAAGGCTGAAAAGAAGGAGAAGAAATAATTCAGCCACGGATCTGCGCGGATTTACACGGATTGGGGCAAGGATAAGAATGATTCTCGCGTTATCTGTGATGATCCGTGAAAATCCGTGGCAATGTCGGGTTCGGGCGTGAAACTGATCGTTGGTCTCGGCAATCCCGGTGACGAATATCGGTTGACGCCGCATAACCTGGGCTTTCTGGCGATTGATCGAATTGCCGGCGGCCTGGGATTGGAAGTTCGAAACCGGCAGCATCGGGCGTTGACGGCGCGGGCGGTGATTGGCGGCGAGACGGTTTTGCTGGCTAAGCCCGAGACGTACATGAATCTGAGTGGCGTCTCGGTGCGGGAATTGGTGGAGGAGTACGACGCGAAGCCGGAAGCGGACCTGATTGTGATTCAGGACGAGTTGGATTTTCCGCTGGGTACGCTGCGGATTCATACGCGGCGGAGTTCGGCGGGGCATAACGGCATCGAGTCGATTATCGGGGCGCTGGGCACGCAGGATTTTTTGCGCATCCGGATTGGAGTTGCGCCGGAGCGCAAGGTCGGGGACGGCGTCGAGTATCTGCTGTCGCCGATGCGCAAGAAAGATTTGGAAGTTGTGGATGGCGTGCTTGACACCGTCGAGGATGCGGTGAAGGTGATTTTGAAAGAGGGTCCGGCGGCGGCGATGAACCGCTTTAACCGGAAGCCGGAACAAGAAGATTAGCCACGGATTTGCACGGATTCTCACGGATCAAAAAACCGTGAGATCTTTAGATTTATCCGTGGTAATCCGTGTGATCCGTGGCCAGGTTTGTGGCCGAAGATTGGGAGAAGCAAATGAATCGTACTTATGAGCTGATGTTTATTGTTCGTCCGGATATGACGGAAGAGGATCTGGACAAACTGATTTCGACTTTGAGCGGTGTGGTGCCGGCTTCGGGCGGGACCGTGCAGAAGGTCGACAAGATGGGCAAGCGCCGTCTGGCGTACACCGTGAAGCGGTTCCACGAAGGCATTTACGTGCTGATGGTGGTGGAGGGTGGAGGCGCGGTGATTCACGAACTGGAGCGCCGTCTGCGCGTGACCGAGCAGGTCATCAAGTTCCTCACCGTGCGCACGGATGAAGAGCAGAAGCGGCTGGACAAGATCAAGGCGCTGCGCGATGCGCGGAAGAAAGTAAGCGCGCAGCCGGCGGCTCCGGCTCCGGTGGCTGCGGCGGCAGAGCCTGCGGCGGCGGCTCCGGCAGCGGAAGCTCCGGCGACGGCGTAACGCGGTGGCATTCCTCTGCGTTCTCGCGGGTGTTTCTTGGCGGACTCTGCGATCAAAAGCTTTTAACCGCCGAGTACGCAGACAAAATCCGCAGAGATCGCGGAGAAGAACTTTCTGAGAGATATTTGGCAGGCGCGATTTAAGGAGAATTATGGCTGAAGAGACAAGAACAGAACAATCGGCACCGAGTGAGAGACCACGGCCTAGCGGGGATCGTCCCAGTGGAGATCGTCCGCGGTTTGGCGGCGGTGGTGGTGGACGCGGGCCGGGCGGGCCTCCGCGCGAGGGCGGCGGTGGACGCAAGTTTTTCCGGCGCAAGAAAGTTTGCAAGTTCTGCGTCGAGAAAATTGAGGACATCAACTACAAGGATTACCGCATGCTGGGGCAGTTCGTGGCCGAGAGCGGCAAGATCGTACCGCGGCGGTTGACCGGCGTGTGCGCGCCGCACCAGCATCGGCTGTCGGCGGCCATCAAGATCGCGCGAAATATTGCGCTGCTGCCGTTTGCGGGACGGGCGAGTTAACAACATTCGCCACGGATTTGCACGGATATTCACGGATAAGGCTTTTTGAATCATTTGGTTTATCCGTGTTGATCCGCGTGAATCCGTGGCAAAGAATTCTGAAACTGGAGCCATCCATGGAAGTCATTCTGAAAGAAGATGTAGCGAAGCTGGGATCGCGCGGCGATGTGGTGAAGGTCGCGGAAGGCTATGGACGGAATTATCTTCTTCCCCGCAAGCTGGCCATCAAGGCCGACGAGGGCAACAAGGCCGTCATTGTGCAGATGAAGGCCGCTTCAGTGCGGCGCTCCGCCAAGGAGAAGACGCAGGCCGAAGAACTGGCCAAGCAGTTTGAGGGCGTGTCGGTGTCGTTCACGCGGCGCACGGGCGAGCACGATCAGCTGTTTGGATCGGTTACGTCGGGCGACATCGGCGACGCGCTGACCAAGAAGGGCTTCAACATCGATCGCCGCAAGATCCAGCTGCACGAGCCGCTGAAGACGGTGGGCGAGTTCACCGTCCCGGTGAAGCTGCATAAGGACGTGACCGCGCATTTGAAAGTGGTGATTGAGAAGGAAGCGGTCGAGGGGTAGGGCGACGCTTCTACTCACGTGCTAATGGCCGTAAGCTCTGCTGCGATGGGCCGCTAGTAGTAAACTGGGGAATCAGGAGGCGGAACAATGCACCTTGAGCACTATCAATCCACCGTCGAAAATGGGGTCACGATATTGATCGGGCCGCGAGGCGGACGTTATGCCCCTGCTCTGCGCCACTACAACCAGCCCTTAGATGTCCAAAGTGTAGCTACGCTCTTTAGGCAGCAGCAGGAAAGCGACAGTAGAGTCGCAAACCCAAGGAATTTTAGAACGGGCCATTTCGGCCCGATTGTTGATACGACTCGCTGGAAATGCAATAGTGACCAGTGCCCCTGCCAAAGAGGTGAAGACCTCGCTCAGAGGCTTTATAGGAGTTTTGGAAGAAGGGTCTAGAAGAGTTTGGGAGTCAGCCTAGTCGGCGAATCATTCAGTCACGCCCCAGCCCCCGGCTGGGGCTTTTTTCGTAACTTCCAAGTGTTATTTCGGCTTTGGCTCTGGGACGCCGAAATGAATGGCCAATACCAGGTCGCGACGCAGGAAATACGCGTGCTTTTCATCGTTGGGATTGAGTACGTAATACCCGTCGCTCGTTTCCTCCATAAGCTGGAGCTCTGCAGAATCTGAGTTCGCGATAGGAACCTTCGAGGACGCAAAATACATCGTCACCGGGATCGGCATCCCGCCTCCGAAGTGAGCCCCTATGTTCCTGTACAGCAAGCTACCGTAGATTAACAGGACCGAAGCTAGGATGGGGAGCTGGCGCTCCCATTCAATCGTGCGCCGCTGATCTGGATCTTTCAGGGTGTGGAAGAAGTACAGACTGGCGAGTCCTATTCCAAAAAACCACATGCCAGCTGCGAACATTCTTCGATCGTCAAATCTCAGGGCAAACACAAAGAATCCAACGGAGTGCAGGAAAGCAACTACCACAAACCCCTTGGGCCATTTATCGAAATACTTCCGCATCAGAATACCCAGACCGACAAATATCCCCGCGGCGATTAGGAAGAACGTCATGCCCCATGGCTTGAAATCGTAACTAGAGCCGTAGAAGGTGCCGGCGAAGTATCGCCCAAAACCATAGCTGGGGAAAAGGAATCCCGCAAGATAGCCAATGTTAGCCAGTCCCGGTTTTGAGGCTGAGAGGGAATTACAACTCCGGTTGTCGTCCGAAGCCCGAGGAGCCCCTGCGCGCGGAAAGCGGCGATTGCAGGGGCTCCAACCATTAACAGAAACACCAATCCGGTTGAAAATATCTTAGGCTTTAGCGGATCAAACTGTGGAATGCTGAACTGTGCGTGGTGGATCGCGATGATTATGAAACCGAGCGCATATATGAAGCCGACAAACAGCGCCCCAAACTTCACTGCTAATTCTAGCCGCGAGCTCATCGCGGGCCGTTGGGCGGGTGGGGTGACGGTATTCGTTAAGCTTGACATTCAGCCGTTTTCAAACCTTGGCGTCATAGGGTAGCATCCTTGGGCAGCGAACACAAGGCGAAACCGCTGGCAAAAGGCCGAACCGACCACCCATCCCGCTCACTGGCAGGTCAGAGTAAGCCTCTGCAGGGACCCGTTCGTCCATCCCGTGCCGTCGGTCGGCAAATGCGTGAAGTAGACGTAGAAACCCTTTCCCAGAACGTGCGGGTCATCGCCCAGACCAACGGCCGTGGGATAGGCCGCGATCGTCTCGAAATTGCCGAGCAAGGTGGGCACGGTCCAGTGCAGCCCGTCGGGTGATTCGGCGTAACCGAAGTTGGTGTCGTTCGAGATGATCATCACGTAGCGTTGCAGAAAATCGCTGAAGTGGATGTCGAGATATCCCTGATAAGCGGAGCTGGGGTTGAGGTCAGTGGAAGCGCCGCCGATGGCGGGTTGCAGAATCCAACTGCCTTTGTAGAACTTCTGGAACGAGACGGTGTGATGGGGCGCAGGTCCAAAGGCTGCAGCTAGCACGGCCGACACCGGGGCGCGGGCAACCGAGACGTTGGTGGTGGTGTTGACGCCGTCGGCGTTGGTGAGGTGAAGCGTGCCATTGGCGATCCAGTCGGGGAAATAGAGATAAAAATATTGGTGGTCGGGCGAGAGGACGAGCGGTCCGTCTCCGATTTCGAAACCGTCGAGACCGACGGCGTAAGCCTGGTTCAGGCGGATGATCTCGCCGAGGTCGGTCCAGGTCAAGCCGTTATCGGTGGAGGCAACGAGTCCGAGGGCGGCGTAAAGGGCGTCGTTGGGCAGTTCGGCGTGATACGTTGCCAAAAGGTTGCCGGCGCCGGGCATTCCGGCGGGGACTTGAAAGACCGGGCCTCCGCCCATGTAGCCGTAGCTCGGGTAAATTGGATTGACCGCGTGAGGGTTGGGCGAAACGCTGACGTCCTCGGGATCGGCCGTCCCAAGCGGGTTATCGAGAGTTCCTACCGTGGTGGTGAACGATCCCCATTTGTTGTTGCCAACCCAGTGTCCCTGCCACATCTGCCTGCCATGGTATCCACCGTCGCTGCCGAAAAATTCGTAGCCGCTGGCGGTTTTGATGACGCCGAGGGGAGTGTCGGGCCAGTCGAACGTGTCGGTGAGCGGCGGTTCTACCCGGGCCCCGGCGGCGAGGCGCTGCGCTGGCGAGGCTACAACAATCGGCGCAGTCAGCGAGGGGTGGCATAGTTGCGAGAGCGTTTGCGCCACGCTACTTTGGGAAGAGAGCTGGACGAAAGCGGCGAGTAAAGTGAGAGAGGCGAGCGGCAATCGGGACGACATAGGGCGACCTCGGAGTTTCGAATCTTCGCAGGGTGAGACGGGCTTGGACGCGTCCGTCACGGGGCTTCAGCGG
>DATHQJ010000348.1:0-13220 GCA_035482825.1 Binatus sp. (SeqCode) | reverse complement strand
TGATGTAGCGCTGAAACTTTCAAGGTCTTTCTGCAGGAAGGTCACTCGCTGGGTTGAGCGGAGATGCTTTTACTGCGAAGGAGCTCTAAAGTCAAACGCAGCTAAATTGTAAAGAAAGTGCCCTATAAAAGCTACATATTTACTGTGGGCTATGGCTAAACAATTGATGTGCAAGATGTTATGGTGGGCGGCAAAACTCGGTAGTCATGCAGTTTGAATAGTAAGGTTCGTATCAGGGCGCGCCTTTAGGCGTGCCACGAAGGCCACTCCGGCGCGCGTCGGCTTTAGCCGCTGGGGCCGCTTGGGCAGAACTTAGCGGCTAAAGGCGTCCGATTCTGCTCTGCTGACGGCACGGCCGAAGCCATGCCCTGATACGAATCGTTTTTGCCAAACTGCGTCACCAATTCAAAATGCCCGCGACTTGCGACCTTTGTGAAAAGCATTCATCATCTAGATATGCGTTTGCGGATTTTGCTGGTTTCAGTGTTGCTCACCACCGCGGCCTGGGCGGGGATCGTTGACGACGTGCGCATCGCCCTGGCGCAAAACAATTTTTCTGCCGCCGAGTCGGCGCTCAATTCCTATCGCGGGCAACAGGGAGTCACCGCCGAATATCTGGACGCCTATTCCTGGATGGGCCGCGCGGCGCTCGATCAGCGACAATACGACCAGGCGGCGGCTTATGCCAAGCAGACGCAGACTCAGGCCGGTGAGTTGCTGAAAAAGCGGACGCTCGATGCCGAGCCACATCTGCCCATCGCGCTCGGCGCGGCGCTGGAGGTTCAATCGCAGGCGCTGGCAGCGCGCGGACAGCGGACGCAGGCAGTCGCGCTGCTGCACTCCGCGTTGCAGACGTATGGCAACACTTCGATTCGCGCCCGGCTGCAGAAGAATCTGAACCTGCTGGCTTTAACCGGAAAGGTTGCGCCCGCGCTCAAGGGCACGGAATTTCTGGGCGCGAAGCTGCCGCTGCCCGATCAGCTCAAGGGATCGCCGGTGCTCCTGTTTTTCTGGGCGCACTGGTGCGGGGACTGCAAGGCCGAGGCGCCAATCATTACGCAGTTGCGTTCGGAATTTGCCAGCAAGGGATTGCAGGTGATCGGTCCGACGCGGCGTTACGGTTATACGGCGCAGGTCGAACATGCATCGGCGAGCGACGAGCTGCAATATATCGACGCGGTGCGGCATCGTTTTTATTCCGGTCTGCTCGACATGCCAGTGCCGGTGAGCAGCTACAATTTCGACACCTATGGCGCCTCGACGACGCCGACGCTGGTGCTGCTCGATCGAGCGGGCAAGGTGGCCTGGTACCATCCCGGCGCCGTGCCCTACGCAGAGTTGCGCGGAGAGATCGAGAAGGTGGCGCGGTAGTAGCGACGGGAAATCTGGCCAGGGCGTCCGCGCCAGATACTACTTCTTAGGGTGCGACACGCTCAGTACCGAACGCGCGATCATGAGCTTGCCTTCATCGCTGTTGACCGGGTCCAGGTCGATCGAGGCTCCGTCGGCGCCTTCCCACCTTCCATCGCCAATCCCGGACGGACCGCCAGTCGTGCGCGCGCGAAAGTAATAGATTTTCCCGGGCTCGGCGGTGAAGTTAGCGAGAGACACCAGCCGTCCGCCCGGCAACCACTCTGAAATCCAGTCCGTGCATAAGTGATGCTCTCCGGGATCAACCGGGAAAGACAAGTACGAGTTGCCCCGGTTCGCGCCAACCCACGCGCCGTCGAGCCCGACTCTTGCCGTTACGTCGCGAAACGCCCTGAATTTTTGCTCTTCGATCAAATAGACCAACGCTCTTCCGGGGTCAGGCTGTGCCGTCGGATGATCGCTGACTTTGGTTTTTATAGCGAACTGAGTGTCGCTCGGCCCGCAAGCCGATTCGGCGGCGGCAGTGGAGATATCCTGAGCCAACGCGGAAGCCGCCAGCAAGATCACCACGAGAGCTGCTTTCATATTCCCCTCCTTCGGAAAGCAAGGATCAAGGATCGTAGGAAAATCCCCGCATTGGCGGAGAGACAGTCTGACCTCCTCTAATGATAGGCAGAAATTGGTCAATGAACGTATGAATTTGGTCAAGGCTTGTAACGGCGTTCCTATCGTCTGTCAAATACCCTTCGCTGGTTAAACCTCTGACACTTCCTTCAGCCTTCCCGTCTTCACGTCATACACGAAGCCTCGCACCGGAATATGCTTCGGAATCCAGGGGTGCGACTTCACACGCTGCATCTGGAGGCGCACGTTTGCTTCGAGATCGTCGAAGGCATGGAAGTGGGCGGGCTCATCGGCGGTGGCTCCCATCTTTTCAGTCAGCCGCGCTTTCAGTTCATCCTCGCGGACTTTCAGCAGGCCGCAGTCGGTGTGGTTGATGATGATGAATTCCTGGGTGTCGAGCAGGTGATGCGAGACGATGAGGGAGCGGATGGCGTCGGTGGTAGCGATGCCTCCTGCGTTGCGGATCATGTGGGCGTCGCCGGGATGCAGGCCGAGGCAGTGTTCGAAGAGAATGCGGGAGTCCATGCAGGCCAGGACCGCGACATGGCGTTTCGGGCGCACGGAGAGCTTGCCCAGAGTGAAATTGGCCGCGAAAGCTTCGTTGGCTTTTAAGAGTTCGTCTGCTACGGACAAGGGGTCTCCTGTATTTTCGCTAAGGTCGGTTTTGTGAAATCCCATGTCTCGCAAAGTCAGCGAGACATGGGGCATCCCACATGGGTTTGCCGACGACCAACGACCAACAACCAACGAATAGTTTAACCGTTACAATCGGCGCTTGAACCTGCTGCTATGAATCTGGATGACACGATTGTCGCGATTGCTACACCTGCCGGGCGCGGGGGGATTGGTGTGGTTCGGGTGGCGGGGACGCAGGCGCGGGAGATTGTGGGGCCGATGCTGCAGCTGAAACACGGGCTGGAGGCGGGGCGCGCCGTGTTTGGAGAACTGATCGAGCCCGAGAGGCTCGTCGCCGGAGAGGGAGTCAACATCCCCACCCCTTCGGCAAGCTCAGGGCAGGCTCTCTTTCGCCAAGAACGCGAAAGAAGGATGGGGCAACCGCTTGAGCAAGACTCTCGACGGATCGACGAAGTCGTCGTCAGTTATTTCGCTAAGCCACATTCTTATACGACGGACGATGTAGTGGAGATTTCCGCGCACGGGTCTCCGGTGGTGTTGCGGCATATTGTGGAGCTTTGCGTGGCGGCGGGGGCGCGGCTGGCCGAGCCCGGAGAGTTCACCATGCGGGCGTTTCTGAACGGGCGCATCGACCTGACGCAGGCCGAGGCGGTGCGTGACCTGATCGACTCGCAGACTTTGTATCAGGCGAAAGTTGCGGCGCAACAACTGGACGGAGCGCTCTCGCGCCGCTTGCAGCCCATAAAGAAACAGCTGGTGGAATTGATTGCTGTGCTCGAAGCTGGTATTGATTTCGCCGAAGACGACGTGTCGGTGATGGCGGATGCCGTGATTCTCCATCGCATCGCGGCGGTGCGGGCGCCGCTCGAACAACTCGCCGCGACGTTCGCGTACGGCAAGATCGTGCATGAAGGATTGACGCTGGCGATCGTGGGCCGTCCCAATGTCGGGAAGTCGAGTTTGTTCAACCGGCTGGTCGAACGCGAGCGGGCGATCGTGACGGCGACCCCGGGGACGACGCGCGATCTGGTGAGCGAGACGGTGGCGATTGGCGGCATCCCGGTCAAACTCGTGGATACTGCCGGGATTCGCGAAGCTCTCGACGAAGCGGAGTCGATGGGCATTCGAAAATCGATGGAAGCGCTTGCTGATGCGGACCTGGTGCTCGTGGTGCTCGATGCGTCCCAAGGAGAAACGGCGGAGGACGCTGAACTTTTGCAGCAGGCCGAGAACCGGCCGGTGATTGTGGTGGGGAATAAGTGTGATCTGGGGAGCAGTGGTCAGGGATCAGGGGATAGGAGTCAGACAGTTCTTACTTCGGCGATTACCGGAGAGGGCATTGCAGAACTGCGCGGCGAAATTCTTCGTCACATAGGCGGAGAAACGGGAACCCACGCGGAATCCGGCTTTCTCACCAGTGTGCGGCATCAGGGACTGATTCAAGATTCACTAGCCGCGCTGGATGCGGCTAAAACTGCCGTGGCCGGGAAAGTGCCGCACGAGATGCTGCTGCTCGATCTTTACAACGCGCTGCGGCCGCTGGATGCAATCACGGGAGCGACCACGACCGACGACATTCTGAATTTGATCTTCAGCACGTTCTGCATCGGGAAGTGAAGCGGTAGGCGTCGTGATCATCCGGCGGCTATACATGCCCGCCGCGAAGGTAGATCACGATGAGCCCGGCGACAGTGAGGGCAAGGAATCCGAACGAGAAGATGTAGTAGATCACCTTCACCTTGGGCCAGATAAACGCGGGCCACTGGTCGGAAAACTTATCGGCGAAGGTTTCTCCCATCCGAGGCGGCAAGGCCGCTTCTTCGGAGTCGGGTTTCCAACTACCGGCGATCCAAGTGGCTCGAAGATTCGAAAGCAGCAGTGCCACGATGATGATCCTGAGCACTCCAATGCCGGGCGAGTTCACAAACAGGAAAACAGCTGCCGCCAGGAAATCGACGAGGTAATAGACGAGAATGACCGCAGCCGCGAATGGATTGTGCTCGCGCACGCCGACGCCGCCGAGATGAAACAACAGAAACACCAGCAGTCCGATGATCGGCTGATGGGCCGCGAGCGCAAGGAAAACCATGGATACTACACCCACGATGGTGCATACCCAGAATCCCTGCACTGCGAGGTAGTCGACGTCAGCGCCGCTTTGGATGGATGGCCAAAACAGGCTTTTCAGGCGGCTCTCGCTGCGCTGGGTCGAATCGGAGAGGCCTAGCGTCTGCATGGTGCGGAATTAGACCGCAGGCTGGTCGTTGTGTCCAGAAAATAATGCACAGGAAGATTTAGGATGCCTGCGTCAGATCGGGCTACTTCGACAGCGCCGCCAGCGCGTCGCGAAACATGGCGTCGAATGATCCGACTTTGCCGTTCTTCGCGACCACGGCGAGAGCCTTTTCGGCGGCCGGGCGTTGGTAGCCCAGGTTCAGCAGGGCAGAGAGCACATCTTCTTCAGTCGCGCTCATGGCGGGCGAGGCGGGGAGTGTGGCCGGTCCAGCTTCGGGCAACTTGTCGCGGAGTTCCAGCACCATGCGCTCGGCGGTTTTCTTTCCGATGCCGGGGATGCGGGTGAGGCGCGCCACATCGTTGCCGCGAATCGCTCGCACCATTTCGTCGGCGGCCATGCCGCTCAGGATGGTGATAGCCAGCTTGGGGCCGATGCCGGTCACGGTGATCAGCTTCTCAAATAATAATTTTTCCGACGGGCGCAGGAATCCGTAGAGCGCGATCAGATCTTCGCGCACATGCGTATGGATATGCAGCGCGACCTCGGCGCCGAGCGCGGGCAGGTCGGAGAACGTAGGCACGCTGATGGTCACGTCATAGCCGACGCCGGCCGTCTCGACGATGGCCTGGTTGGGATGCTTGGCCAGCAGCTTTCCACGCAGATGGGCAATCATATTTGGGTAAACATGCAGAGCCATTGTAGCGCCCGGAGATTTTCTCTTGACAACGCATCTCCAATAGGTCATTATTGACACTATCATGAATGACCTAATACTCCTCTCAATGATGCTGGAAAGCCCGAAGTACGGCTACCAGCTCAAGAAGGAAGCCGGGTTCATCATGGGGCAGGCGCTGCACAACAACCTGGTCTATCCCTCGCTACGCCGATTTCTGGAGGACGGTTGGGTGAGCAAGAAAGCGGTTCCTGGCGAGCGCGGCCAAACCCGCCAGCAGTACGCGCTTTCAGCGGAGGGGCGGCGGCACCTGTTTGAACGCTTGAGCGAGTTCGGCGAATCCGAGGCTTCCTCAGAAGAGGCCTTCAATTTGCGGGTAGGACTGTTTCCGGCCCTCAAGCCGGAGATTCGCGAGCACATTCTCGGGCTGCGGGGAAAGTGGCTGCAGAACCGGGGCGAGAAGTTGGCGACTCTGCAAGCGAACCTGGAGTTGGGAAAGTTTGGCGGGGAAATCGTCCGGCACATCAGGAAACAAGTCGAGATGGAACTGGAGTGGATCCGGCATCTGCGTCGGATCGCCAAAACAATTCAGAATTCAGAATGTGATAGGAGGACATCGTGAAAAACACTCTGCTCGTACTGCTGCTTACTTTGAGTTGCTTCCTTTCCGGCCCGGCCAAGGCGCAATCAGCTCCGGCTAATACAGGGCATGACATGCACGACATGAACATGTCGCAGATGAACATGTCGCACGACCACGAGGTGAATATGGCGCATGGCCACGAGCATGGAACTGCCGTTCCCGTTTCCTATTCCGATCTCGCGAAGACGGCCTCGATGCTGGAGAAGGCGCGCCGCGCAACGGAGAAATATCAGGATGTCCGCGTTGCTCAGGCCGACGGCTATCAAGCGATCGGTCCTGACGTGCCTGGGATGGGCATTCACTACATCGGATCGACGGGCGGGGCGACCTTCGACATCGAGCAGCCACCGATTCTGCTTTACGAGAAGAATCCATCACTGCCTGGAGGCTACCAACTGGTCGGCGTCAGCTACTTGTTCAACGCTGCCGAGGGGACCGATGGGCAGCCGCAGGATCCCCCGTTCCCCAGGGCTCTAGCATCCTGGCACCGACATGAGAATCTTTGCGTGCTCGCCGACCGGAGCGTTCGTACCCATTTGAGCGAGCGCGAGTGCGCAGCCCAAGGCGGCAACTTCACCGCGGAATCACAGTGGATGGTTCACGCCTGGATCTGGAAAGACAGTCCCACGGGCGTTTTCGCGCCGACGAATCCGTCCGTGCAATAGGATCAAGCGCGCGGTTCCATGTCTCCGGCGCGCGGCGGCAAGGCTGAAGCCGCGGTTGCAAAACTAGATGGCGGCGGCTTGGTCACGGCGGCGGGCCTGGATTTCGATGAAGACATTCACCAGCGACACCGCGGCGGGCGTGACTCCGGGGATGCGTGACGCTTGCCCAATGGTGCGGGGGCGGACGTGGGTGAGTTTTTCCTGCATCTCGCGCGAGAGGCCGCTGACGGAACAATAGTCAAACCAGTCGGGGATCGAGTGCTGCTCGGATTTCTTCAGGCGGTCCATGGCGCGCTGTTGCTGCAGCAGGTAGCCTTCGTACTTGATTTCGGTTTCGACGGACTTGAGTTCGTTTCTTACTTCCGAGGAAAGCTCTACCACAGAGGACACAGGGGAAGACACAGAGGGATTTCTTGCGAAGAACTCTGGGGTGAGATTTCTCAGTACTGGGGCCAGTCGTTCGATCGTGACTTCGGGGCGCTTCAGGAGTTGCGCTAGCGTTTGACCGGTTGCGGATGTCCAACTGCTCCCCGGCAGGACAGCAGGTCCCTCGACTGCGTTCGGCTTCGCCTCACTTCGCTCGGGATGACAATCGGTTTCGAGATCGACGACTTTCTCCAGCATCGCGCTGGTAAGCTTGGCTGTTTCCAACAACTTCTTCATCTTGCCCAAGCGCTCTTGCTTCGCCTGAAAATCTGCCCAGGCTGCGTCGTTGATCAGGCCGATGCGGCGGCCGTGGGGAGTGAGGCGGCGGTCGGCGTTGTCGATGCGCAGGTGCAGGCGGAATTCCGCGCGCGAGGTGAACATGCGGTAGGGCTCGTTCGTGCCCTTGGAAATCAAGTCGTCGATCAGGATCGCAGTGTAGGCTTCGGTGCGGTCGAGAATCAGCGGCGGCTCGCGCTTTACTTGCAGCGCCGCGTTGATGCCCGCCATCAAGCCCTGGCACGCGGCTTCCTCGTAGCCGGAGGTGCCGTTTATCTGGCCGCCGAGGAACAGTCCAGCAATCTTGCGGGTTTCGAGCGTGCGCTCGAGTTCCGTGGGATCGATGGAGTCGTACTCGATCGCGTAACCGGGGCGCAGCATGTCGGCGTTCTCAAGGCCGGGGATCGACTTCAAAATTTCGAGCTGAACTTCGACCGGCAGAGACGTGCTCATGCCGTTGACGTAGATCTCGTGCGTGGTCAGGCCTTCCGGCTCGAGGAAAAGCTGGTGCATTTCCTTGTCGGGAAACTTGACGATCTTGTCTTCGATCGAGGGGCAGTAGCGCGGGCCGATCGACTGAATTTGTCCGCTGTACATGGGCGAGCGGTGCACGTTCTCGCGGATAATGCGATGAGTCTCCGGCGTGGTGTAGGCAATGTAGCAGGGCACCTGCGAGTCGTGATGAGCCACTCGCTTGGTACGAAAACTGAACGGCGTGGGATCAATGTCTCCGGGCTGGGCGGGAAAGCGCGACCAATCGATGGTGCGTCCGTCGAGGCGCGGCGGAGTACCGGTCTTGAGGCGGCATCCGCGCAGGCCGAGCTTCTTCAACGCCTCGCCGAGAAGAACTGCATTGGGCTCGCCGGAACGTCCCGCGGGATATTGCTGTTCGCCGCAGTGGATGAGGCCGTTGAGGAAGGTTCCGGTGGTGATGATGACGGCGGATGCCCCGACAGTACGGCCGTCTCTAAGCTTAATGCCGACAACACGGCTTCCGGCTTCCGGCGCTCGGCTTCCGGACTCTGAATGCTGCTCGCTGAGTTCTCCGGAAGCCGGAAGCCGAGAGCCGGAAGCCGGTTCTAAGATCAGATCCGCCACTTCCGCCTGCTTGATCTTCAGATTCGGCTGCGAGTCCAGTACCTGGCGCATCTTCAGACGATAGGCCTGCTTGTCGCACTGCGCGCGCGGCGACCACACCGCCGGGCCGCGCGAAGTATTCAGCAGGCGGAACTGGATGCCGACCGCGTCAGTAATTTCGCCCATGATGCCGCCGAGCGCGTCGACTTCGCGGACCAGGTGGCCTTTGGCGATGCCGCCGACTGCGGGGTTGCACGACATCTGCGCGATCAGGTCGACGTTGAGGGTGTAGAGGGCGGTCTTCAATCCCATGCGCGCGGAGGCCATCGCAGCCTCGCATCCGGCATGGCCGGCGCCGACCACGACTACGTCGAATTGTTCGGTGAACTGCACAGTAAAAGAATCCCAGCTTCGGCTGGCCTTCGGTTCGGCGTGATTCCATCCATTCTAGCAATTTCTGGGCGGGGGACCTGTGGTACAGTCGCAGACTGTTTCAAGATTGGAGGATTGATGCGAAAAAAGTCCCCGCTCGCCAAGTCTGCCATGATCGCCCTGTTGTGCGCCGCCGCTTCAGCAGCTTTTGGCCAGGCTCCGTCGACGCCCGAAGAGCGAACGCGTCTCGTCACTCTCACTCACAAGCTTGAGAGCAATCCCTTGGACCCGAAACTGCGATCCGAAAGGGAATGGGCGATTAAATGGCTGATTGAAGTTCCTGACATCCATGTTGGCATGTGTCCCACCATCCTGGGCGATTATCACAAGTACAAATATTCTTCCGAGATCACGACGCAGTTGATGCTGGCCGGAGCTGAGTTCGCGATCGAGAACCCGGACCAAGCTAAAGACCAGAGCGCTCAGTATGTCGCCGCGGCCGAGAGCGCGCTGAAGGCTTATAGCGCGATTTTGCAGCAGGACCCCAAAGCGAGGTCCAAACCACTGGACGAAGTCGTGCAGAGACAAAGCGAAGGCAAGCTCAAGGAATCGGTTCAAGATGCGGCGAACAAGACGTGCCGCAATTGAGCGTGATTTCCATCACTGGCTTACCTCTTATTTTGACGTATAGTAATCTGTCCTAATCAAGCGCTACGGGGGGCATCATGAATACTGCGGAATTCTTCGAGCAACTGGACGCGCGCATCGCGAAGTATGACCTGCTCTGCCATCCGTTTTACAAGGCGTGGTCGGCGGGCGAATTGACGCGTGACGATCTGCGCGAGTACGCGCAGGACTACTACCATCACGTGGAAGCGTTTCCCTCTTACCTGGCTGCCCTCGGCATGCGGCTCGACGAAGGCGAACTGCGGCGCGCGGTGCTTGCCAATTTGTGCGACGAGAAGGGCGTAGACGGGCAGCCTGGACGAGACTCGGTTCCGCATTCGGACCTCTGGCTCGATTTTGCCGAAGGCATGGGATCAAGCCGCAATCTGGAGTGGCACAGTCCTCTGCCGGAAATTCGGCAGCTGATCCGCCACTTTCAGCAGGTAGCGAGCGAAGGTTCGCCGGAGGAAGCGCTGGCGGCGTTCTATACCTACGAGTCGCAGGTGCCGCGCATCGCGCAGGAAAAAGAGCGTGGTCTGCGTGAGATGTACGGCGCCGACGACAAGACCTGCGGCTACTTTTCGCTGCACGCCACCGCCGACGTTTACCATTCGCGAGTCTGGCGCAAGCAGCTCGAAAAGTTCATCGCCGCTCATCCCGAGACCGCCGACGCGGCTCTGGACGCAGCCGAAGCCGCAGCTCGCATGCTGTGGAAGGCGCTGGACGGTATCGAAGCGCGCCGGACGGCATTGGCGGCGGCGTAGTCTCAAAAGACGAGAGCCGTCAGGACACTGGGCGTAGAGTCGTGCCCAACGACTACAGGGCCATCGATTCGGTAGAATCGTTGGCTCATTTCTTTTGGAGAGGATTATCGCCTGTGGCTAAACAGATTCCGATCGGGGTGCGCGGCGAGGCCGAAGAGACGGTTGCGTTCGAGCACACCCTCGCCTCGCATCATCCGGAATTGCCCCCGGTTTATTCCACGCCCGACATGATCCGGCTGATGGAGACGGCTGCATTTCATGTGCTGCAGCCATACTGCGAAGGCGACGAGATCACGGTCGGGACATCCATCAACATTGAACATCGCGCCGCCAGCGGCATCGGAGCGCGGGTCAAGGCCGAAGCCGTTCTCGAATCCGTCGACGGACGCTTCTATATCCTGCGCGTGACCGCACGCGACGACGTGCAGGAAATTGGACGCGGCACAGTGGGCCGCGCCGTGGTTAGCGTCGGCAAGTTCGTCGAAAAAATTAAGGGGAAGTAACTTCCATCCTGATCGGCGTTATCTCCGACACGCACGGCCTGCTCCGTCCTGAAGCCCTCGAAGCCCTGCGCGGGTCGGAACACATCATCCACGCCGGAGACGTGGGCGCGCCCGAGATTCTTGAGCAACTCGCAACCATCGCGCCCGTCACCGCCGTCCGCGGCAATGTTGACACTGCAGCGTGGGCTCGCAAGCTGGCCGAGACTGAAGTCGTCGAACTCGCAGGCATCTCCATCTACGTGCTGCACGATCTGGCCCAGTTCGACCTGAAGCCCGAAGCTGCCGGATTCAAAGTCGTGATCTCCGGCCACAGCCACGTCCCCAAGCAGGAGACCAAGAATGGCGTGCTCTATCTCAATCCCGGCAGCGCGGGGCCGCGGCGCTTCAAGTTGCCGGTGAGCGTGGCACGCGTCACGACCAACGACGGAAGGATCGAGAGCGAGATCGTCAGCTTGGATTCGTAAAGAATCACGTAGCCCCGGACGCATTTGTCCAGGACGGCGCTACGATTCTCACCACGTCTACCGCGCTGCGGGGCGGACGAATGCGTTCCGCCGCCACGTGGTCGCCGCGCGGGGCAATCATTTCCGTTGCTACAATCCCAAAAGCAAAAAAAATGCCCATCTCGTTCCACGTCGATGCCATCGGCGGCAAAGCCCGCCTCGGACGCCTGCTCACGCCGCATGCCGAGATCGCTACCCCGGTGTTCATGCCCGTGGGCACCGTGGCGTCCGTGAAAGGCGTGCCGCAGGAAACCCTCGAAGAACTAACCGCGCAGATCATTCTCGGCAACACCTACCACCTCTACTTGCGGCCCGGCGTCAGCACCGTTCGGAAGCTGGGTGGACTGCATCGCTTCATGGCCTGGCCGCGGGCCATCCTCACCGACTCCGGCGGATTCCAGGTTTTCAGCCTGAACGCGCTGCGAAAGGTCAGCGAGGAAGGTGTGACCTTCCGCTCGCATCTGGACGGCTCGTCCCATTTTTTCAGTCCGGAGAGCGCGATGGAGGCGCAGATCGGTCTGGGCGCAGACATCATCATGGCGTTTGACGAGTGCACCGAGCATCCCGCGGATCAGGCGCGCAACCGCGCGTCGATGGAGTTAACTCTGCGCTGGGCGGCGCGCAGCAAGAAATATTTTGAAGAACATAAGCACGAAGTTCCGTGGGCAGGCGATGTCGATGGTATCGGCACGAGCCATGTGGGGGCGGCTGTCCCGACACAAACCTTTGCCGGGCAGACTCAATCCCTCTTCGGCATCGTGCAGGGCGGGATGGATCGCCAGCTGAGAAAAGAATCTGCCGAACGGACCATCGAGATCGGCTTTCCCGGCTACGCCATCGGAGGGCTGAGCGTGGGCGAACCCCGCGAACTCACCCGCGAGATCGTCGAATCCACTCTCGAGCATCTCCCCACCGACAAGCCGCGTTACTTGATGGGCGTAGGCACGCCCGAGGAAATTGTCGAGTACGCCAGCCTCGGCATCGATATGATGGATTGCGTGCTGCCCACGCGCGCCGCGCGTCATGGCCTGTTGTTTACCTCAGAAGGAAAAATTTCGATCAAACAGGCGCGCTATGCCCAGGATTCGGGCCCGCTTGACCCAAATTGCCCCTGCCGCGTGTGTTTTCGCTACTCGCGGGCCTATTTACGTCATCTTTATGCATCTAACGAAGTGCTGGCGCAGGTCTTGAATACGATCCACAATCTTAGTTTCTACCTTGACACTATGCGGCGGGTGCGGCATGCTATTTCACTTGGGGAAGAGTCACGTTTTCTTTCTGGTGACTTGTCTCGAGCGAAACCCTGACGTGTCAGGGCAGATCTCTACGGAAGATGTCCCCGGATTCAAGCCTGAATTAGAAGGAACCCGGCCGAAGTCGATCCAAACCCCGTGGTGAAATTAACGAGGCAACGAAAAGCCCCTGCGGCGCGATTGACCATTGACCGCGGCTGATTTTTGCGGATACATCCGCCCAAGACATTTAACATGCTGGCTTTAGCGATTTTGCAGGCACAAACTAGCGGTGGCGGCATGGGACTGCTCATCATGTTCGTCCCCATGATCGTCATGATTTATCTGTTTCTGGTCATGCCGCAGCAGCGTCGGCAGAAAAAATGGCAGGCCATGCTGGAGCAGCTGAAGACGGGTGACAAAATTACGACCAGCGGCGGCTTGCGGGGAACGATTATCGCGCTGAAGGATGATTCGCTCCATCTGCGCGTTCCGCCGGACAATTTGCGGGTGGAAGTCACCAAAGCGTCCGTGACGCAGGTGACGACACAGG
>DATHQJ010000347.1:0-8779 GCA_035482825.1 Binatus sp. (SeqCode) | reverse complement strand
GGCGAACTTATCTCCGTCCCATCCGTGCTCCACGAACTTGTCACGCACAAACTGGCTGGGCGCCAGGAACTGGTCGACGCACTTGCGGTACGTCCCCAGCCAGCGGTGGACGTAGGCCTCCGTCGCCAGCATCATCCGCGCGCCGAAGCCTGGATAGCATTTCTTGGTCACCACATGCCGAAACGCGCCGCCCTTGCAGGCCTCGCACGCTTCCCCATGCGAAACCAGGTTGTAGCTCGGACACAGGATTTTGAAGTCGTTCAGGTGATACAGAACCGGAACCTTCCGCGCCTTCAGTTCCCACAGGATCGAAGGCGACAAATGGTGATAGATATTTCGCACATGCGCCACATCCGGCCGGAACGCCGCGATCATCGCCCGCATCCGCCGCCGCGCATCTGTGGAGTAGATCGCATGCCCCGCCCGCCGCGTCTTCTCGAGCCATCCGGCCTTGGCCTTGAAATCAATATGCGGCGCAAAGTGCCGATCGTACGCGGTCGGCTCCCCGCGCGGATCGGCCATGGAAAACAGCGCGACCTCGTGGCCCTCCGCCCGCATCAATTCCATCAGTTCAAACAGGTACACCTCGGTCCCGCTGAAGGGATAGTTATATTTGTTGCAATACAAAATCCTCATGAGGAATGCTCTCCGTCCGTGGAGCAATGCGCTGCAGAAACATGTCGCTGAAAGAATCCAGATTTCTGCCGCGGTTGAAGTTGTTGCGAACTTGCACCCGTGCCGCATCGCGTACCCAGTCCAGTCTTCGAGTCGCGTAAAGGAGCGAACTGTGTTCCGGATCGTTCGGGGCTCGCATCCGCGATCGAATCATTGGTGGACGAATCATTAGTGGGCGAATCATCAGAGAGCGAATGAATTCCAGCCGCTCCACAAATTCGCTCAACGATCCCGGCTCGTACAGAAACCCAGTTTTGTCGTCGATCACGAGTTCGGGAATCCCGGTGATCGCCGGAGCCAGCACAATTTTTCCCCTTGCCATGGCTTCCATCAAAACCAGCGGAATCCCCTCGCTGCGGCTGGTCAACACCACGACGTCAGCCCGGTCGTAGAGCGCATTCATGGCGTCGCGCGCGACGTATCCCAGCAGGGACACATGTTTTTCCAGATTGCATTTTCGAATCAGCGATTCCAGATTGCTTCGCTCCGGTCCCTCGCCCGCAATCGAGCACTCGAAATGCAGGTTGTGGTCGCGAAGTTGCGCGCACGCCCGCACCAGAAAAGCATGATCCTTCACCGCATGCAGCCGTCCCACCGCCAGCAGAGTGAAAGGGTCACCCTTTGTCTTTACCCTCACGTCCACGCCATCCGGCACATCCACGCCCAGGCGCGCCACCACCACTTTCTCGGCATCCACTGAGGGATAGCGCTGCAGAATGTAATGCCGGTTGTACTCCGATACCGTTACACAGAGCGTGCAGCTCTCTAGCTTCAGGTCGAGATAAGTTCCGTGCAACAGAAGATCTGAGCCGTGCAGAGTCACGCTGAACTCCACGTCCAGCAGCCGCGCCGCTACCATCGCAATCCAAGACCCGAAATACCCGTGATGTACGTGGATGTGGTCGACCCCACGATCCTGCAACAGCACCGCGTAGCAACCTCCCAGCCAGGTGTGCGCCAGCGCCTTTGCGCGTTTGACCGGCCCTTCCCTGCCGCGAAAAAGAACACGCATGAGCAGCGGCGCAATCCGTCTCCACCGCCGCAGGCAGAGCCACATCGCTCGCCACAGAACGATCGTCGTCAGCGGCTGCAATACGATTTCGGGCGCGCACCGGATCGCCGAAACTTGATTGCTTGGCGGCGTTCGCACACTCCCCGCAATCACCCGGACTCCCCGTCTCCGCAGTTCCCCAATTTCTTCGATCACATACGGCTCAACCGCGGCCGGAAACCGATTTGCGAGATAGGCAACCGTCAACATGACCACTCCGCTCGGCGCCGTTGCGCTGCCAGCATTCCCGCCATCGTGAACAGCAGGCCATTCACGAACTGGTAGCTCATCACCACCATCGCCGCGTTTAGCCAATACACCGCCAGCAGGATCGGCCACATCTGGTGAAACTGCCGATCGAGAAATCCGTTTTTTTCCGCCGCCGGAATCGCACCTCGATGCAGCCTCCACATTTCCCACATCAGCCACAAATACAGCGCCAGCCCCAACACGCCGTGCTCCACGAGCAATTCCAAATAGGTGTTGTGCGGATACAGCGTCTTCTCCTTGTATCCGCTGACGTGCCGTGGCAACTCAGCCGGCATCTGATGAAATCCCCAACCCAGCAATGGACGCTCCAGAAACATCTGCCAGCCGCCAGCATAAACCGCCTGGCGATAATCCAGCGGCCCGCGTTCTTCCAGCCGGTCGCTCAAAGCACCGCCCCACTCACCGGAGCTCAAAACCACCATCAGCCCCGCCCCAGCCAACAGGACCAATCCCACACAGGCGCGCCGCAAGGCCCGGCTCTTCGAACGAAAAATCAACACCGCCACGGTTCCCGCAAACCCCAACCAGATCGCCCGCGTCATCGTGGCGAGAATGGCGATCGGCACCGAGGCCAGCAACACGGCAACTTTCACTCCTCGCACGCTTCCGCGCCGGTAGGCATGAAGCGCCAGCAGGCCCAGCACGTTCAACGACACGCCATTCGCCACTGCTTGCAACAGCGGTCCGCGCGCCCGGTCAGCGTGAAAGCCCAAACTTTCATCGAGGATGAATCGGGGAAAGATCAGCGCGCGCGCCCCAACCAGGAAAGCGATCGAGGTAAAACTCAGATACGCCAGCACGACCAGCGCGAACATCTCAAACTGCCGGAACCTCCGTTCCTCATTGAACGCCAGCCCCGCCAGATGAAACAGCGCGAACGGAACAATCAGTTTCGAAGCGAGCAGACTCCAGGTCTCGTGGTCGCATGGTTGCCCAAACACACTCGCAATCGCCCAGGCGGTCAGCCCCAGCATTGGCCAGCTCGCCCGGTCCATCACGAACAGACGTTGCCGCAGAACCAACGCCCGTCCCACCACTCCCACTACCAATAGTCCGAACGCGACCCGGTCGATTTCATAGAACGCCACATCCGGATGCCGCAGCAGCATCGCCGTCAGCGCCGCAAGAAACAGCAGCGACGGCGCCGCCATCAACGCCTGCAACGGACGCAGAACGACCTGACTTGCCCAAACCGACAAATCGACCACGATCTCCGATCGATTCGCTCTCAGAGAAATCGCCTGCATCAATCCCCACTCCCCTGGGCCACAGCCAGAAATGTCTTGAGCAAAATTCGCATGTCCGACCCCAAACTCCACGTCCGGATATACTCCCGATCCAGATCCATGCCTCGCTGAAACGACGGATCGCGGCGTGCCGTCACCTGCCACAGCCCCGTGATTCCCGGAGTCACGTCCAGCCGGGCCAGGTGTTCGATCGCATAGCCCGCAACATCGTCCAGCGGATGCGGCCGCGGCCCCACTAAACTCATGTCCCCTTTCAACACATTCCACAACTGCGGCAGTTCATCCAGGCTGTAGCGGCGCAGAAAGCGTCCCAGCCGCGTAATCCGAGGATCATCCTTGATCTTGAAAAACGGCCCAGCCCTCTGGTTGTTCCGTCGCAGATTTTGTTTCAAAGCATCCGCATCGCTCACCATGGTGCGAAACTTGCAGCAGCGGAAAAGGCGTCCCTTTCGTCCCGCCCGCTGCGCGCAATAAAGCACCCTCCCCAGCGAATCCAGCTTGATCGATGCCGCGATCCCCGCCAACAATGGAGCCAGCACAACCAACGCCAGCCCCGCTCCGATCACGTCCAGCATGCGTTTCAAGACCAGCCCGACCTCCGGCAATCGCTCCGCGTGTACACAGATCACCAGCGAGTCACCCACCCGCTCGACTTCCCTTCCCGTCGGCGTGCATCCGAACAATTCCGGAACGATTTCCAGATCCAGCCGCAAACGCCGCGACTCGCGCAGCACCTCCTGAGT
The DNA here is from genome assembly GCA_035482825.1 of Binatus sp. (SeqCode). Lineage (GTDB taxonomy): Bacteria > Acidobacteriota > Terriglobia > Terriglobales > Acidobacteriaceae > Sulfotelmatobacter. Next base: position 4,793 of record DATHQJ010000347.1, on the reverse strand, counting down.
CAGGCCGCGGTCGTGCGGCGCCGCCAGAATCACTTCGTCCACAAATCCGGTCCGCGCCAGCCGCGCCAAGTCGCTCACCCGCCCGATCACTCCGTTGCCCAGCGGCCTCTCGTTGTCCAGAAAGCCGCACACGGTTCGTCCCCCTTCCGGGTGCCCTTTCACGTAAGCAGCCATGCGCCGCCCCACGCCTCCCGCTCCCACGATCAACACATTGCGCAAATCCCCACCCAACTGCGGACGGCCACCTCGTCTTCTCTTCTGCCACCGCCACGTCAGCAGCGCACCGAAATGCAACAGGCCCGCTCCGAAAAACAATCCGCTCGTGGCCCACGAAGCTGCCTGCAAACCACCGGCAAAACACAGCACCGTGGTTGCCCACAGAACGGCCTTGCCAAGAATGCGCGCCTGTCCCCACAGATCATGGCTGCGGGTATGAACTCCCTCGGCGTAGCCCATCAACGTAATCAGCGCCGCGTGCAGAAAAGCCGTGCCCAACAGAAAAAAGGGCGCCCCCGCCGCATAGCCGAACAGCAGCACATGCGGAAACAGAGCCCGCAGCGGAACCAGCAGCGCACCAATTAACAACCAATTCATCGCCACCAGCGCGAAGTCGGCGGCCGTGGATCCCATCCACCTCCATGCCATCCCGTCCCGCATCGCACCCGGCATGAATAATGTCAGACCATTCTCGGCCGCACTTGCAGCGGCCTCGGTCGCCATCGCGGGCATTTTTTCGGGCGGGTATACCTTCACCGACCGAGCCGGCTTTTTTCCGTCTCCGCGAAAAGCTGGAATCTCCCCGGGAATCAACCGCGCCCAGTCGACTGCCGACGGTCTCGCTTGCTGTGGATTCAAAAAAGGAGAGGACACTTCAGGCCATTCCTACTTCGTACTTTGGAATCTCGAACGCCAGCGAGCGCTGGATGGATTCGATCGAGATCACCAACTTGCCCTTGTTCCACGGTGCGAGCAGTCCGTCCACTCCGTGAAGGAAGTCCGGCTGCAACTGAGGCAACGCCGCGCCGCTCATTGCTGCCCCTGGTTCTCGCCACGCATAGCTCCGCTCATTGCGTCCCGTCTCGGTTTTCGCCAGATCTTCCACAGATACTCCCATCCAACGACGTATCGCCTGCTCCTACAGCCGCCGGTAAATCCCGTGCGGAATCGGAAATACCCGGTCGCTCAGCACGGTTCCGAGGATGCGCACCTGCGCCGCCTCCAGCATCTCTTTCGTCTTGCGCGCGGTGATTCGTCGCGTGTGTCTTGCCGACAGCACCAGAATGATTCCGTCCGCGAGCTGCGCCATGGCCATCGCCTCGTTCGATTCTCCCGCAGGCGGCCCCTCTACAATTGAGTACTCAAAGTCCCGGCGCATCTCGTCCAGGTAGGAATGCAACCATGCCGTCGCCCCCCGGTCTCCATCCGTCTCTTGAGCCGGCACCAGCCATAGATTGCCTCGCACCCGGATCGCGCCCCGCCGCACTTGTGCGCTCCCATCCTTGGCGGAGCGCTCGCTGATCTCCGGTTTGCTCGACTCCCGCTCCCCCGAAATCTGCGGATACTCTCCCACCACGACGATTCTCCCCATCGTCTCCACCGCCAACGCCTCACCCACTTGCCGGCAGATATGCTTCACATCCGTCTCCGGTTCCAGCGCGCTGAATACAACCTGCCGCACCGGCCACCCCTTGTTCGAAAGAAATACCTGTCGGACCAGGCCCTGGATCTGCTCCCGGCCAAATTTCTCCGGAGTCCATCCTCCGGCTTCCACCACACTCTTCAGCTCGGGACGCACTTCCTCCCGTCCGATCGCCTGCGCAGACAACACTTCAGCGCTCATGATCCCCCTGCTCTCATGCGGAAAGACTTCCTCGCCGGCTTCGCGGCAGTGACGCCAGCACCGGCGTATTCAAGTACGCCAGCACATCGTCCGGTGTGCGGAATGCCGGGTCTGCGTAATCCGCCGCAAACGTCGCCCCCGTACCCGCCGCTCCGGCCGCCATGAATCCAATCGCCAGCACCGTCCACACTGACCACACCGGCAGAGCCGGAGCCACTGGATGCTCTGCGATTGCGACATTCACAATGCCCCTCTGATCGAGCGCGTCGTCCATCCGCGCTTCTTCCTGCTTCTTCACATATAGAAGATGATTCTCCTGCGCGGCCTTCTCGCTGCTGACCAGGTCATCTTGCGTGATCGCGTCCTCACCCAGCTTCTGCGCAATCGTCCGGTAGTCCGTCAACTGCGCGAAAGTTGCTGCCTCGCGCGCCTGCAGGCCCTTCAACTGCACCTCTGCCTGCTGCAGTTCAGACTTCGCCCACTCGTAATGGGTATTCTTGTCGGTGGTTTCGTCGCGCAGTGGCAGCAAATTCTCGGCGGCAATCGCCGCTTCGGCCTGTGCAATCTCGTGCTCAACTTCCCGCACCAGGCGATGGCTGGGCTCGAACTTGGTGAGCAACTGCGTCCGCTTGAACCGCAGATCCAACAGGCTCGCCTTCAATGCCTTTTGCAGTTCCGGATTGTCGGCGCTCCGAACCTGCGTGGTCGTCCGCTCCGGCAGTGTCGCCAACTGGCCCTCGAGGCCCTGCACGCGCTGCTCCGTCTCCGCCAGATCGATTCGCGTCTGCCGGTAAGTCGCGTCCAGTTCGCTTAGCTTCCGCAGCGCCAGGTCGCGCTGCTCTCCCGCCTCGACTACTCCTTTGATGGTTGTGAAACTCAAGAGCTTTCGCTTCGACTCTTCCAGCTGCCGCCGCGATTCGCCTGTCGGCTGCTCGTAAAAATGGAACTCACCCGTCGGCCGGTGCACTTCCATATGTTTCTCCAGGTACGCATTGGCTACCGCCTGCAGTACCTTCGCCGCCACTCGTGGATCGTCCGCTGCGTAGCTGACCGCAATCAGGTTCGTTTTCTTCATCGGCTCCACTTGCAGCTTCTTGGCCAGCCGCCGCGCCGCCCGTTCCATCCTCTGCGCGTCGCCCTCGCCCGGCCGCAGAAAGTGCAGCCAGTCGTGCCCGACCAGCCCGGTCTCCTGCACCACCCGCCGCAGCACTTCATCGTCCCGCAGCAACTCCACTTCTGAATTCAATTCTTCTTCTGTTATCGCCATGCGCGTCAGATCGATCGGCGCATCTTGCCCCGCGCTCACCGGAGCGTCCGCCCGCCCCCGCCGCACCAGCACTTTCATGTTGGCTTCGTACTTCACGCCTACGAACGCATACAGCACCGCTGCCACCAGCACCATCCCAGCGACACCGACGAAGACCCTTCGCCGGCGGAACAACACCATTGCCAGTTCCCGCATGGTTGGCGTTGGCGGAAGCTCTCGTCCTCGAATTAGATCTTCGTCTGCCATAAGCGGAGGAACGGTTTTTCCTAAAATTGTGTGGGACTGACGTACATGCTGAGCGCCGGTTTGGTTATGAAGCGGGCGATTTTCGAAAGCGAATTCTGCGGCACAAACACCAGGTCCCCCGGCAGCAGATGCGCATCCTCCGAAAGTCCGCCGTTCTGCCCCTGTCTCTGCTTCATCATCTTCTTCAGATTGAGCAGCCGCGTCTCTACCAGCTCGTCGTTCACCCGCCGGAACAGCACCACCTGGGAATGTTTCGCCTGTTGCGTCAGCCCTCCCGCAATCTGCACCGCCTCGGCCACGGTCGTGTCGCTGCGCAGTTCGTACTTGCCCGGCTTGCCCACTTCACCACCCACAATGAAATACGGCCGCTCAAAGTCCTTCAGCGCCACGGCCACCTGCGGATCATGCAAATATCCCCGGTACGCCTTCTCCACCGCGTCGCTGAACTCCTGCAGGTTGAGTCCCTGCACTTCCACCATGCCCGCATCCTTCAACATCACGTAGCCGTCCGGCTGCACCGTCAGTGTCTGGTTAAACTCTGGCGCGACCGTGAAGCTGATCTCCACCGCGTCGCTGGGTCTTAACCGGTAGAGCGGATGGCGCTCCCCTCCGAGTACGGGGTTTCCCAGTCCATCCGCTCCCCCGGGTTTTGCGGCCGCTTTACCATTGCCTCCCGCTCCAGCCCCGGTAAAGCCGGATTGGGAAGTCTGCTTAATTTCGCCTGGGTCTGGTTTCTCCTGGGCGAACACGGCCGAACCACACTCCAAAACCAATACCGCCGCAACCAGAATTCGAACAAACAGGATTCGAACGAATAAGCGTCGAACGAATAAGCCGCTGACGAATCTGTTTCGGCAGTTCATTTTTCTCCGGTGCGCTGTAACTCTGGTCTGCGAGCATCACTCGTGATCGTGATTTCTCTACTCGCAAGTTAAGCGCCCCGCTGGCTCCGAGCAAGACATGAGAAGTGCCGTCCACAAAAGTGGACCGCCCCTCCGCTTTTGGGAAACACTCCCGCTGCACGAAAGGCCCCATCAAATCAAGGCTTGGTGGAGTTTGGGCTGCACCAGGAACGATGCAACCTCTGCGGAGTACGTCCCTAGCGGGAGTACCCACTAAAGTAGACTTGCATGTTTGTCATGTCACAACAATCAGAATCCGTTCCGTCACGGCTTTCCCGAACTGAAATCCGTCCCCTGCATTGGATTCCCAGTAAACATCAGGGTGCACGCACTGTTTCATCTTCCCCGTGGCGCATCGATCCCTCGTCCAGGACGATCACGAGACTCCGCGACTCCAGCTTTCCACAGTCGCATCCTACATTCGCTATGTCTTCACTGCACCGAGATCACGATTCCCGATTTGAACACGGCACTCACATTTCGTGACTAGTTTCCTTGTGGACCGTACTTCTTCACCCTACAATCGCCTCGCCGCTTC
>DATHQJ010000346.1:0-13978 GCA_035482825.1 Binatus sp. (SeqCode) | reverse complement strand
TTCGATTTTCCGATACGCGGATAGTAGCTCACCGGGACTTCAACCACGCGGAATCCAGCCAGGGTGCCTTTGAGGATCATCTCGACCGCCCAGCCATAGGTGGCCTCTTCGAGCGCGAGCGAGCGCAGCACATCTGCGCGGCCAGCGCGAAACGGGCCGAGATCAGTGATGTTCAGGCCATACAAGAGTCTAATCAGGCCGGCGGCCAGACGATTCCCAAATACCTGATGCCAAGGCAACGCGCCAGCAGAACGCCAGTCCTGGAGCCGGGAACCGAGCGTAATGTCAGCACGCCCCTGAGCGATTGGCGCCAAGAGAATCGGAAGTTCAGAGGGCCGATCACTGTAGTCGCCATCAAGGAACACAACCACGTCAGGGGAATTTGCCGCGGCCAGACCCGTGAGGCACGCTCGCCCATAACCGCGGCGCGGTTCGTGAATGACGCGGGCCCCCATTCTTGCTGCGATCTCGGGCGTCCCGTCATTCGAGTTGCGGTCGACAACGATGACCTCCGTCGTGAGATCGGCCGGGAGATCCCCTAAAACGCGCTCAATCGCGCCTGCTTCATTGCGGGTAGGAATGATGACGGACACCCGCAAGTCATCGTGATTCAGTTGGACCTTATTCAAGTGAATCTGGCCCAATCACCACCACACTGAAGATGGCCATCGTTGCGACAGCCAGGCGTCAACTCCCCATCTTCGGCCGGCGCTTCCGATAGCAAGCCCGAACGATGCCAGCACAGGAACCAGCAGCTCCCAGATCCACGAGGTGCCCCACTCCGAAATCCAAAGGCTGCCGAGATAAAGAAACGCCACAAATGCGGCCGGTCGGGTAAGCAGACCGATGATAAGCAGGACACCAAGAGAGATCTCGGTCATGGCCTGCATAGGAGCAGCCAGCGCGGCGTGGTTGGCAACTAGGCCCTCGACCGCCTTCCACACAGCCGGCGAGTGACCCGACTTGATGTAGTAGTTGATCAGACCAGCGTACTCCGCTGGCTTGTATAGGCCTTTTCCCAAATTCTCGAAGAAGACCGACACTAACATTGCCCCTATCGTGACGCGTACAATCGCCAGCCCGCTTGCGGCGGACAGCTGCTTCGTCTCAGTTGGTCTCGGGCTTGGGTTCGTTCCCATGACACTCTCGCCCCCTGTAATGATGAACTTTGGGCGGACGACCAGCTTCGTTCGGAAGAACGGTAAAACATCCTATGCCGTTCTTCTTAGTATTTCCAGTGGATGTACAAAGAACCTTCACATCGCTCACAGACGAACTGTATGGAGGCAATCCACACTCGGATGACTACCGCTAAACGCGCCTCTTGTAACTCATTCCAAACTTCCCGCTTGTCGACGACCCTTCCCTTACCAAATTGGGGAAGAATTGCCCGTCATTCGACCCGAGTGTCATTTCAATCCTGATTACTTTCTTAAGATGCCAGTTATTGCAGCTTTGCGTACTCAGCTTTGGCCTGATCCAGGACGGGAATATCAGGATCAGCGTCCTTCCACAGTGTGAGGAAATCTTCATAACAGGACTTTGCCTTTGTTTTATCCTGTGAGAGCGCGTAAGCTCGGCCTAATTGCAAATGCGCCAACGCACCGATGGGATCGCTACCTACAATCTCCGGATGGTCAAGAATTTTCTGGAACTCGGCGGCGGCTTCACCGCCTCTGCCTTGCGCTAGATATGCTTCGCCCCGCACGTAGATCGGATAAAGCGCCCCATATAGGGCATGGACGGCGCTGCTTGGAGCGCCTAGTTCATAAGGAACAGCCGCGTGCAACGCTTCGATCGCCCTCGCCGAGCCGCCATTATCGAGCGCCAAGCGAGCGCGAAGCACCGGCAGATAGCTGAACCGAACTGCGGTGTCCTCGGGAAAACGCTTTTCCATATCGTCAGCGAGTTCTTGAGCGTGCCGAACATCTCCGGAAAGGGCTAGCGCAAGACCAGCACCGTACTCCGTTTCGCGATCCCGGGAAAGAATGAGCGCCGAGGTCGCGCTCTTCCTGGCTTCGGGAGTCATTCCGAACAGCGCTTCGCGTAGCGCTGCTCCAGCCTCCCACAGGCCAGCCCGCTCCCCCTGGCCCGCCTGCTGAGCATGATCCACCGCACGCCGCGACGCGATCGTCGCCTGCTGCAGGCGGCCCGAGTACGCAAGCGTGAGCGCTTCGCGAGCGGAAATCCAGTTTTCGCCTCCAGACCTTTGGCGACCTCGGGCCGCAGCCCGCGCCATTGCTGCCGGGTCGCTCTTGAGGAAGGCGATATCGTAATCGAGCATGATGAACTCATCGACCTCCAGCCCGCGTCGTGCGGCTTGTGCCAGAGTTTTCTCGGCTTCTTCCAGGCGACCGAGATAAGCTTGGTTGACTGCAAGGCCGTAGTACCCAAAGGCAAAATCTGGGTCGAGCTCGATCGCTTTCTTAGCTTCAGCGGCAGCCGTTTCAAACCTTCCCGCAGCCTTGTTGCAATGGCCGCCCAGAAAAGAGTGAGGCAAAGCTTCGCGCGGATAGGTCCGTGCCCACGCTTCGAACGTCTGTCGCGCCTGTTCCATGTTACCGGTAACTAGAGTCTCGTAACCGGCGGTGATGAAAAATTTCTCCCGATCACTCGTCTCAGAGCGCAACTGCCATGCCCGGCTGGTGCTTTCTGCGGAGAGATCAGATTCATCCAGATCGGCGTAAATGCGCCCCAGAGCGGCATGGGCCATTGCGAACCTGGGATCGATTTCGGTTGCGCGCTTGAAAAGAGGCAAGGAAGTTATAGCCCCGCTGACGAAGTGAACCCTCCAGGCCGCGGTGTACGCTTCCAAGGCATCGAGCGACGGTGTCGTCGCCTCGGCGAGTGGGGTATCGTGCTGTCGAATCGTGGATAGAGACTCCCCAACCCGAGTTCTGAATTTCGTGGCAATCTGGCTGAGCGCATTCAGCACGTCTTCTTTTCTTGCCGCCTGCGCCTGCTCCTCATCGAGGAGGTCTCCGCTGAGGCAGCTCTTCGCGTGCAGCCCCAGTACGTATTGACTCCCCAGCTTTGCAATCGAACCCTCCAGCACGGCAGCGCTTCCAGTGCGTTCACAGATCTGCCGAGCCACGTCGGCCGTCAGGGGTGCATCTGGGGATCGACCCATCAACCGGAGCGTGTGCCGGATTCGTTGATCGGAAATGAGACTCAGAAACGGCGACTGCTCCAGTTGCACAGCCATGCCTTGCCGCAGCGTTCCGTCAAACACCGGGTCGCCGGTGGAATTGGCAAAATCGGCCAGCACAACAGTGTCCTTTTCCGTGAGAAGGGTTCGGGGCCGGAGAAAGCGCCAAGCCGCGGCTGCCACGGCAATCACAACAATTGCAGCTACCGCGATCCGCCGCCAAGGTCTCGCCTCGGCAAGCTCTATCTCTACCTTCTCGTGCTTAGCCGCAAAAATACTCAATTGCTGGGCCGGCACGAAGCGCACATTCTCAGCAAAACGATATCCCTGGCCGGGAACGGTAATGATGTAGCGCTGCCCCGGAGGACTCTCGCCCAAGGCCTTTCGCAGCATAAAGACGTTGCGACTGAGGTTGGCCTCCTCGACGAACGTGTCTGGCCAAACTGCCTTCATCAGGTGATCTTTGGTGACCAATTCCTGATTGTGGCGGATCAGAACGAGAAGGATTTGAAACGTCTTCGGCTGCAGCGGGATGAATTCCCCTTCACGTTGCAGGACTTGCTTTTCCGGGTCCACGCGAAAGGGGCCAAACTCGTATAGTTCCTTAGCTTTCGGGCTTTCGTTCGCCGACATCAGGGGCCCCCAGCGAAACAGCGGACCGGATTTTAGCATGATTCTCGCTTGCGATGGAGAACGATGCCGATAATGCGACGCGCTGAATATGCTGTGTTTTCAATCGGTTCCGTGCTTCCCGAGAAATAATCAGAAAAGCTCAAGAGCTTTGCAAGGACTTCTCACCCACCTTTCGTGCAAGCTGCATTCGTTTCAACACGCGGGGCCGGATCGGAGGTGGAATTTATGGCAAAGCCTACAAAGATCACCGTCGAAACCGACTCCTTGATGATCGTGCGGGGCCGGAACTCGATACGCGCCTGGTGTCCCCTGTGCGGCGCCGAAGCCGAAATGGTCGCGATAGAGGGCGTCGGAGTCATCACGAACCTGGATCGTCCCGCAGTCGAGGAATGGCTCAAATCGGGCGCGCTGCATCGGTCCCAGAGTGCCGACGGCTCCGAGCAGATTTGCCTAAATTCCCTCCTGGCCAGCGTGCTGCATACAAGAATCGGTCAACCGCCGCAGGCGGGATAAAGGAGATGTTATGAAATGCAGACTGCTGTTTTCCTTCTCGTGGATCGGGCTGGTGGTCCTTCTAGCGCTTTCGATCGGGTCAGCCGCCCGCGCTCAAACACTCGACGTTCCTCGCTACATCGTCACCGACCTCGGGACTCTGGGCGGAGCGTATAGCTATGCCTACGGCATTAACAATGCCGGTGTAATTGCGGGGGCAGCTGCGACCCCAACCCACAGCGGCGGCATCGCCCAAACCGCTTTCCTTTGGGACGACGATCTCCACATGATCAACCTCGGCACCTTGGGCGGTTCCGGGTGCCCGGGCTGCAGCAGCGAAGCTGGAGGGCCAAACGCGAAGGGAGTGTCGCCGATCCTCTCCGAGACTGGAGAAATAGATCCGAACGGTGAGGACTTCTGTGCCTTCGGAACTCATCGTCAATGCCTTGCAGCCATTTGGAAAAGGGGGACAATGACGGCACTTTCCAATCTCAAGGGTGGCAATAACGGCCAGGCCTACTGGACCAACAATCAAGGCCAGACCGTCGGACTTGCAGAGAACGGCACAGCGGATTCCACTTGCTCAACCGGAACTCCTTTTCAAGTCCTTCGGTTTGAGGCAGTAGTCTGGGAGCCCAATGGAAAGATCCGCGAGCTCCGCCCACTGCAGGGTGACACAGTCGGATACGCGTTCGGAATCAACGAGCATGGCCAAGCCGTGGGAGTAACGGGCTTGTGCTCGAACACGCAAGCGCCGCCTATTGTTCCGGGTACCCGCGCGCCCCATGCCGTTCTGTGGGAAAAAGACGGCACGCCCGTTTACCTCGGAAGCCTCAGTGGCAACGTTTTCACGATTCCGGCCGACATCAATGATTCCGGTGTTGTGGCAGGGGCGTCGCTTTCCGCGGACGGCACCATTCATCCCTTCCTGTGGACCAGGGAGAAAGGAATACAAGACCTTGGCACGTTCCCGGGTGCGTTCTTGACTGGTATCCCCTGCTGTCACACCCTGAACAACAAAGGCGACGCCGTGGGACTCACAGTAGACGGGACCACTTTCAACATGCGCGCCGTTCTGTTTCATGACAAGCAGTTGCTCGACCTCAACACTCTCATCCCATCGAACTCAGGCTGGTATCTGCAATTCGGCGGGTCTATTAACGATGCTGGAGAAATCGTGGGCTGGGGCACGATCAATGGCAACACCCACGCGTTCCTGGCGACGCCCTGTGCCACAGATCAGAACGGCTCGCAGCGCCGCGACATTTCTGCTGCTGAGGACAAGAGCAACGACACCGCACTCGTGCCGACGCCGGCGAATGTCTTTGATCTACGTGAGGTGCGATCGCGTTACGGTCGACTCGGAGTTTTACTCGAAGGATCGAGATAACGTCTGCCGGAGGCTAAGAAACTAAACCGCCGAAGAGCAGGGAGATTCTCCCTGCTCTTCACCATTTACAACCTCTGTAACCTCTGTGGGAACCGGCTATGGGGAGCGACGGAAAACACTCGACGGATGGTCGGCCAACCTGACCTTATAGGATTACGTCAGGCTTGCCCCTGACTCGGCCGCAATCTGAGACTACGAGTCTCTGAGTTCTTCGTGTCCAGCTCAAGTGCCTTCGGAATGTCTAACGGAAACCGCTGAACATGACCACATCGGTATCGTTGTAGCGGGCGCGGGTGATGGCGAATTTCTTGCCGTGGCGCGACCAGGCATAGGCGGCGACGTACGCTGGTTCAGAATCGAAGTGCGTCAACTGAACGGACGGGCCACCGGCCAGTGGTTGCATGTGCTTTGGGAGTCTCCGTGTTTTCGGCTGGGATCAACGGCGTGCGATTTGACACCCACCAGCTTCATATCATAACCAATTCATTACAAACGATATAAGATGACCGTTTAGATGGTTAATCCGTATTAACAGGCAATTTAATACCGCTTTACACGTTAAATATTAAACGGTATATATGATACTATTATTGTTTTCTTGCTGTTTAATAGGTCATAATATTCCTATATGAGTGACATCGCATTCCAGACACCCAAGGAATTGCAGGTCGCGCTTGGTGAGCGCGTTCGCAGGCTCCGTCTGGCCCGCAACACCGATCAGCGCGCGACCGCCGACAAGGCTGGTATTTCAGAAAAGGCGTTGCGTAATCTCGAAGCGGGGCGCGGCTCTACTGTCGAAACTCTCCTCAGAACGCTCAAGGCACTGGACGCCCTCCAGGGAATCGAGATGCTCGCACCGGAGGTAACGGTTGATCCGCTCGCGATATTGCATGCTTCCAAGCCGCGGCAACGCGTCCGTCGCCCAAGGAAACAGCGAAAGGTCAACCCGTGAAACACGTCCGTGCGATTGAAGTTCGCGTTTGGGGACAGCGGGTTGGTGCGGTGGCTCTCGATCCGCGACTAGGTTATTACGCATTCGCCTACGAGCCAGCGTGGCGGCGCACGGGAATCGAGCTGGCGCCATTGACACTACCGCTCCGTGATCGAAGCGCTCCATTTATTTTCCCCAATCTGCCCGACGCCACATTCCATCGTCTGCCGGGAATGCTGGCCGACGCCTTGCCGGACGCTTTCGGCAATGCCCTCATCGACGCCTGGATGGCGGAACGAGGCCTCGCAAAGAGCGAAGTGACCACGCTCGACCGCCTGGCCTATATGGGAAAGCGCGGAATGGGAGCGGTGGAATTCAGACCGGCCCGTGGTTCCCACAGCGAGAGCGCGGCCCCCCTTGAGATGAAATCCCTGGTCGAAAACGCGCGCCAGCTGATGGAAGGAGATCTCACGATTGATGCCCACGCCAGAGCGGCTCTCGCCAACATTATTCATGTCGGCATCTCGGCGGGCGGCGCGCGCGCGAAGGCTGTCATCGCCTGGAATCCCAAGACGAATGTAATCCGCAGCGGGCAGTTCGATGCCGCAGCCGGCTTCGAGCACTGGCTTCTCAAGTTCGACGGCGTCGGTAAGGACGCGGAATTGGGCACGGGAGCCGACTACGGCCGCATCGAGTACGCCTATTACCTCATGGCGAAGCAGGCCGGCATCGACATGTACGACTGTCGTTTACACGAAGAGAATGGACGCGCCCACTTCATGACCCGGCGTTTTGACCGTGAAGTGGTCAGTGGCCAAACCATCAAGCACCACGTGCAGACGCTGTGCGCTATGGATCACCTCGACTTCAAGCAACGTGGCACGCACGCCTACGCCCAGCTCTTTATGGTCGTTTCACGACTCGGGTTGGGGGACACAGCGCTGGGTCAGGTGTTCCGGCGAATGGCGTTCAATGTTATGGCGCGCAATTGTGACGACCATACCAAGAACTTCGCTTTCCGTCTGAAACAAGGCAGCGATTGGGAACTGGCGCCAGCCTACGACGTAACGCATGCCTATAATCCGAGAGGCGAATGGACGTACCAGCATCTGATGAGCGTGAACGGCAAATTCGATAACATCACACGTCAGGACTTTCTTGCGGAAGCCGATCGCTTCGGGGTGAGCCGCCCCACCGAGCAGTTAAACGAAGTGCGCGCAACCCTGGGCATGTGGTCGAGCTTTGCCCGGAAAGCTGGTCTAACCGATTCGGTGTCGAGCCGTGTCGCTACGGACTTCCGTTTGCTATAGCCAATTAACCGGCGAGCCGGAGGCGTTGATACTGTCGCCGTTTTTCCGGCGACAATCGGGTTCACCCAGTTGTCATAGATGTCGCTGTGAAATACTTCCCGCCATGGCCCAGTAAACGGGAACCGAGCCCCAGGGGCGCTTTCAGCTACAAGCCGGGACCAGACCAGATGCCTCGTCTTTGCCTCAAACCTGCCATTTTCACGCGAAAAGATCTGACTGCGCAGCATTCGTTTGAGGATCTCGAAAATTGCTCAAGCCTACACCGACCAGCCGGTACCGTTGTGCCGGATTCAGTTCGACCCGCTCTCGAAGCTTCAGGGCAAGAGCCGTCAATTCCGCGCACGAAACGGGAAAGGCACCTGGAGTATGGCTGCGGGTAAGAATCTTAAACTCGCTCGTTTTCAGCTTCAGCACAATCGTGCCGGGTATTCGTGATTCCCTGCGCGAAGCCGACCAGAGCTTCTCTGCCAGGGCGCGGATCATGGGCTCAGTTTCTGACAACAGAACATCGTGCTCAAACGTATCCTCGACAGATATCGATTGAGTGGGCCGGTCCGGAATCACATCACTTTCGTCGATTCCCCTGGCGAGTTCATGCAAGCGTATGCCGTAGCGACCGAGAACCCCTTCGAGTGCGGACACATCCATTCCTCGTAGATCCCCAACAGTCTGGATCCCAAACTTCGACAACTTCTCTCCTGTAACTTTGCCCACACCGGGGAGCCGGCCAACCGGCAACGGCTGCAGAAACGCATCGACATCCGCGGGCTGGATGACAAAGAGCCCATCCGGTTTGCGCCAGTCCGAGGCCAGCTTCGCGAGGAATTTATTGGGGGCAACGCCGGCCGAGGCCGTCAAGTTCAATTCCTGCCGGATTTGCTCCCGAATTGTGCGCGCGACGATCGTTGCGGTCGGCAACCCGGTCTTGTTCTGCGCGACGTCAAGGTAGGCTTCGTCGAGCGAGAGCGGCTCAATCAAGTCCGTGTGACGCTTGAGTATCTCACGAACGCTCTGCGAGACCGCGCGATATCGGACAAAATCGGGAGCGACAAAGATCGCGGCCGGGCACAAATGCTCCGCCTGTACCGCCGGCATCGCGGAGCGCACTCCGAAGGTCCTCGCCTCATAGGAAGCAGCGCAAACCACGGAGCGCTTGCCCTTCCACGCGACGATCACGGGCTTGCCGCGCAAGAGCGGATCATCGCGCTGTTCGACTGATGCGTAAAACGCGTCCATATCGACATGGATGATTTTTCGCACCGTCATTCAACGATTACAAACTAGCCGCTTGCCTTGAGGCGGCGCCTGTCATGGCTCGGAAAGCTCAGGACAAGTTCGTGCCGCACTTCCATTGTCTCTGATGGAACGAGAGTCGTGCGATTCTGCGGAAGCTTTCCGCCAAACATACGAGCGACGTTAAACAGCGAGCGGCTCCCGCAGACCAGGCATGCGTCGTGCGGACTGTCACTGACAACGTCGCATTCAATGCACAAGACAGCATTCTGGAGCGCGATCGCATTCAGAACCCGACCTCGTTCAGGATAGCTCTCGACATCGGAACTCTTCATCACAGAACCTCACCCGGGACGTTCGTAAACCCTACCGCTCTCGATCCGAAACAGCTGGCTTCTACCAGGAACAGGTGGTCCGCCCCACCGAAATCAGGAACTCCTCTAGGCTCGCGGCCATCGTTTCTCATGTGCCGAGTCGGCGAAGGTGCCATCGATCCTTTTCATGATTCGTTCCGCCCATTGCACTGCCGAGGCAACGAGCGACTCCGTGCGCGGACTTGGGCGGCTGTCGTGGAGGTCTTCCGTCGTCTTCAGACGGCGCGCGACAAGAATGCCGGCAATGATCCCCAGGACGCGCTTTCTTCCTTCCTCAATTCGGCTCACCCCCAGACCGAATCCCGTTCCCCGAAGCTTTTTCACGCGAAACGCCGATGGGATGTGCACCAACCGTCATCCGTGCCCGGATCCGGAGAACCGCTATTCGTCTTTTGTTCGCCGATACGGTAAACCTCGGATCCGGTCATGTCAACCGTCGTCATATAGAAAAACACAAAGCTCCTGGAGTACGAGGCATTATTCTGAACCAGGACGGGGATTGCAGTACCACAAGAGTGCTGGTGATCGTTCTATCCAACAAGTCAGGCGCGTAGTGCCAACTGCATTTGCGTTTCTGAAATTCGCTGCGACCCGAATTTGCGGAGGAAGGACTTGCCACTGCTGTCATCCCGAGAATCAGGGTATGGGCAACGTCGCGGGTGTGCAGGTTGAGGAAGTAGGGCGTGCTGTTGTCGGTTTCGACGACTGCCAGGTACTCCGTGCCGAGATGCGGGTTCGTCTTCTCGCCGGGAAGGATCGTGAACAGAAAAGACAGGTCGGCGTAGTTCGTGTTCAGCACATACAACCAGCGGAGGTTGAGCGCATAGTTGCCCGCACAGTGGCGAAGTAAGCGTTCAGCTGGTTGTAGGTTTCAACAAACAGATTGCCGTCCGCGTTGGTGAAGACGCCAGTAAACTCGGCCACGTGATCGAGTTCCGTTTCTGACCGGCCATACAGCACAATCGTGAGCGAGAAGTTGCCGAGCGATTGACCGTCACCCAGAGCGCGAAGGCAATCCCCAAGATTTTCGATATCGGCTTGCTTGGACTCGTCCACCAGGACATCGCGCGGGCTCGTCGTGGTGGCGTCGTTGCCCATCTGCGAGACAAACCCGGCCACGCTAGGGCTGATAGTCGGCGGAACGATTTAGGCGGATGGCTCGGATCTTGAGCTCTCGCTTCGAGAGTGAAGCGTCGTCGAGACGCTGGCGGTGTGCGGAGAGGAGATCACTGCGGGTGAGCCAGCCAGTGACTTTGCGAGGATTGTCGCGGGTGACGACGGCCAGGCGACCGACATTTTCTTTAACCATATGGTCGGCCGCTTCGCGAAGGGAGTTGTCCTCGAAGACGATGGTTGGAGGACGCTTGAGAATCTGGCGCAGCGGCAAGGTTTCGGGATCCGCGGCGTCAAAGATGTCGCGCCGGGTGATGACGCCGACGAGATCTTGGTCACAATCGAGAACAGGAAAGCCTTGATGCCGCGTGCCGACGGCACGCGACGCGAACCACGAGCGCGCGGCGGCCAAGGTGTCATCCGCAGCCAGAGCCACAACGTCTCTTGTCGCCGCCGTCCCGACAAGAACCTGGTCAAGATAGTCGATTGAATATTCCGCGAGGACGCGCACGCCGCGACGGGCGATCTTCTCGGTCATGATGGTGTGACGCATCAAGAGCGAGGAGATGAGAAATGCAGCGGTGCAGCCGCCGAGCAGCGGCAAGAGGCTAAGCGGCTGGCGGGTAGTTTCGAAAGCAAAGACGACCGAGGCGAGGAGAGCACGCGAGGCTCCCGCAAACATGGCGGCCATTCCGACAAGCGCTGCGACACGAATGTCGATGCCGATGCCGGGAAAAAAGGCGAGCGCGAACGCCCCGAGAACCGACCCCAATCCCCCCCCAATGGTGAACAAGGGCGCGAGCGTCCCGCCAGAAGTTCCGCTGCCGAGAGAAATCGCCCACGAGACAAACTTCAGCACGAAGAGAACAATCAGTGCTCTTCCCAAGATATTGCCGCTCACGATGTTTTCAATGTTGTCGTAGCCGACGCCCATAGTGTGCGGCGCAAAGTACCCGACCACTCCCACAACGACAGCGCCGATGGCGGGCCACCACATCCAGTGGAGCGGCAAATGCTCAAACAAGTCTTCGACACCGTAGACGGCGCGAGTTGCGAGCACTGCCGCAATACCTACAACAGCCCCCACCAGGACGTAGACGCCCAACGCGTAGCCGTGTGGCTGGACGACGTCCGGCATAGCAAAAATGGGAGCCGTACCGACGAAGGCGATTCGCACTGCCTGAGCGGTAACGCATGCGAGGGCGACCGGGATGATGGAACGCGGACGGTATTCGAAGAGAAGGAGCTCGATGGCGAGCAAGACTGCGGAGACGGGACTGCCAAAAGTAGCAGCCATGCCGGCCGCTGCCCCGGCGGCAAGGAGCGTTTTGCGCTCGTCGGCGGTGGTTTTGAGAAACTGGCCGACGAGCGAGCCTAATGCAGCGCCGGTTGCGATGATGGGGCCTTCCGCGCCGAAGGGTCCCCCCGTGCCTATGGCGATTGCGGCAGAGAGTGGCTTTAGGAAGGTGATCCGCGCCGGGATCCGGCTACCGCCGAAGAGAACCTGCTCCATCGCTTCGGGAATGCCATGGCCTCGGATGGCTTCCGAACCGAAGCGGGCCATGACGCCGACAATCAGCCCACCGATGACGGGGACTAAAATCACGTACGCGCCAAGGTGATTTCCGGCGGGGGAGTTGAAAGCAAATGAGAATCGGCCAAAGAAAGAAAGGTTGGTGATGAGGCCGATGAGGGCTGTGAGGGCCCGTGCCACAACACCGGCAGCACAAGCAATGAGGATCGATAGGGCACTAATGTAGACGGTGCGTAGACTAACAAGTGGAATTTGCACCGGACTGCTCGCTGCTTTCAACGCCGGCGATAAAGAAGCATCGACTGGTACTCCACCCGTCGTTGATGCTCCGGAAATTTGACTATCAGCTTCAGCCATTCGTTCAAACACACCGAGAAGAGATGTTACTTGATAGCTGCAGTACATGTATCGTAGCACGATGCAGTGTCTCCGGTCCGGACACGTGGCGAATGGCTCACCCAGCGACTCCGTGTGAGGTTTTCCAAAAGAACAAGTCGAGCGCTGACTGGACAAGACAGGAGCTTGAGCGGAGCCTTCACAACCAGGAGGCTTCTCATGTTCAACATTCTTTACCGTTGGTTGTTGCCGCCATGATCGCAGTGGTTCCCATGGATCGGTCCAGAGCAGCCAACCGGTATGGGCCTTGTTCTTTGCTATGGCGCCGTCGGAGAAACGAGGGTGATGGCGAAGATCAGCACATGCTCGTTGTCGGGCAGAGTGATACTGCGCACCACCTTGTTGCTGTCGAGACTGAAGGAATAACCATAGAGATAGAAGGAGCGGTTGTCCCTGGAGCCGTCACCCGCGAGGCGATATGGCATGGTAATGGCCTCGGATTCGCCCTTGTAACCACTCGGCTCATACCAATCGCTAAGGCTTTGTGTGACGGACTTAGATGTGCCGTCGGCGTAGGTGAAAGTGAACACCTGTGACTCCTGACCGCCTTCTACGCCCGTGGCGAGAAAGTTAAGCGTTCCGAACTTTCCTGGCGGAAGGGTGATGGTTTTGCCGGTTACCGCATCCGGTGCGTTCGCCGGTCCGAGATTGAACTCGACGCCATCCCATAACGGCGATAAGCCCAACGCTTCTTTCGAATAGGCGAAACCTTCGCCGTCCGCACTGGCCGCAGGAGCAAACTGCGCGCCGTCGGTATGGATGCACGTCGCGTTGTAGGTTGACGAAAGATCGACTGCGACCGTCCCTTTCTTGATTGCGGCGACGGTAAGCGCGGCTGTCGCCGTGTGCGAGATTCCGCCCGAACTACCGGCGATGGTGATGGTCGAAGTCGCGAGCTTTGACGAGTCATCCGCGGTCAGGGTCATCTTGCTGGTTCTCGGAGTGCTGGTCGGGCTGAAGGATGCTGTCACTCCTGCCGGTAATCCGGACACATCGAACTTAACGCTGGATCTGAAATTGCCACGGCGAGTCACCGTGACCGTCGTGGTTGTACTCCTACCCTTCAAAATGGAAATGCTGTCCGGAGTCGTTCGGAGCGCAAAGTCGTCGGCACCCGGGGGCGGCGGAGCGAGGAGGTCGTACAGTGGCTGCGCCGGTTCTACGTTCGGATTTTCCTCGGCCACCGACAGAGCCAGAATTCGGATCTTGTCATTGTCGGGAAGAGTAATGGTTCGGGCTCCCGCCGGCAGATCGATGGGATAGGCAAACAAGTACGAGTAGCCGTACGAGACATTTTCGCCCGCTGCGTTGTGATGGTGCGAGCTGTACCAGGCCAGGTCGGCGCGCTTGATGTAAGCCGGGGTAAGACCAGTCATCTTTCCGTAATTGTCACTGGAGGTGTCTCCTGAACTCCATTGGCGGTC
>DATHQJ010000345.1:0-2249 GCA_035482825.1 Binatus sp. (SeqCode) | reverse complement strand
CGCACCCGCGTGGTCAGTACGCCGACCGTGGTCGACTTGCCCGCGCCGTTAGGCCCGAGCAGGCAGAAAATTTCTCCCGCACGCACTTCGAGCGAAAGCCCGTCAAGCGCGGGAATCTGCGTCTTGGGCTGCTTCGCACCTTTGGCGTCGGCGCGCGCGACGAAGCCTCCGGCCGCGCCCAGCGGCGGAGCCGAGTTATAAACCTTGCGCAGATCCTGCGTGCGAACGCCAACCGCCATGTTGAGTAATCCCCGGAGACAGTCTGAAAGTTACGGCAGTATATCGCAGGTAAGGGTTTGGATCGAATTTCCTCGAGATACGTGCTGTGGAGCGGGTTGAGACCCGCTTCGTATCAGGGCATGCCTTCAGGCATGCCGCATCCGCGGAAAGATGACATGCGGCTTTAGCCGCTGATGCTGTGCCCTGATACTAATCTCCCATACGGAATCTTCTAACGGTTACTAAAGATTGGCCACGACCGGGCGTCATCTGTGAACCGGGACTTCATGAAACTACACTGGCGCGAGTGTGTCGGGATTTTCGATAGCAGGGGCGTAGTCGATGTTGCTTCCCATCAAACACGAAAACATGGCGGCGCGGCGCTGGCCGGTAGTCACGCTGGCATTGATCGCCATCAACACGGTCGTCTTTCTCTTCACTCTGGCAGTCGCTAGCGATGAATCGCCGCAGCTGGGCGAAGTGAAATCGCACATCCTCATTCTGGCCGCACTGCATCCTGAGTTGAAAATGCAGCCGCCGTCGCAGCATGTCGTCGACGGATTCAAAGAACACCATCCCGACCAGTGGAAGCAGGTGCAGAATCCCTATCGCGACATAATCAACGCCTACGACGCCAAGATCAAAATGATGGAGGACACATCGAAGCTGCAGGACGAGATGGACTCGCTCAACACCCAACTGGTGAGCCTATCGAAGACCTCGAGTGTTGATGAGTATGCCTTTGTGCCCGCGAATCCCACCGCCATCAGCTATCTGACGGCGAATTTTCTGCATGGCGGCTGGATGCACCTGATCGGCAACATGTGGTTTCTGTGGCTGGCAGGATTTGTGCTCGAAGACGCGTGGGGGCGCTGGCTGTACTCGGCGTTTTACCTGATCGCCGGAGCGGCTGCGCTGCAGTTCTACGCATGGACGAATCCGGGCAGTGTGATTCCGACGGTGGGAGCTTCGGGCGCGGTGGCAGCACTGATGGGCGCTTTTCTGGTGCGCTTCCCCAAAATGAAGATTGAGATGGCGTGGATCTGGTGGTTCAGCTTCGCCAAACTTCTGCGCACCGGCAACCCCTTCCGGATGACTCAGTTTAAGGCGTCCGCCTACTGGTTGCTGCCCTTGTGGCTGGGGAGCGAAATAATCTACGGGGCGCTCCTTGGATCTTCGAGCGGCGTGGCGCACTGGGCGCACGTGGGCGGATTCCTGTTTGGAGCAGTGGCAGCGCTGACAATTCAGCATTCCGGCCTCGAGCACAAAGCCAACAAAGCGATAGAAGAGAAACTTGCCTGGACCAATGACGCTGAACTCGAACAGGCCAGCGACATGATGGAGCACGGCCAACTCGGGGAAGCGCTGGTCCTGTTGACGAACTATGTCGCAATGAAGCCGAACTCGCTCGACGCCTGGAATCTGCTCCGCCAGATCCACACCCGCCAGAACAACACGAAAGAGTATCTCGACGCGACGGTCAAGACCTGCTCACTGCATTTGAAGGCGCACGAAGTCGAGGCGGCGTTCCAGGATTATGCCGAGTTCATCGATTCCGGCGGGGGCAAGTTGCCGGCGGCGAATTGGCTTGAACTGTGCAAGGGCGCGGAAGAATTGCAAGAGTTCGAGCGCGCTCTTTCCGAGTATGAGCAGCTCGCCCAAGCCTATCCCGCCGACCGCCAGGCCCTGACGGCTCAACTCAGTGCGGCGCGACTTTGCCTGAAGCGTCTGAATCGTCCGCAGGATGCGCTGGCTCTCTACCAGAAAGCGGCCGTGTCTCCGATTCCGCATCTTGACTGGGAGCAACACATCCAGGCCGGCATCAAGGAAGCGAAGGCGGCAATGTCGTCAGGAAATGCGATCGCCGCCGGAGCCCAGTAGAGCGTCCGCCGCAAGATGTAGCGCCGGCGTCCCGCCGGCTGTCGCGGGAGCCTGCCCTGAGCCTGCCGAAGGGGCGTCCCGCCCACGCAGCCGAGAGCACAACGAATGCGCCCTAGCTCAGCTCTGGTGGCCGACGTACCAGGGCGCAC
>DATHQJ010000344.1:0-13435 GCA_035482825.1 Binatus sp. (SeqCode) | reverse complement strand
GATGGCCAAAGTCGCGCCGATCGCCAGGAACCCTCCCCGAAACCCGCCATTCGCCGTTCGAAACAGCCCGATGATGTCCGGACCGAAATACCCTCCCAGATTGGCCAGCGAGTTGATCATGGCGATGCCGGCGGCGGCAGGCAAGCCAGCCATCCGAGTGGTCGCCATTGCCCAGAAAGGTCCGACCATGGCCTCGGCGCCAGCCATTCCAAGTCCGACGCCTGCAATCACTAGCGCCGGACCCTTTCCGTAGGCCGCGGTCACGATCGCCAGGGCTGCGACAAACGCCGGAACCGCCGTGTGCCAGCGTCGCTCTCCCGTACGATCCGAACTCGTCCCGACCAGCACCATCGCGATCGTCGTGGCCACGAACGGAAGCACCGCCACCAGGCTGGTCGCAAAATTACCCAGCCCGGACAACGATTGAATCACACTCGGCAGCCACAGAGTGATCCCATACATGGTGGTCGGGACGCCGAAATAGACAATAGAAAGCAGCCAGATTCTGGGCGCGATCAGAACCTGCCAGAAGCTGCCTTGCTTGAGATTCGACTCCGCCTGTTGCTCGCCGGCGAGTTTTTCCAGCAGCCATGCCCGCTCCTCGCCCTTCAGCCAGGTGGCATCCTGCGGGCGATCCGACAGGACCCACAGCACGAGCACTCCCAGAAAAATGGCAGGCACGCCCTCCATCAGGAACATCCACTGCCAACCAGAGAGTCCCGCACCGCGAAGGCCGAGCAATGTTCCAGAGATTGGGCTGCCCACAATTCCCGAGATTGGATTCGCCAACATGAACCAGGCCACCGCGCGCGCCCGCGCTTTCGCCGGGAACCAGCGTTTCAGATAGAGGATCATGCCGGGGAAAAATCCGGCTTCTGCAGCACCCAGCAGGAAGCGGATGGAATAGAAACTGACCGGCCCACGGACAAACATCGTCAGGCAGGAAATCACTCCCCAGGTCACCATCAGCCCGGAAATCCACCGCCGGACTCCGAACTTCTCCAGCACCAGGTTGCTGGGAAGCTGAAAAAAAAAGTACCCGGCAAAAAACATTCCCCCGGCGCGCCCGATAACGCGCTCGCTCAGGCCAAGCTGTCCACGCATCTGCAGCACGGCGAAACCCATGTTAATGCGGTCGAGGTAGGCAACAATGTAGAGCAGCAGAAGAAACGGCATCAGCCGCCACATCAGTCGGGAGACGACGGCGGATTCCATCCGGTCGGGAGCGATTTCCAAAGGTGTGTTCCAGTCGGGCCGTTCTGTTACCGTTCAGTGGTGCGAGGATTCTACGCCAAGCCCAGCTTCCCCCGAATCTCGGCCACAATTTGCGGTGGGGTGGATGCGATATCGACGGTCACTGCGCCGGCTGGCTCTTCGAGGTCGGCGAACTGGCCAGCCAGAATCTGTTCGCCGGCAAAGTGGCCGTGGCGAGCGCGTAAGCGGGATGCAATCAGTTCCGCGCTGCCTTTCAGGTACACGAACCGGACTTCCGGTCCGGCTTCAAGTTCCTGCCGGTAGGTGCGTTTTAGAGCGGAGCAGGCCAGCACAACATTGTGTTTTTCGGCGATCCAATGCTCAATGGCGGCGCGGAGTTCGGCGAGCCAGGGCCTGCGGTCATCGTCGGTGAGGGAGATGCCGCGGCGGATTTTATCGACGTTGGACGGGGGATGAAAGTCGTCCGCGTCGGCGAATTCCCAGCCGGATTGTTCTGCCAGCAGACGACCGATGGTCGTCTTGCCGGCGCCGGTAACTCCCATCACTATCACGATCATGGATGCAGTGTTTAAGTAGCGCCGGCGTCCCGCCGGCTGTCGCGGGGGCGTCTCGCCCGCGCGTGTGGGGGCGAGACGCCCCCACGACAGCCGCCGAGACGGCGGCGCTACACGTTCTCCTATTTCTTGGAGTAGGTTTTTTGGACGCCAGTCCTCGCGTTGGTGACGGTGAACGTGCCGTCAGGCTCAGCTGCGACCTTGATGTACTTTCCCTCGCAGTTCTCTTTCACGTTCGCGATGCGGTCGTCGGCCACGTTGTGGTCTTTGTCCGATTCAGCGGCATAATGTAACTGCCACAGGTCTTCGAGGCCCGGAGAATCATGCACGATCTGCCACGCCGCCGGGCTCGACCCCTTGCGCGGGCCATTATCGATCACGGCCACTCGCGGATGCAGCGCCCACACCAGGGGCTTCGGATTCGAAAGGTCCGCGCCGTGATGGGTCACCAGAAAAAGATCGACCGTACCGAGCAGGTTATTGGGGCAGGCGATTTCCATTTCTTTTTTCTTGGTGAGATCGCCGAGATCAAGGAAGCGAAACTTTCCGTAGGTGATCAGAACTCCGACGGACCGGGCATTTTCCGTGGCGTCTTCAGCTTCGGCCGGCTGACCCTTGCAATAGGGATTCGCCTCACCAGCTCCGGGCAACGGAGCGGTAAGGTGGTCTCCGGCGGCGGAGAGAACCCGCACTTCGAGTCCTTTGATCGGCAATCCCCATCCCGGCTTGACGACAACGTGAGCGTGGCCCGCGATCGCCTTCTCATAGGCGGCGTAATCGACGCGCGTCACTTCCGAGTCTTCCAGATTCGGCCCGTGATCGACGAACGTGCCCACTTTAATTCCGTCGACCAGTTGCGGCACGCCACCGACATGGTCGCGGTGATAGTGAGTGATTAGAACAAAGTCGAGTTGCTGGATACCGGCCTGGTGGGCGGCCGCCACGATGCGGTCGGCGTCGCGGCCTTCGTATCCCGGCCAGCCGGTATCGATCAGGAGCGACTCCCCCGACGGGCTCACCACCAACGTCGCCTGCCCGCCTTCCACGTCGATGAAATAAATCTGCAGCGGCTTCGGGCTCGCGGTGGCAGCGCTGCATGGCCCGCTCGCATTCAAAACACAAAGACACAGAGAGAAAACGGAAATCAGCACAGGACGCATCGCTTGGCACCTGATCGGGAGATGTTGCCGAAGATTATGCCACGGGGATGAGGAAATTCGTCAGGCTTGTTTTACTCGGCCGGCGACGCCACCGGCCTCCGCTCGTCGTAGAATGCTGCGAGGCCGCAATTTGAAACTCACGGAAGATCCTCATCGCCGGTTGAATGTTCTGACCAACGAATGGGTGCTGGTTTCACCCCATCGCGCGACCCGTCCCTGGCAGGGAGAAGTCGCAACTCTCCAAACCACGGCGGAACCTGCCTATGATCCAACCTGCTACCTTTGCCCCGGCAACTCTCGAGCCGGCGGAATTCAAAACCCGGCGTACTCCAACACCTTCGTCTTTGAAAATGACTTCGCGGCCCTGAAACCGGGCACGCCCCGCGAACGCCTCGATGTTGAGTGCGAGGGTCTGCTCGTCGCTCAGGGCGAACCGGGCCTCTGCCGCGTGATTTGCTTTTCTCCGCGTCACGACCTCACCTTAGCCACCATGGGCATGGACGCGATCGAACTCGTCGTCCGCACCTGGATGGAACAATTTCGCGAGTTGGGTGAAATGCCCGACATCAACCACGTCCAGATTTTCGAGAACCGCGGCGCCATGATGGGCGCCAGCAATCCCCATCCCCACTGCCAGATCTGGGCGACGGCTTCGATTCCCGAGGCGCCGTCGAAAGAACTATCGACACAGCAGAAGTATCACACTTCATGCGATCGCTGCCTGCTCTGCGATTACATTAAATTGGAGCGCAGGTTGCGGGTTCGCGTGGTTGCGGAGAACGCACGCTTCGTGGCGCTCGTGCCTTTCTGGGCGATCTGGCCGTTTGAAATCCTGCTCTGCAGCCGCAACCACATCGGTAGCATGAATGACTTCGCAACCGACGACGCACCGCAATTGAGCGCGATCCTGAAGCAGATCACTTCCACCTATGACAAAGTTTTCGGAGTTCCCTTCCCTTACTCGATGGGCTTTCACCAATCGCCAACCGATGGAGTGGATCATCCGGAGTGGCATTTCCACGCACACTTTTATCCGCCGCTGCTGCGCTCGGCGACTATCCGCAAGTTCATGGTTGGATTCGAATTGCTGGGAACACCGCAGCGCGACATCACGCCCGAGATTGCTGCCGAGAGGCTGCGCGAACTTGCGGGCACATCGGTAGGTTCGTAAATCTATTTTTCTGCAGAGGGCGCGGGAACCGGCCTCAGGAGGGGAGATCCCAGCCTTCTTCTTTCATCTTGCGGTTGGTCCAATGCTGCAGTTCTTCGAATAGAGCAGGTTCGATCACGGCAAAGCGGACGCCGACGCGGCCTTCATCGCCGATCCACATGAGGCGGGCTTTGGCCTTGAAGAGAATGTCGCTACCCGGCAGGACGAAGCTCACGTCGAGCATTCCCGCGAAACGCAGCGGCTCTTTCAGGCCGTCGAGGCCCATGCCGCCTGTGCTCAAGTTCACTCCCTGCACCTGAATTTCTTCGCCCTGAGCACTCCGGACCGTGACCGCGATCTGCACCCGGGTGCGGAAAAATTTCTGCTGGTCGTTGCTGATGGAACCCATCGAGGCGGTGGTTTCTCCGGGCGCGAAATTGATGTTGTACTCCTTGAGCTTGCGGCTCAGGGTGCGGCGCGAGATGCCAAGCTGTTCGGCCGCAAGCGTGCGCTGCCCGCCGGTCCGCTCCAGAGCTTTGATAATCATCTGCTCTTCCATGCTGTCGAGATTGCCGACCGGCATGGAAGCGGTTTGACGCAGCGCGGTGGGCTCTCCGGTGAGCGCGGCGCTGAGCCGCGAGAAGTCAATTTCGGATCCAGAGGACTCCATCGCCATCTTGGCCACCAGGTTGCGCAGTTCGCGAATGTTGCCCGGCCAGGGATGCGACAGCAACGCGGAAATGGCTTGCGATGAGAAATGCTTGCTGGCAGCCTTCAGCCGCAGAAAATGTTCCGCCAGGGCGACGATGTCCTCGGGGCGCTCGCGCAGCGGAGGAACGCGAAGCTGGAATTGACCGAGGCGGTGAAATAAATCCTGGCGGAAGCGGCCATCTCTCACCGCGGCTTCGAGATCCTGATTGGTGGCCGCGACAATGCGAACATCGACTCTGATCTTGCGATGCCCGCCCAGTCGATAAAACGGCTGGCCATCGAGCACCCGCAGAAGTTTCACCTGAGTCTGCAGTTGCAGTTCGCCGATTTCGTCCAGGAACAACGTGCCCTTGTCGGCCATTTCGAACAAGCCGGGCTTGGAAGCATCGGCCCCGCTAAATGCGCCTTTTTCGTATCCGAAGAGTTCGCTTTCCACCAGGTTTTCGGGAAGCGCGGCGCAGTTGATATCGACCCACGGACGGCTGCGGCGATGGGAAGACTCATGAATCGTTCGGGCGATGAGTTCTTTTCCGGTTCCGGTCTCACCCGTAATCAAGACGGTCTCGGTGTGTCCTGCCACGCGGTCGACCAGCGCCATGAACTTGTGCATGACGGGGCTGGCCAGAATAAAGAGAGTGTCATCAACCTTACGGGAAATCACGCCGGGGGAAAACGAGCCTTCCGCCGATGAGCCTGCGTTTTGCACCGCGACTTTGACTGCTGCCGGCGGTACTACGTTCTGTGGCGCGACGTTCTGCGATGCATCGATCTGGGGCACAACGACCTGCGGGACTACCACGACGATCAGTGCTGCCGGAGTCGAACTTAGAAGCGTGGCCGAGAACTGCACCGGGAAACTGGCGCCAGTCTTGGGTTGAGCCACCAGTCGGCACTGATATCCGCCGGGCGTGGAAGTCGCAGTAAGAATTTCCCGCCGCAGACGAGCGCGGTCATTACCTTCTGCTTTTTCGGTCGAGGCGAACAGCGCGGAGAAATCGCGCCCCACCAGCTCCTGCGCCGAATAGCCAAACAGCTTGATAAACGCGGCATTGCAGGCACCGAATTCTCCCTGCAGGTCGGCGGAGAAAACCGCCATCGACGATTGGCCTGTCAAAGATTGGCCTGACGCTGCACCCTCGACATCGCTCGGGACACTGCTCAGCGGCTCTGGCTGTTCCGAACTGTGGTGAGGAATCGGCATAGGCGTCCGGGCATGATGGTGACACAGGCAGGGCAGTTCGACCGAGAAGCGTGTTCTATATGGGGTAACGAAGGTAACCAGGTTCGGTCCGTCCCCAAGGCACCGCTGGAGCCTTCGGTTGCCAGAGGTTGTCGGGTCCACATGGTTACTTCGGTAAGCTTTGGAAGAAGTGACCCTTGCAATACGATGCGGGCAGGCTCGAACCGGAAGAGATGTCTTCCACAAGGGCCGAGCGCGGGCTGAAACAGCCCGCGCAATAAATTCTTTTAATCTTCGCGGGAGGATCGCGAAGGCGTCCCTGGGAATAGCGTACTTCGAGGCCCCCCCGAGAAAATCCGCGGCAGTCAGGTTGTACATGAAAGCAGAGACGGACGGATTATCGATCCAGGCGAAGGCATTCGTCGGCATCACGGCGTCCATGGGCGTGGTGGTGCTGGGCGTTGCCCTTTTCCACTGGCAATCGCACGATCTCATGCGATTCTTCTGCTACCTGGCCGTAGCGGTGCTGGCCTCAGGATTGAAGGTCCAACTCCCCGGCATCGACGGCACCATGTCGGTGAATTTCCTGTTCATCCTGCTGGGCGTGCTGGAACTGAGTCTTCCCGAAACGCTTCTGATCGGCTGCACGGCGAGTCTGGTGCAGAGCGTGTGGCAAGCCCGCAAGCGCCTGGATCCAGTCAAAGTGCTGTTCAACGTAGCGGGCATGATGGCCAACGCCAGCGCGCTTACCTACCTTACATATCACTGGCTGGCCGCAAGATTTGGATCCAACAAGCCCATCCTCCTGATGGTCGCGGCGCTGGTGTTCTTCTTCGCCAACACTTTGCCGATCTCGATCGTGATTGCGCTGACGGAGGGTAAGTCCAGCCGCAAAGTGTGGGCGGAGTGCTACTTCTGGTCGTTCCCGTATTACCTGGTCGGAGCGGCAGCGGTGGGGCTGATTGGAATCGTCAACCGCTCGGCGGGATGGGAAACGTCGCTGCTGGTGCTGCCCCTGATCTATTGGGTGTATCGATCGTACCGCCTGTATCTGGGCCGGCTGGAAGCGGAAAAAGATCGGGTTGAGGTGGAAAAGCGCCACGTCGAACAGATCGCGTCGCTGAACATGCGGACCATCGAGGCCCTCGCGCTCGCCATCGAGGCCAAAGACCAGACCACGCACACCCATCTGCAGCGGGTAAGAACCTACGCGGTTGCGGTAGCCACCCAATTGAATCTTTCGGAAGGGGAGATCGAGGCACTGCGCGCGGCAGCTCTGCTGCACGACATCGGAAAACTGGCGGTGCCGGAACAAATCATCAATAAGCCGGGGAAGTTGACTCCGGAAGAATTCGAAAAAATGAAAGTGCACCCGCTCGTGGGGGCGGAAATTCTGGAGCGCGTCGCGTTTCCTTATCCCGTGGCGCCGATTGTCCGCTCGCATCACGAGCGCTGGGATGGAACCGGATATCCCGAGGGATTGAGTGGCCAACAAATTCCGATCGGAGCGCGAATTCTGGCGGCAGTGGATTGTCTCGACGCTCTGGCTTCTCACCGTCAGTACCGGCCCGCGCTTCCGTTGGCCGAGGCCATGGCGAAAGTGAAAGAGAAGGCCGGGACATGGTTCGATCCTCAAGTGGTCGATATTCTGGTGAGCCGTTACGTGGAGTTGGAGCGGATGGCACAGATGTCGGAGGATACCGGCGCGCCCGGGCTATCGAAGACCGTGCGCGTGGATCGGGGATCTTCCCCGGCGGCCGGTTTCGAACGCACCGATCCTACTCACGGCCCGGCAGACAACACGGACTTCCTGACTTCGATTGCATCGGCGCGGCAAGAGGCCCAGACGATGTTTGAACTCAGCCAGGATCTGGGCGTGTCGCTGAGTTTGAGCGAAACTCTTTCCGTGCTGTCGATGCGCCTGCGCCGCATGATTCCTTACGATTCGATCGCGGTGTTCGTAAACCGGAATGGCTGGCTTCTACCGGAACTGATCAGCGGCGAAAATTTCCACATGCTGTCGTCGCTGAAAATCAAGGTGGGCGAAGGATTGTGCGGGTGGGTGGCGGCGAACTGCAAACCAATCGTCAACGGAAATCCGCAAGTGGAAGCCGGATACGTCGTCGACCCGGCAAAGCATACGACGCTGCAATCGGCGCTGGTCGTGCCTTTGGAAGGACTCAACGGCGTGGTCGGCGTGCTGGCGATGTACCACGCCAACCGCGATGCCTTCACCCCGGATCATCTGAGAATCTTGCTGGCAGTCGCTTCCAAGGTCGCGCTCTCGGTCGAGAATGCGCTGAAGTATCAGCAGGCCGAGAGTTCGGCAACCACCGACTACCTGACCGGGCTGCCCAATGCGCGGTCCCTGTTTGTGCATCTGGCCCAGGAAGTGGCGCGCTGCCGCCGCATGAAGACTCCGCTGGCGGTGCTGGTATGCGACATCGACGGCTTCAAACAAATCAATGATTCGTTCGGACATCTGGAAGGCGACAAACTGCTGCGCGAGTTCACTACCCGTCTCAAGGATGTCTGCCGCGGCTACGACTATGTGGCGCGCATGGGAGGAGACGAATTTGTGATTACCGCTCCTGGCCTGACCACCGAGGCGGCGAGAATCAAGGCCGAGAGCCTGAATCAGGCGGCCATCGAATCCGGCCGGCATGTATGCGGGCGGGATCTAATCACGCTGAGCGTGGGCATGGCTTTCTGCCCGGAAGACGGATTCGATGTCGAGCGCCTGCTGGCCGAAGCCGACCGGCGCATGTATTCCATGAAGCAGAGCCATCACGCCACATCCGTCGAGCGCGAGCAGGATGCTAAAACTCGCGGAGCGACGGCGGAATAGGAGCCATGGAACCATGCTGAGGCGGAAAATTGCGCGGCATGCCTTCGCCATCGTCGCTACCGTCCTGCTGGGAGGCCTGCTCTCATCGGCGCTGGTACGGCTGGCGCCGGGCTTTGACGTCGACGAATCGCAGCTCGATCCTCATCTGAATTCAGAAAGCATTCGCGCCTTGCACCAGGCTCGCCTCGAACAGCACAATCTCTACCGCTTCTATTTTCATTCCTTACAACGCGCGGCGCACGGAGACCTTGGCACTTCGATCTCTCTGGGTCAGCCGGTCAGCCAGTTGTTGCGGGAGCGGGCTCCGCTGACTCTACGGCTGGTCGGGATTGGCTTGTTGCTGAGTTGGGCCATGGCGATGGCGTTGGCGCTCAGCGCCGCGTGGTTGCGGGTATCGGCTTACGACGCGCTGACCACGGCGATCAGCGGAACTTTTCTGTGCATCCCGGCGGCGGTCTTGGCTCTGCTCTCAGTGTTGTGGAACGTGCCGGGCGCGCTGGCCATCGGCCTGATCGTGTTTCCGCGGGTATATCGCTATGCCCGCAACTTGTTGGCGAAGGCATATTCCCTGCCCCACATTATTACCGCACGAGCCAAGGGGCTGAGTGAGCTGCGCATTCTGTTCTGGCATGTGGTCCCAGTGGCTGGCCCGCAACTGCTGGCTGTGGCGGGAGTGTCGGTGAGCCTCGCAGTAGGCGCGGCGATTCCGGTCGAAGCGCTGTGCGGGCTCGCGGGAGTTGGCCAACTGGCCTGGCAGGCGGCGCTGGCGCGCGATCTGCCGCTTTTGACCAATCTCACCATCCTGGTGACGTTGGTAACCTTGCTGGCGAACTCAAGCGCCGAAGTAATCGGACATATGCTTCGGGGTCAAGAAGCATGACAGGAAGTATGAACTTCTCGCGCCTGAATTTCTCGCGGACCCGTGTCTGGCGAACTCTGGCCTGTGCGGTTTTGCTGCTCGTGGTCAGCGTGTCGCTGGCCGCGAACTGGCTGGCTCCGGCGGGTTACGCGAAGCAATATCGCGAGGCGGCCGACGCCGCACCGTCGCATGCGCACTGGCTGGGAACCGACGAAATTGGACGGGACCGGTTCGCCCGCGTGCTCTACGGGACGCGCATTTCGCTGCTGCTGGCGCCGGCCGCCGCGCTGCTTTCAACCTTGATGGCGGCGTTGGTGGGCGGGCTCGCAGGATATCTGGGTGGAGCATGGGCGCGGGGCGCGATGGCGGTGACCGACTTGTTTCTATCGCTGCCGTGGCTTTTCCTGCTGATCACGGTTCGCGCGCTCATGCCCCTGAACGTGTCGCCGCTGGTCTCAGTGCTGGTCACGTTTCTGATGTTGGGGCTTTTGGGGTGGACGAGCGCCGCGCGAGTGCTGTGCTCGACGGCGGGATCGCTGCGGGACTCGGATTTCGTGCGGCAGGCCAAAGCATCCGGCATTCGCGGGGCGCGGCTGTTCTGGATTCACGTGCTGCCGAATCTGAAACCTGTGCTGTATGCGCAGTTCTGGATCTCGATTCCAGCATTCATTCTGAGCGAGGCGAATCTGGGAATTTTAGGGCTCGGTGTGGCCGAGCCGATGCCTTCCTGGGGAAGTCTCCTCAAGGAACTGGAAGGCCTGGTATCGGTGGGCGAAGAGCCGTGGAAATTCGTGCCCTTGATTTTGCTGGTGGTGGTGGTGACTTCGTTTCAACTCGTGCTTTCGAAGCAAGAGGAGCTGTCCGCATGACGGGCCTCCAGATTACGGAACTGCGGGGAAGGTTGGCGGTAATGGCATCCACATTGAGGAAAGCAATTCTGGCATCCATGGCCTGCCTGAGCATTCTGGCCGGCTCAGCGGCGGCACAGGGCGAGTTGCGCTTTTGCCTGCGCTCGGAACCGAAAACATTTGATCCCTTGAAAGTGGAAGACGACGCCTCGGCCGCGATCCGCTATTTGACCGGCGGCGTGCTGGTCCGCATGAACCGGCAGACGCAGGCGCTGGAGCCGGAACTGGCCGAATCGTGGAAGATATCGAACGACGGCCGCCAGATCACGTTCAAGCTGCGCGGCGGAGTTTCGTTCTCCGACGGCACGCCGTTTTCCGCCGAAGATGTCGCCTACACCGTGCAGCAGTTGATGGATCCCGCGCTGCATTCCCCCACGGGAGACGCCTTCCGTTCGGGGCCGGGCAATGTAGAAACGAAAATTATTTCCTCGCGCCAGATTGCCATCACCTTTCCCGCGCCCGTGGCCGGACTCGACCGGCAATTCGATCAGGTGGCCATACTTTCGGCACACTCCGCGAAGCGGGAAATGGCGGTGCTCGGACCATTCATGGTGGCGGATTACAAGCCGGGGGCGAGCTTGCTGCTGAAGCGCAATCCGAATTACTGGAAGACGGATGCGCAAGGCCGGAAGCTGCCCTACTTGGATTCCATCCGGCTCGACATTCAGCCCAATCGCGATGTCGAAATGCTGCGCTTCAAGCGCGGAGAAATCGACCTGATCAATTCACTCGACAGCGAGTACTTCGACAAGCTGGCGGCAACCTCTCCGCAACTGGTGCATGATGCCGGACCGTCGCTCGACAGTGAGCAGATGTGGTTCAACGAGGTCGCGAAGGCTCCATTGCCGGAGTACAAGAAGAACTGGTTCCGGTCGGCGAATTTCCGCAGGGCAGTCTCCGCGGCAATCAATCGCCAGGATCTGGCTCGTGTCGTCTTTCGTGGACACGCGCAGGCGGCGGTGGGCCCGGTTTCTCCCGCCAATAAATTCTGGTTCAACGCCGCGCTCAAGGCCGAGGCCTACGCGCCCGACGCCGCTCTCCGCTCTCTGCAGGGCGAGGGCTACCGCATGGAAAACGGGGCGCTCAAAGACAAAGATGGGAATGCCGTCGTGTTTTCCATCATCACCAACGCAGGCAACAAATATCGCGAGCGCATGGCCACCATGATTCAGGAAGATCTGCAGAAGATCGGCATTCAGGTGAACGTGGTGACGCTCGACTTCCCTTCTCTGATCGAGCGCATGACGCAGACGTTCGACTACGAGGCCATCTTACTGGGGCTCACCAATGTTGGACTCGACCCGAGCGAGCAGATGAACGTGTGGCTCAGTTCGTCGGAAAATCACCAGTGGAATCCGTCGGAGAAGGCTCCGGAAACCGCGTGGGAAGCGGAGATTGACCGCCTGATGCGGGCTCAGGCTTCTTCAGCCGACCCCAAGAAGCGAAAAGAAAGTTTCGACCGTGTGCAGGAGATTGCGGTGGAGCAAGCTCCGTTTCTTTATCTGGTGAACCGGAATGCACTCTCGGCAGAAGCCGCGTCGGTGCAAGGCACAAGCCCGGTGATTCTGGTTCCACAGACTTATTGGAACGCCGAACGGCTTTCGGTCAAGTAAACGCAACTTCTTTCGCTACGGCTTCGCAGGCAATCATACGGAAACTAAAACCTTAAACACAGAGGACACTGAGGGACACAGAGGATGGATTCCAGCAACAGCCAACCGGGAGTTCTGCTAGCGGCGCATGTTTCCGTGCGCTACGGGGACAAGCCTGCGGTGTTGCGTGACGTGAAATTCGAAATCCGGCGGGGCGAAGTTCTCGGGCTGGTGGGACAAAGCGGATCTGGCAAAAGCACTCTGGCGATGGCGATTCTAGGCCTTCTCGACCGCAAGCGGGCCAAAACCGAGGGCGCGATCCAGTTCGACGGCTG
The DNA here is from genome assembly GCA_035482825.1 of Binatus sp. (SeqCode). Taxonomy (GTDB): domain Bacteria; phylum Acidobacteriota; class Terriglobia; order Terriglobales; family Acidobacteriaceae; genus Sulfotelmatobacter. Next base: position 923 of record DATHQJ010000344.1, on the reverse strand, counting down.
CGATCTTTTGACCCTGGGCGAGCGGGAATTGCGCGGTCTGCGTGGACGAAAAGTTGCGCTCGTGCTGCAGAGTCCCCTGTCGTCGCTGAATCCAGCGCTCAAAATTCGAACCCAGTTGAACGAAGCGTGGCGGGCGCACGCGGCAGGACCCCGCGCCCAGTGCGATGCCGCCATCCGGGCAGCGCTCGAAAGCGTGAGTCTGCCTTCGAGTGACGAATTTCTGCAGAAATACCCATCGCAGATGAGCGTAGGCCAGGCGCAGCGCGTGCTGATTGCCATGGCGGTCATGCATCGGCCGGCCCTGTTGATCACCGATGAGGCCACCAGCGCCCTCGATGTCATCACCCAGTCCGAGATTCTGGCCCTGTTTCGCGACCTGAACCGCAGCTCCGGAATGGCGATCCTCTACATCTCGCACGACCTGGCGTCGGTGGCGGGCGTCTGCGACCGCATCGCGATTCTGCACGAAGGCCAGATTGTAGAAGCCGGAACCACCGAACAAGTTCTGACCCGTCCCTGCCACGAATACACGCAGCGCCTGATGGCGGCGATGCCGAAAATGCCGCAGCCGCAACGGCTCGCCGTAGGCAAAGCCGCAGCAATCTAGGCACTCACCGTAGGCACTTCACTCGAAACTCACCTCAGTCACTCAGTTCGGCTCGCACTTTCGGCGCTCGTCCCATCGCGCATTCGCTCCCGTAATCAGTGCCCCAGGACCAAGGTCACGTTCGGGGTGAGACAGAGTGTCCCACGCCCAGTCCGGCGGGACAGAGTGGCCCACGGACCCCCAATCAAGGCCCACGATCTCCAATAGAAACAGCTACTTACGAGCACTTGATTGGCTACCCCCGTGCAACAGAGTCGGTGGGTACAGAAGCTCGCTTTTGCCGTCATGAAAGAAGGGTGAGAGTTTATGAAGTACC
>DATHQJ010000343.1:0-17670 GCA_035482825.1 Binatus sp. (SeqCode) | reverse complement strand
TTTGTTGCCGTGTTGGTCTCCAACCTCCAAAGGCCAAGGGTCTCAGTGGTGCTCTTGGGCGGCATGACTGCCGCTTTTTGCATATTCAGTCTTCTTTTGGCTAGGGTTTTTCTCCAACTGCGGCGCGACCAACGCAGTGCGGCCAGCGTCCTCCAAACGGCAGAACATGAATTCCAGCAGATGGCGGGCAATATCCAGGAAATCTTCTGGATGATCGATGCCGATAGCAAGAAGGCTCTTTACGTTAACCAGGCCTATGAGGCCATCACGGGACGCTCGTGCCAGTCCTTAATTGAGAGTCCGTCGTCTCATAAAGACATCGTCCACCCCGATGACCGTGTCCACGTGCTCGGGAAGCTCGAAGACGCCGCCCAGAACGGGCAGTTTAATGAGACGTTCCGGATCGTAAGGCCAGGCGGAGAAGTGCGCTGGGTCTGGGCGCGCGGTTTCCCGGTGCGCGACTCTGAAGGCAAGATTCGCCGTCTCGTCGGTACTGTGGTCGAGATTACTGCCCAAAAGGCAGCAGAAGAACAAGTCGCAACCAATCTTGCCCTCGCCCAATCCTCATGGGTTGAAGCCGAAGCGCTGCGCAAAGCGACCTTTGGGCTGACGCAGGATCTCCGGATGGACTTCGTTCTCGAGGCCCTTCTCCAATCGCTGGCGGACCTAATACCGTACACCTGCGCTCGGGTCCTAATCGCGGAGGGCGGTCCCCACGTGCTGTCGCTAGGCGAGAAGATCTGCCCCAAGACTCCGAAGCCGTGTTCGGCATTCCCTCTCACTCTGAATGCCAACGACTCGCCGTTCCTGCAGCGGCTTTTAGCTGGACAGAACAGTGTCTTAATCTCCGATACCGGAGAAGAGCAATCGTGGCGCACGTTCGAAGCACATGAACATCTGCGGTCCTGGCTGAGCGTTCCTCTGGTCGCGTCCGGACAGTACCTCGGATTTCTCTCCGTTGGTCATTCTGAACCCAACCGCTTCACGGAACACCATCTCCGGCGGGCAGAATTGTTGGCAATCCCCGCCGCGGCGGCAATCCAGAATTCCCGTCTGTACGAACGTGCTGCGATTTATGGGGAGGAACTTGAAAAGCGGATAGAAGATCTCCGACGAGCGCAAGCCGCGCTGGTGCAGTCGGAGGAGGTGCGCCGACTCTCGGAGGACAGGTTCCAGAAAGTCTTTCGTGCGAGTCCGGTCCCATTCTCCATCACAACCATTGCAGATGGGCGGTTCGTGGATGTAAACGCCGCATTCGAATGTCGATATGGCTATTCCCGAGCAGAAGTACTCGACCGGACGGTCCATGAGCTGAGAATCTGGGAAGATCTGTCAGACCGCGCGCTGATGATCGCGCAGCTCCAACGCGGCCCGATTCGTGATTTCATCGCCCGGCTTCGGACAAAATCCGGCCAAATCAAGACGACAACTTATTCGGCGGACAAAATCGAGTTCGACGGCCAATCCTGCATTTTGGCGGTCTCGGAAGAACTGCCTGACTCAGCGCAACGCTCGAACAACTGAACGTTGTGCAAGCGCAGTCTGCGTCCCCCGATTCGCACCCAACTAGCCGACTGCGCACCCTGACCTTTCCTTCCCTTTGCCTTTCTGCTGTCCGGAATTCCGACCGTGGAAAAGAAAAATAATCACTCGCGGACGGATGTGCGCCACGATAGTTCTCATCTCTACGCGTCGGATGATGATATGGGAAACAAAAAGAGTGCGCGCTGGCGACCGCCCCAATTGAAGGCGATGACTTGCATCGTTGGCAAGCCTTTACAAATGCACCATTTTATTTTAAGGCAAACGCTGTATTGGGCTGGGAGCTTCGCGATGTTTGGACTATTGAGCCGCAGCAAGACGGACTGCAGACGGTGGTGGGGGTTCCGCGTAATCTTTGTTGGCGCGCACAGAAATCCTCAAATTGTGTTGAAGAACGTCGCTCTGTCCGGTTTCCCGACCGCTTTGGAACCGACTCTACGGCCATTACTACCTGGGACAAACGCCAGCACTGTACCGTCAAATCGGAGTGCGAGCCAACCGCCTCTGCCGCGCGATGATATCCCGTCACCGCCTCCTGTTGTCGTCATGCTCGGAGTTTACCGCCTCCGCCTGGCCCGGATTATGTGGTTCCTCTTACCCTTCGTCTTCACTCACAGGGTGCTGTATGGGAAAGCCGGAGAGACTTGTTTTTTGGTGGGATCGGGAAGTCGATCGTAAGGGAAGGCAAATTCGGGCTGATGTGCGATCTGCAGCACACGAGGTCTGGGAAGAAGCCTGCCGTCGGACGCAATCACTTCTTGTCGACCCTGCACAAGCCGCCGATGTGATGGAAGACTCCGTTGCGCAAGTTTCTCGCTACTTGGACCGGATGGGCGCCCCGTCGTCGTCACCGAAAAAGGGACTGCTCCTGTTGGCTTTCTCGCGGGCGCTTCGGCGACTCGCCGCCAAGTCTCGTCGCCTGGAACCGGCGGGTGGAGCGGTTGAACTGTCGACTTGGGTGGGAGACGATCGCTGGAGCCGCCAAGCCGACGCGCGACTGGATTTGGAGAACATCGTTCGAAAACTCAGCGAAAGAAACAGCGTGGTTTTGGCTCTCAGAGGGGCCGGCTACGACTGGGAGGAAGTCGCCGAGGCACTCGGAACATCAGTCGCGACGGTTCGCAACAGCTTCTGGCGCGAAATCAGAAATGTAAGACGGAAGCTCCTAGTTGATGAGAAACGGAGAGATCGGATCGACCATCGCCTCTCCCCGAAACATTCGAAACCAGCCCAGTCGGACGCGGCTTGACGCCGCTGCGACAGCATCGGTATCGACTCTCAATATCAGGCTGTGATGCCCAAGTCGTCTTCCGGCTCAAACTCCTGCGCCGCAGAACGGTTTTCCTTTTTCATCTGTGCTTCGTACTCCGCTTGTTCTTTTTTAGCTTCTCGCACGGGTAGCAGTTCCATGTGACTGGGAGGAAATACAAACGTCTGGACAAAGTTCAGGCGGTCCGAGTTCAACCTTCGTCCAACGATCTCGGCGCGATGGCGCTTGCAGAACTCACAGAAATCAGCCGCGTCAACGATTTCCTTCTTGAGTCTCCCGGTCTGGGCGATCCGGCATTTGAGCCATCCCCGGTCAATCCATTTTTGTACCTCTTCGGCACGGATATGAAGTGCCTCCGCCAACGTGTACTTCGTGAACCAATCCTGTCCCATGCGGCCGTTCGCACCCAGCCGCCGCAGCATGGAGCGTATTGATGCTGCTGAGCGACGGAGCAGGAGTGCCACTTCATGCACGGGATGAGACGCGATCAAGTCGAGCAGCTTCTGTTGCTCCTTGTTGGTCCACTGCCGATAAGATTGCCTCTCTCGAATACCGACCTGCCGCGCGAACCTTCGACAAGCGTCCCTGGGGTTTCCGGAGACTTCAACCAATCTTGTGATGAGGGTCTTCAAATCGGTTGGAACGCCCAGTCGGGACTCTTCCGAGCGCTTTCTGGCATTCAGGTAGGCCCTGGCGGTCTCTCTTGCTGTCCCCGACCAACGGAAGACCCGGCGCGTCCTCGACTGGCTACCGTCCAACATATCGGGTCACGATCTGGAATCCAGGCCCACAGTCCCTTCTATCTATACATGACAGCGAAACGGAAATATATCTCATCTGTTATGCGGAATTCTTATACTGAACTTGCGGGCGTGAGCGCCCGTCTCAACCTGCCTCGAGGAGTGCCCGTGGGGCCCAACGAGAACTTTCCAAGTCGGTCTTGCCCAGATTTATTTTCTGGTTCAGGGAAACGGCCTCAGTTTTGCCCAGAAGAGTTGTAGGATAGCATCGCCGGGGAGCACCTAATAGTTGTGGACTTAGTCGATTCAGAGAGGATAGTTGAAATCAGATGAATCTGGAGAACGACCTACTCCATGCCTTCGACATGGTTTTGCATCAAGACTATCCCAACCCAGAGCGAACCGACTGCCCCGGGTGCTCCGTACTCAAGAGACTAGCGGCCGAACCTGAGGCCGCCCAATCTGCTTCTACATTGGCACACATCAGACAGTGTGCTCCCTGTTTCGACGAACTAAAAGAACTTCGTCCCAGGCATACACATCGGAGTCTATCGGGTCATCCGAAATAAATGGAAGATTGCTGGCAAATTCTGAATGTGACTGAGATCCGTCGCACTACGTTATCAAGCCTCCACCGCTACCCAACAACGAAATCGCCGCGCTGACGGCGGCAATGTGCGGTGTCCCGAAGGTCACGGTAATGCGAAAGCAGATTACACCATTATCAAATGCACGAAAATCCAACAACTTTTCCTTGCATTATTCCGCTTCTAGCCCCCTCGGAAGTTCTTCTCTCCAGGCATTCACTCCCCGCGTAACTGAGTTTTTCCGTGGCCAGCTTGTAACCTAGCTGACGGCAGCGACTTCTGTAGCCTTGCCGCACTGAACACCGCTTCGCCATAACAGTACGCAGCGGGCAGAGTATTTTCCTGCTCCCTCAAGTCGCGAAAGCACAACAAGCTCCTTTCTCATTGATTCCTCGTTCGAGATGTGCGCGCAGAATGTGCGGCCAGCGACAGTCTCGGTCGAGATCCGCCTGATCTTCAAACTTTGACGGAAAAAGCAGTTTCGCCTACAAGGAAAATGAAAAGACTCTCTATGCTCCGGCATACCTCCGGCGGAAAGGCAGGCGGCATGGTGGTGGCGACCCGCAAAGGATCTGGATCAGAACTGGCTGGATGTTCATCATGTGGCACCTTGTGACTGCGAAATCAAACAAACCAAAAGGAGTTGTGTATGTGCGCAATCCCAGCAGCCGATTTCGATCATTCTTCTACTCAACCTCGAGAAGTACCAACTTCAACATGGCTGACCGCGAGGGAAGCCGCACAATATCTGAAATTAAGAGTGCGAACCGTTCTGCTGTGGGCTCGACAGGGTAAAGTGAAGGCCTATGCGCTCACAGGAACGCAACGCCGCGTTTGGCGCTTTCTTCAGGTGGACCTCGACGCGGCTGTCATACACAAGAAGCCTGTGGTAAGCTCGGTTCAGCCGTCCGTGCTCGCGAAAGAGAGGAGATTATGAAACGGGCACGGCACAAGCAAGGATCTGTTGTTTGCGATAAACGTCGCAGGGTGTGGAATTACCTATTCTGCGAAAACGGAGTCCGTCGAACCAAGTTGATTGGTTCGTTGCGAGACTTTCCTACTAAGGCAGCCGCATGGCGAGCGGCAGAATCTTTTCGCCAGATGGCTGTCAATGAACCAATCACCCAAACGCACACGACGCATACGATAAGAGAATTGGCTCAGCGTTACCAATCCGAAAGAATGCCTTCGCGTTCAGAGACCTCTCGTGTGTGCCGCTCATGGCTGTGTAACCACATTTTGCCTCAATGGGGCGACAAGTCTATCACTGACATACAGCCCAGAGCTGTTGAACTCTGGCTTTGCCAGCTTGATCTGTCACCAAAGAGCCGGTCTCACGTTCGCAACCTGCTTCGGGCCTTGATCGAGTTCGCGATGTGGTGCGGCGTCCTGGACATCGCACGTAACCCCATCGACCTTGTGGTCGTGAAGGGTGTTACAAAGCGTATTCGAAAACCCCGAAGTCTCACTGTCGAACAGTTCCGGAGACTGTCTGCATTCCTCAAGACACCATTCAGCACAATGGCCCTGGTGTCAGTCTGTTTGGGATTGCGGGTCTCAGAGCTACTCGCCCTGAAGTGGAACGATATCGACTGGCTGGAAAGTAGGGTCAAAATTGAGCGGGGCATCGTTAAGCAAATTGTGGATGATGTAAAAACCGATTCCTCTCGTAGGTCGTTGGCGATCGACCCGGACCTGCTGGAGATATTGCGTGTCTGGAGGCGGACTAGCCAATTCTCAGCCGAGGAAGATTGGATTTTCGCCAGCCCGTTAAAGCTGGGTCGGCTTCCCTATTCGTATACAGGGTTTTGGCGCGAATTGGAGCGGGCATCCAAGAAATCGGGAATCGGGCATCTGGGCACCCACGCCTTTCGGCACACCTACCGAAGCTGGCTGGATGCCGTTGGAACGCCAATCGCTGTTCAACAGAAGCTGATGCGGCACAGCGACATCAGAACGACGATGAACATCTATGGCGACGTGGTGACGAATGAGATGGGACTGGCCCACTCCAGGGTTGTTGGGCTGGCTCTTAACCGCCCCGCTTAACTGATTGCGCTACTGATTGCAAGCTTCGGTAAGCCATTGAAAGAATGGCTCCTCAGGTAGGATTCGAACCTACAACCCTCCGGTTAACAGCCGGATGCTCTGCCATTGAGCTACTGAGGAGTGTGGAAGATCGGGCCTTGGGGGCGCGATCTTTGCGGTCGTCTTTATCATAGCATTCCGCTTGCGGTCTGAAAACAGTTGAGCGCGGATCGTGTTCCATCGCCGGCCCATCCACCAACACCCCTCACTCTATTCTGCTAACCTAGCCATTTGGTCGCCTTCCCTGGGCGCCGCTCAGCGCTCGCCGACCATCGATCTCGAACATCGATATTCGACCATCGAATTGGCTTCTTCAGAGGTGCGTATGACAGGAGGTTTTCGTTTGTTCTGGTCTTTTTCTTCCCTGTTTCTTTTGGCCGCCACTGCTTATGCGGGCGATGATTCCAAGTCTCAATCAGTTCCGCCGTCTGCGCCCCCGGTTGCCGAGGTGAAGCCGATCATCGACATTTTTCACGGCACGAGAGTCCTCGACAACTATCGCTGGCTCGAAGACGGCAACAGCCCCGAGACCAAGAAATGGGTGGAAGAGGAAATGGCCTACACCCGCGGCATGCTGGACCGCCTCGCCGGGCGCACGGCCATTCACAAACGTCTAACCGACCTGCTCTCCATCGGCAGCGTCACGCCTCCCATGATCGCCGGCCGCCATTACTTCTACACCAAGCGCGAAGGCATGCAGAACCAGCCGATTCTTTATGTGCGAGACAATGTGCGGGACGGGGTGAACGGAGAAGACCGCGTTCTGGTCGATGCCAACACCCTCGCCGCCGATGGCACCATCGCGCTCGACTGGTTTCAGCCCAGCGAAAACGGAAAATATGTCGCCTACGGAACTTCGCCCAGCGGCTCCGAGATGAGTACGCTGCACATCATCGAAACCAAGACCGGCACCGTGCTGCCCGATACCATCGAACGCACTCGCGCCGCATCGGTCGCGTGGAAGCTCGACAACACCGGTTTCTATTACACGCGCTATCCGCAAAAAGGCGAAGTCCCTGCCGGCCAGGAGATGTACAACCGCCACGTTTTCTATCACCAACTGGGAGACGATCCCATCAACGACGACAAGCCAATCTTCGGCGAAGGCCGCGACCCCGAGGACTGGCCCAGCGTGTCGATTTCCAACGACGGCCGCTGGCTGCTGATCAGCGTCTCGGAAGGCTGGACCAAGTCCGAACTCTATCTGATGGACGTCAAGGCGGGCACTCCGCCTACGAGCATCACGACCGGCAAAAACTTTCTCTATGGCGCCGACGTTTACAACGGCAAGCTCTACATCACCACGAATGAAGACGCCCCGCGCTACCGCGTCTTCGTGGCCGACGCCGGCAACTATGATCGCGAGTCCTGGAAAGAGCTGATCCCGCAGTCCGACGCCGTTCTGCAAGGCGCGGCAGTTTATGGCGGCAAACTCTTCGCCCAGTACGAACAGAACGCAACGTCGCAACTCAAGCTTTTCGATCTCGAGGGCAAGAAGCTCGGCGACGTTGCGCTCCCCGCCATCGGCGCCGTCTTCGGCACCGGCGGCCGCTGGAATCGCGATGACATGTTCTACGGCTTCCAGTCCTTCACTTTTGCCCCGTCGATTTATCGCTACGATCTGAAAGACGGTTCCACGTCGCTATGGACCAAAGTCGACGCCCCTTCGATCGATCCCTCCGCCTACGAAGTGGCGCAGGAATGGTTCAAATCAAAAGACGGCACACGCGTGCCGATGTTTATCGTGCACAAAAAAGGTATCCCGAAGAACGGCAAGAATCCCACTCTGCTCACCGCTTACGGAGGCTTCAACGTAAGCCTCACGCCCACCTTCAGCCGCACCGCCTACCTCTGGATGGAGCACGGCGGCATCTATGCCGTAGCCAACCTGCGCGGCGGGGCAGAATTCGGCGAAGATTGGCACCGCGCCGGCATGCTCGATAAGAAGCAAAATGTTTTTGACGATATGATCGCCGCCGCCGAGCACCTCATCGCAGAAAAATATACCGACAAGAATCATCTCGCCATCCAGGGCGGCTCCAACGGAGGCTTGCTCATGGGCGCCATGATCACCCAGCGCCCCGACCTGTTCCGCGCCGTAGTCTGCCAGGTCCCCCTGTTAGACATGCTCCACTACCAGGATTTCCAGATCGCAAAATTGTGGATCCCCGAATACGGCACGTCCGAAAATGCGGAGCAATTCAAATGGCTCTATGCCTACTCCCCCTATCACCGCGTGAAGTCGGGCACGGAGTATCCCGCAATCCTATTCATGACCGCCGACACCGACACGAGAGTCGACCCCATGCACGCCAAGAAGATGGCCGCGTTAATGCAGTCCGAAGCAAGAAACGGCACGAGCCGCACCAGGCCGATCTTATTGCGAATCGAGAGCAAAGCCGGACACGGCGCAGGCAAACCTGTAACCAAGCAGATCGAAGAATTTACGGATATTTATTCGTTTTTGTTTTGGCAGTTGGGGGTGAAACCGTAGGCGCATGGGTCCGTGGTTCCCACCCTTTCGCAAAGAACGCGAAAGGATGGGGCACCCTCCGTATTTGTTGGTGACAAGCAAAATCAGAAGCCTGAGCCACCCGTCCGTCCAGGCGCATGGTTACGATTTCTTTTGGCGTCGGCATGACGACCTTAGCGTTCTTCCAGAATTCCGCATCCGTGGCATGGACGTCGGGGTCGGACGCAATCCCTTTGCCAGGTTGCCCCACCCTTCCCGCGCCTTTTGCGGGAGGGTGGGCTCTAGCCACGACCACGACAACCATTTGTTCTCGCCTTCGAGCGTTCTGGTTCGCTGATCAGCAGGTGCACGTGCTCGGGCATCACTACGTAGCCGGGAATGTAGCAGCCATACCAAACGCGGACTCGCTCACACGTTCGCTCGAAGGCCTCTTCCTCTTTGGCCGTCAAACTATCGAGCCGCGGCATCCGGTGATAGCAACTAAACGTGATGAAATGCAGGCAGCGCTGGTTTTGATAGCGGACTGGTTTGACATGCATTCACGCTGATGGTAGTCGGCGCGGAGGCCCACCCTCCCGCAAAAGGCGCGGGAAGGGTGGGTCAACCCGAATTGGGAATTCCATGCGAAGGGTTGGGCCAGCCCCCTCCATCCTTCATTCCCGCCGGGGCTATCGTATGCCGCCGCTCCGCGGCTGGGGTGTTGACTGCAATCACGCCACGCTGCGTTGAGATAGGATGGTGCACCCAGGGAGACGACCTATGATCGCTACACTCAGAAGAGCGCTGACCTTCGCGGCGGTTTGTCTGGCGACGGTTCTCGCGCTTGCGCCCGGCAGCGCGTCGGCGAGAATGAATCCACCCAACCACGACTGGCGCGTGCGGCTGAACCAGCAACTGCAGTTGATGGGCCATCGGAATTGGATTGCCGTAGTGGATTCGGCATATCCGCTGCAAACCAGCGCCGGCATCGAGACCATCGAGACGAATGACGATCAACTCGAGGTGGTGAAGACCGTCCTCGGCCAGATCGCGCGAGCGAAGCATGTGCGGCCCGTCATCTTTACCGACGCGGAGCTGAAACTGGTTCCCGAGAGCGACGCCAGAGGAGTGACCGCCTATCGCGATGCGCTGACCGGCCTTTTAGCCAAGACGGAAGCCCAATCCCTGCCCCACGAGGAAATCATCTCCAAGCTCGATGAAGCGGGCAAGACGTTCCACATTCTAATTCTGAAAACCAACCTCACGATTCCCTACACCTCAGTCTTCATCCGGCTCGACTGCGGTTACTGGGGCGACGACGCGGAGAAAAGATTGCGCGTAGCGATGGCGGCGCATTGAGGCATCCACGCTTGCAAGCACGCCGCTACGCCAGCGGGCGGCCGATCTCCCAGTGATGTCCGAAGGGGTCGACGACGCGGCCTAAACGCCATCCGTGTTCCTCCACGACCGGGTAGACCTGCGTTGCGCCGGCGGCCAGAGCGCGCGCGAACACTGCATCGGGATCTGCCACAGTCAAGATGATGCGGACCGAACCGCCGCCCAGGGTCTGGGGACTGAAGTTGCCGTTTTCGGGAGATTCGTCACTCAGCCAGAACTCCGCGCCCTGCACCGCCAGCCGCGCCACCACGCTTCCGCCATCTTCCATCAGGAACAACTCGGTCGCTCCGAATGCGGACTTGTAAAAGGCCACGGCGCGGGCGCCATTGCGAACCGAGAGCCAAGCTGCAATGGTGGTCGGGATTGCAGCGGGATCAGCCAAGCAAATTCCTTCTCCGCAGCTTCGTGTTAGTTCAACGCCTGCACTAGATACAGATCAGACAACGTCCGCACATAGGAGTACACGTAGGCCTTTTCGTCGGTCGACATCATCACCCGGCCGACCGTGTCGATCCCCGCCGCGTCCGCGGGCTCAATCATTTTCCACGGACTTCTTTGCCCGCTCGCCACATCCACGCGAAATACCTGTGCCGGAACTTGTCCGCGCGCGATCACAAAAAGCGACCGCCCATCTGCCGACCACGCGGTCGCGACCTCTCCCGGCTGCAACCCAGGGACTAGCTTCGCATCCCCGCCTTCTACCGGAAACAGATACACCTTATCGTCTGGTCCGCGAGTCGCCGCATAGCGGCCGTCGGGAGATAAAGCAAATCCAGACCGCACTCCTTCAACGCTCACTGTCCGCGGCTTGGGATCATCCAGCGACTCCAGGTAAAGCCGCACTCCGTGCCCCGGTTCCGTTCCCGTAAAAACGAATCTCTTGCCGTCCGGCAGGAATGCCGCGGAAATATGATTCAGTCCATCGCTCTTCAAAGTCTTGATCTCACCCACGCCCGTCGGATAAAGCAGCAACGGCGCCGGAGTCACATTCAACCGCGCCAGCGCCCACTTCCCGTCCGGCGACAACGACAGTCCGCTGCCTTCCCCCAACCGGATCGCCGGCGATCCATCCGTGTCCCGCAGGTACACCGCGTATTTCGGCCCGCCGCCTTCGCCGGCTTCCTGAAATAAAATTCTCTTCCCGTCTTTCGACAGACTTCCCGGCACCGACCAGTCCAGCCACGACAAATCTTTTTCTTTCGTTTCCCCCGGGGCCAGCCCGATAATCCCCGCGCGATCGTTCCCCCGCGTGAGCAACACGCTTCCATCTTTGCCCACGTCCAGAATCGTCAGTTCGCCCGGCACTCGCGCCAGCAGCCGCACCTTCCCCGCCAGATCCGTCGCATACAGCGACCGGTCGCCCCCCGTGCGCGTCGCCGTGAACCATATTTCCCTGCCGTCCGGCGACCAGGCCAGCCCCTGTATGCTGTCCCACCCATCGGAGAGCTTCGTCTTGGTGCCCGCCAGGTCTACGATCGCCACCGCTCCGCCGTCGTCGGAAGGTTGTGGGTGATCGATAAACGCCACCACTTTTCCGTCGTGCCCTACTCGCGGATTTCCAATCCATCCATCCGCCTGATACAACATCTTTCCCAGAGGAAACTCCAGGCGCTTCCGCCCTTCCACCTCGTGCACGATCGCCACATTCGTGCCGTCCGGCGACCAGTCGGCCCACTCCACATCGTTAAGAATTTCCCGCGGTGCACCGCCCACCAGCGGAACCGTCGCCAGCGTCCCCGAGTAGATGAATGCCTCCCGCGGCTTGCTGCGCAGCGCGACTAGCATTTCACCTGCCGCCGAAACCGCCAGCACTTCCGCGCCTTTGGGCTCGATCTCCTGCGACTGCGGACTCTCCGGTCGCGTCGCGAACAGATTGAGCGGCTTGCCCTCCCACGCAGCGCTGTAAATCACCGTCTTTCCATCCGCTGCAAACCGCGCCGAATGCACGATTCCTCGCCGGAAGGTCAGCGGGTGATAGGCCGCAAACTCTGTCTTCCCCGACCCCTTCAGCAGCATCGCTCCTGTTCCCAGCCCGGCCAGCAGCGCCACTGCTCCGACCACGCTGGCGGCTTTCCACACGCGCCCTCGCGGTACAAGATTCTCTGGCGCCGATGTCGATTGCGACCGCGGAGAGACACCGGTCCCCGATGCCGGCGCAACTCCGGAGCCGCTCCCCGACCTGAGCCGCGAATTCTCGGCTCGCGAACTTTCCAGCCCGCGCTTGATGCGCTTCAGGTCGCCGCGCAGTTCGGCCGCCGTCTGGTAGCGCATATCGCGCTCTTTCTCCAGCGACTTCAGAATCAGATCGCTCAACTTCTCCGGGATCGCCGCATTCACGCTCGATACCGGCGCTGGCATGCGGTTCAGAATGGCTTCAAAAACCACGCCATTGCTGCTTCCGGAAAACGCCATATCTCCGGTCGCCATTTCATACATGACCGAACCAAACGCGAACAGATCGGTCCGCGGATCCAGTTCCTCCGCCCGCACCTGCTCCGGCGACATGTAGGCCACCGTCCCGATCGTCGACCCCGGACTCGTCATCGGTCCTTCGGGCGTCGTCAGCGTGTGTTCGGTACTCTGCGCCAGCTTGGCCAGTCCGAAATCCAACAGCTTCGCTTGCCCGCGCTTGGTTATAAAAATGTTTGCCGGCTTGATGTCGCGATGAACAATACCGCGCGTGTGAGCCGCATCCAGCGCATCCGCGATTTCGATGCTGATGCCGAGCAGAATTTCCACATCCATCGCCCGCCCGCCAATGCGATGCTTCAGGGTCTGCCCGTCGAGAAACTCCATCGCGATGAACGTATGTCCATCGTGCTCATCGATCTCATAAATGGTGCAGATGTTGGAGTGGTTCAGCGCCGAGGCAGCCTGCGCCTCCCGCTCAAAGCGGGTGAGCGCCTGCGGATCTTTCGCCACTTCATCGGGAAGAAACTTCAACGCCACAAAGCGTTTCAGCTTCGTGTCCTCGGCCTTGTAAACAACACCCATTCCCCCGCCGCCAAGCTTCTCGATAATCCGATAATGGGAGATGGACTGGCCGATCATTCCGTGAGGCCCATTGCAGGCGCAGCTATCTTATTGATGTGGAGCGATCCGCGCAAGCGGCTTCGGAGATCGGTGATGGTGCAAGCAGGCGTCCCCGAAAATCAGCGCCCGCTACGAAGACTTTGATTGGGGTCATGGGCCAACTCGGCTATGCCCTCCGGGCGCGCGTTCCGACTGTGCCCAGATCAGTAAATCGAGAGCAGTAAATCGTTGACCGATCGGCGTTTTCCGTGCTCAACGGTTGGCGGGTCAGTATATACTGCGTGGGTATTCTTGCGGTCCCTCGAGGTGCGCCGTATTCGTCGAGATGATGCGAATCAGCCGCAACCCTGGCGGATCGTACAGGACTGCCGCGAGTTGCGGACCACGGCATGAGCGATCCCAAAGAGCATCAGTACGACGCGGAAGCAGCCACTCTAGTGCCCGATAGTGGCTCTTCGGGAACTCCACCCCCCCTTGAAAAAAATAAGGTAGCGCAAATGCCGCCCCCGGTTTCATCCGAAGCCGATGGGGTATTTGAGGCGGCCACCATGATGGAAGGAGCGCTGCCGCCGCTCCCGCCCGTCACCAGCCAGAATCCGCCCGGCGGCCGCATCACTCCGGCCTCGCCCGCTCCGCCGGGCAGTTCATTTACCGTTCTGTTGCTTCCGCCAGGAACCGTCCTCGGGAACCGCTACCAGATCCTGCAGATCCTGGGTGAAGGCGGCATGGGTGCGGTTTATAAGGCCCGAGACATCGAACTGGACCGCCTCATCGCAGTGAAAGTGATCCGGCCCGAGTTGGCCACCAATCCCGATATTCTCCAAAGATTCAAACAGGAACTGATTCTGGCGCGCCAGGTCACCGACCGGAATGTGATCCGGATTTTTGACCTGGGAGAAGCCGACGGAATCAAGTTCATCACCATGGAGTACGTCGAGGGCGAGAGCCTGTACCAGATCCTTCGCCGCCAGGGCAAGATCCCAGTCCCTGAAGCGGTGGAGATCATGAGGCAGACATTGAGCGGTCTGCAGGCTGCGCATCGCGAGGGCGTGATCCATCGTGATTTGAAACCGGGCAACATCATGCGCGATGCCCAGGGACGCGTGGTGGTGATGGATTTCGGCCTGGCCCGCACCATCGGCGGTGACGGAATGACCCGCACCGGCACCATGCTGGGAACCATGGAATACATGTCGCCGGAGCAGGCCCAAGCCAAGGAACTGGATGCTCGCTCCGATGTGTTTACCGTCGGTCTCATCTGCTACGAGTTGCTGACCGGGAAAATGCCTTACCACGCCGACAGCGTGGTTGCCAGCCTGCTGAAACGCATGCAGGAACGGGCGGCGCCGCCGTCCGATTGGGATGCGACCATTCCGCAACCCATCAGCGAATTGGTCTCGAAGTGTTTGGAGCGCGACCCAGCGGAGCGCTGGCAGAGCGCGCAGGAAGTTCTGGACCGAATTGATGAGATCCAGGGCAAGCGCCCGATGTCGGTGATTTCGTATCCGCCGTCCACGTCGCGGTCGATGTCGACGATGTCGCCGTCCGTGTCGCCATCCGGATCGCCGTCGATGTCGGTCTCTGGGTTGCAGCCTCCAGTCCCGCCGCCTTCGAAAAAACGCGCTTGGGCGGTGGCCGCAGTGCTGGCAGGAGCAGCCTTGGCTGCGGCTGGCGGAGGATGGCTGCTGCGTTCCAAGCCACGAACCGCGCAGGCTCACCAGGCGGTTCGAGTCCTGTTAGCGGACTTCCGCAACGACACTGGCGATCAAGTGTTCGACGGCACCGTCGAACCCACCGTCGCGCTGCAGCTCGAAGGCGCGCCCTTTATCACCGTATTCAACCGTGCCCAAGCGCGCGCCACACTCGCCGAATTGAAGCCGGGAGCAACACAACTCGATGAGGCCAACGCCCGGCTCGTTGCCGTGCGCGAAGGCGTGGACCTGGTGGTTAGTGGCGCCGTGACGAAATCAGGCTCCGGCTACAAGATCATCAGCAAGATTGGAGATGCGCTTTCCGGCAAAACCATTTCCACGGAAGATGCCGAGTCTCCGGACAAAAACAACATTCTGAGGGCGGTCGCGACCCTGGCCGACCAAATGCGTACAGCGCTCGGCGATACTGCGTCGGAATCCGCCAAACTTGCTGAGTCGGAGACCTTCACCACGGGTTCGCTCGAAGCTACCCACGAATACGCTGAAGCCCAGGAGGCGCGTTACGCGGGCAAGAGTGCCGAGGCCATCAAGGGCTTCCGCCGCGCGGTAGAACTCGATTCCAACTTTGGCAGCGCCTACGGCAATCTGGGAGCGATGTACTGGAATGATGGCAACCAGGCCGACGCCATCAACTACTACAAGCTTGCCATGCAGCATATTGACCGCATGACCGACCGCGAAAAGTATCGCACCCGAGGCGGCTACTATCTTGCGGTTTCCGACGGCGACAAGGCAGTCGAGGAATTCAGCGCCCTGGTCAAACAGTATCCCGCGGACAGCATGGGACTCAGCGCACTGGCTCACGCCTATTATCTGCGGCATGACATGACCAAGGCGGTCGAGGTCAGCCGGCGCGCCATTGAGATCTATCCGAAAAATGTTGTGTACCGCACCAACGCGTCTTTGTATGCGCTCTTCGCAGGGGATTACGAAACCTCCGAGCACGAAGCCCAGGCCGTGCTGGAAATTAATCCCGTCTATGAAGATGCCTACACGATTCTGGCGCTGTGCGAAACCGCCAAAGGAAATTTCGACAAAGCCGCCCAGTCCTGGCACAAGGTCGAGAGTTTGAGCGCTGGCGGCGCTTCTTCGGCGTCCGGAGGCCTGGCCGATCTCGCCCTGTATCGCAGCGACCCGGACGCAGCGATTGCAGCGCTGGAAAAGGGCATCGCGGGCGATGCCGTGGCCAAGTCCGCGGATGCCGCCGCCAAGAAATACGTCATCATGGCCGAGGCCCAACTGATGCTGGGCAAAAAAGCGGACGCGCTTCAGTCGGTGAAGAAGGCCATGACCATGAGCCGGGCCAACGTGCTCTTCGCCGCCGCGCGCGTGTATCTGCTGGCGGGAGACTCCGCCACCGCTGCCTCGCTTGCCGCCGAACTCACCAAGCAACTCGAAGCCGAACCACAATCGTTCGGCAAGCTGATCGAGGGCGACATTCAGCTGAAAAACGGGCACGCCAAGCAGTCGATCCAGTTGTACCAGGAGTCCGCGCGCCTGGAGGATTCATGGCTGGCGCGCTTCGATCTGGCGCGGGCCTACATTGAAGCGGGCGCGTTCACCGATGCCAGCACCGAGCTGGAAACCTGCCTCAAGCGCCGCGGTGAAGCCACCGACATTTACATCGACGAACAGCAGACCTTCCGCTATTTCCCCGCAACCTACTACTACCTGGGGCGCGCGCTCGAAGGACTGAAGAGTCCGGGCGCAGCCGAAGCCTACAAAAACTTCCTGGCCATGAAGGTTCCGAACGCCAAAGATCCCATGGTTGACGACGCCAAGAAGCGTCTGGCGAAACCATAGGTCGAAGGGTTCCGTCGCAAACGCTGCGACGAGGCGCACCTCAACAATCAGAGTATTGGAAAGGGCGGGCCAGCGCGCCGGAAGAGGCCCCAGTTCTCAACCACCACGGGAGAACTGGGGAGCCCCAGCAGTGACCGTGCAAACCTGCTAGAGCGCCGGCAGCTCGGTCACGCTGTTATTGCCAGGAACCGTAACCCAGATGTTCGTTCCGTCGAAGGCGATTCCATAGGGGCCGGTTCCAATCGTGTAGGTGCCAACGATTGCGCCGGTACTAGCTAGCAACTTGGTCACGGTGTTGCTGCTGTTATTCGTGACCCAGATGTTGGTTCCGTCGAAGAGTATGTCGTTGGGGGCAGGCCCAGCCGGATATGTGCCGATCACCGCACCAGTAGGAGCCAACTTGGTCACGGTTCCGACGGCGCCGGTTTGGTCTGCGACCCAGATGTTGGTTCCGTCGAAGGCTACTCCTACCGGGGAAGCTCCAACCGAATACGTGCCGACCACCGCGCCAGTGCTAGCCACCAACTCGGTCACAGAGCTTGCGTAATCGTTCGCCACCCACATGTTGGTTCCGTCGAAGGCGATTCCATAGGGGCCAGCTCCAACCGCGTACGTGGCGACTGTTGCGCCGTTACTGGCCAATAACTTGGTGACGGTGTTGCTGCCCCGATTCGTCACCCAGATGTTGGTTCCGTCGGAGGCGATTCCCCAAGGTTGGGATCCAACCGGATACACTCCGAGTGTCGCGCCCGTGGCCGATAATTTGGTCACAGTGTTGTCGGTGGTATTCGCGACCCAGATGTTGGTTTTGTCGAAGAATACTCCATCCGGACCGTTCCCGACTGTAAACGTGCCGACCACCGCGCCAGTGCGTGCCGACAGCTCGGTCACGTTGTTGCTCCCATAACCCGGGACCCACATATTGGTTCCGTCGAAGGCTATGGCATACGGCGTGTTTCCAACGGCGAAGGTTTGACCCAGGTGGACGATGGTGGACCACTGTGCCGTGTCATTGGTGGTAACGACAAGGTTGTAGCAGCCCTCG
>DATHQJ010000342.1:0-8868 GCA_035482825.1 Binatus sp. (SeqCode) | reverse complement strand
CTGAGCAGGGGAAGGGGAACTGCCCCCTTCCCCTGCAACCCCATCCCCAAAACCAACCCAACCCTTTCGGCGAGGGCACAACTTTGAAACCGGACATTTCACCTGCTACAAAAACCGGACATTTTAACTTGCTACCGACAGAGGAAACAATTTGCGGTAGTGGTCCAGCTTCGCGTCCACGGTGGTCGCCGGTCTGGGATCGGGTGCGTGTCAGGGCCGTCCTCCTTCCGCAGCAGGAGAGAAGCCCCCTCCTGCTGGAAGCTGAGGTGTAAAATTTAGCATGAAGATTGTTAACCGCCCTTGGGCTACGAAAGGTGTGCAACATGACTCACTCAAGTAAGCAATCGTTCGTCGGTGCCATACTGCTCGTAACCGCCTCCGCGTTTATCCCGGCAAAAGCAGCCGAGCCTCCCGCCGACCTCTGTTCACTCCTGCCCACAGCTGAAGTGAGCAAGACCTTGGGACGAGCCTACGATTCCCCACAAAAAAGCGTCGCTCCCCGCCCCTATGCCAACACCCCTACTGGCACGGATTGCAACTATCTTGCGAAAGGCAGCAAGCTCTGGTTCCGGGCATACGTTGACCCCTCGCCTGCCGCCGCGGCCGAGCTGTTCGCCAAATTGAGCAAATTCTACGGCCAGCAAACGCCCGCCCCTGGACTCGGAGACGAAGCTTATTTTGATCAGGCGCACGGCCTCCACGTCCGCAAGGGCAAGGTGCGCTTCTATCTCAATCTTGAACCCATGGATTTCACTCCGGCAGTCGAGAAGCAGCTAAAGGATCTTGCCACTCGAGTCAGCAGTCAACTTTAGGAAAGATAAATCGAGCGAAGGCCCGAACTCCCGCATCGCCCCTGCTAAAATTTCATCTACTCAACCAGCATGCTGCCCAAGAGTCTGCGCCCGCTGCTGCCGTATGTGAAACGCTACCGCTGGGGTTATGTCGGGGGCACGCTCTTCGTTTTCCTAACCCAAGGCATCTGGATCCTCTTCCCCCTCGTCCTCGGCAAAGCCGCCGACGATCTGCACAACGGCGTCACCCGCCACAAGCTCCTCGTCTACGCCGGAATCCTGCTCGCCATCGCCGCCACCAAGGGAATCTTCCAATTCCTCACCCGCTGGATCGTGATCGGCGTTTCGCGCGACATCGAGTTCGACCTGCGCAACGATCTTTTTCACAAACTCGAAAGCCTCTCCTATTCCTACTACCAGCGTCACCGCACCGGCGACATAATGGCCCGTGCCACCAACGACTTGAACGCAGTCCGTATGCTGCTCGGCCCCGCGATCATGTATTCGGCCAACACTTTCATCTACACCGCCGGCGCACTGGCCTTCATGATCACGATCAGTCCCTGGCTCACCCTCTACACGTTTCTGCCGCTGCCCGCCGTCAGCATCGTGATTCAGACTTTCGGACGCCGCATTCACGAGCGCTTCGAAAGAATTCAGGCCATGTTCTCCGACATCTCCGCCCGCGCCCAGGAGAATTTTTCCGGAGCCCGCCTGGTCCGCGCCTATGTCCAGGAAGACGCCGAGATTCGTCTCTTCGAAGCCGAAAATCAGGAATACATCCGCCGCAGCCTGAAACTGGTCCGCCTCATGGGCATGCTCTGGCCCACGCTCGAACTCATGCTCGGTTGCGCCGTCGTCCTAGTGCTCTGGCTGGGCGGACGCGAAGTCATCCACGGACTCTCGCGTGTGCCGCTGGTTACGAATCTCGGAAACTCGCATCCGGGAATCACCACCACGCTGTCTCTCTCCGGCTCCATGACCGTCGGACAATTCGTCTCCTTCAGCACGTACATGATGCAACTCACCTGGCCCATCATCGCCCTGGGCTGGGTCATCAACATTTTCCAACGCGGCACCGCGTCGCTCATCCGCATCAACGAAATCATGCAGGAGCAGCCCGAAATCAAAGATGCCCAGGAAGCGCAAGACCGCGAGATAACCGGCGAGATCGAGTTCCGCCATCTCAACTTCAGCTACGACGGCAAGCAGGTGCTGCACGACCTGAATCTCCGCATCCCCGCCGGCAGCAGCCTGGCCATCGTCGGCCCCACGGGTTCAGGTAAGACCACGTTGGTCAGCCTGATCCCGCGCATCTACGACGCTGAAGAAGGAACAGTTCTGATTGACGGCCGCCACATCCGCGATTTTTCGCTCGCATCGCTGCGCAAGAATATCGGCTTCGTGCCCCAGGAAACCTTCCTCTTCAGCGAGCGCATCCGCGAAAACATCGCGCTCGGCGTCGACTCCGCCGACTTAACGGATAACGATGAAGAAATCCACAACGCCGCCGACGCCGCCAACATCGCCGCTGACATCGAAACTTTTCCCGAAGGCTACGACACCATGGTCGGCGAACGCGGCATCACCCTCTCCGGCGGACAGAAACAGCGCACCGCCATCGCCCGCGCCCTCATTCGCAATCCCAAGATTCTGATTCTCGACGACGCCCTCTCCAGCGTCGACACCCACACCGAAGATAAAATCCTCAACCACCTGCGCGACGTGATGCGCGGCCGCACCACGATATTCATTTCCCACCGCGTCTCGACGGTGCGCAACGCCGACCGCATCGCCGTCCTCCACGCCGGACGCATCGTCGAACTCGGCACCCACACCGAACTCCTCGCCCTGAACGGCTACTACAACGACCTCTACAACAAACAATTGCTGGAAGAAGAATTAGCCGAAGTGTAAAGTGTCGTCTGAGATTCGAACTTCCTTATTTTGTCATTCCGAGCGCCGGGTTATGGCGTTCACTGTCATTCCGAGCGCCGGGTTAAGGCGTTCATTGTCATTCCGAGCGAAGCGAGGAATGACAAAATGGATAATTCGATCCCCATGCAGCGGGTTAACACACAGGAAATTCTCGACTCCGACCTCTGTCCGCCTCTCGAAGCGGCCGCTTCGCTGCGCGACCTCAGCCGCATGAACCGTTGGTTTGGCGGCGTCGCGACCACGCGCAAGTTGATCGAGCGCGTCGCACACTCGACCGGCCGCAAACATTTCTCCCTGCTGGAAGTCGCCGCAGGATTCGGCGAAGTGCCCAACGCCGCGGCTCGGCATCTGGCGCGCCAAGGCATCACGCTCGACATTACCCACCTCGATCGCGTGCCCTCCCACCTGCTGCCGGGAATTCGCGCCGTGGTCGCCGACGCGCTCGCGCTTCCCTTCCAGGACGCAAGCTTCGATCTGATCAGCTGCAGCCTGTTCGCCCATCACCTCGAGCCCGACCAATTGGCGCGCTTTGCCGCCGAGGCGTTGCGGGTGAGCCGCCACGCGGTCCTGATCAACGATCTGATCCGGCATCCGCTGCATCTGGCGTTGGTGTACGCAGGCTTTCCACTGATGCGCAGCTACGTATCACGCTTCGACGGCGTAGCGTCAGTTCGCCGCGCCTATGTTCCCGAAGAAATGAAGCGGATGCTTTCTGCGTGCGATCGTGCTGCAAGCGATCGTCCGCAGAAGATCGAAATCTCGCAACATTATTTGTTTCGTATGGGAGTGATTGCGTGGAAGTCCGGCGCAACGAGCTCTGAGAGAGTTCTCTGACCTTAGTCCATCACGCTTCGCAAAAACCAAAAACCGCCTTGATGCCCGCAACTTCGATTGAGTCACCCGCCTCGAGCTGCTTCTTCCCGCCCTCGACCACCGTACCATTCACCCGGACCTTTACGTTGTCTCCGGAAGCAGCGATGTAGTATCCATCGTCGGCTCGGTAAATCGATGCGGCGACGTGGGGAGCAAACCACCGCTTGAGCCGAATCCCGGCCATCTTCGATTTTCCGATGACGGTCAGCCGACTGGTCAAAACGTGGTCTTTCTGTTCAGTTCGCCCTTCCACGATAGTCAGCGTGCCCACCGTCTGATGTACCACCTGCGCGGCGGGAGCGGGCGCCTGGCTCTGAGCCACGCCGTTCGTCTGAACCGCTGCGGAGCCGCTTGAGGGAGCCGAAGCCGAAGCCGAAGCCGCCGCGGCGGCGGCCAGCGCAATCAGCTCTTTCCCTTTTGCCGTATCCAAAAAAGCCGTGCGATCGAGCTGTGGCGGCTTAGCCTTCATCCCTTGCGCCTGCGGATCGACAGTGAAGACAGATCCCCGCAGAACGCCTTGCCGTGCCTCCTCACGAAATTCGATCGTGTGCTTGCCAATGAGGGCTTTGTCTCCGTCTTTCAGCACCACCTTCGTGATGCGGACATTATTGACCGACGTGCCATTAAAGCTCTCGGCGTCCTCCAGCACATAGTGACCGCCTTCCGAGTAGACCTTCGCGTGATATCCGGATACCGCCGGATTATCGATGCGCAGGGCGTTGTCGGGCTGACGGCCAATGGTTATGGTGCCATCGGAGAGAAAGATTTCTTGTATGACTTGGTCTTCAAATTTCAGAAGCAGTTTTGCCATTGCCCAGGCTCCAGGATGCGCAATCTGTGAGGGAGCTTTCCGTAGCGCTAGAACTCGATGATCACTCTATGATGATCACAGTCTGCTGATCACAATCTATTGTGCCTACGAAAGCAGGCAAGGAAAGATTACCAACGTACCCGACGCCTCTTGGGTGCTTGCGGATGAGTTCCTCCATCGCCCGATTGAAGGCTTCGGTGCGTCGAGCTCATGTTCCCGATGAGATTCGGCGGATTCTTTCGTCGGCAAGTCCGAACGGCTTAGCCCAACCAAAGCGAGAGATTTCCCGCCACTATCTTTCTTCGCATGGCTGTCATCGTCTGGAATCAGCGGGAAAGTCGAATTTTCGCAAGCCCCGAGTAAAGGACAACCCGCGCGGTGGCTTGTGATATGGGGGATTTTTCGTCAATTGACGGATTTTGGCCTTGACAGCCGGTCCGGACGCGATCAGAATCCTGCCGTTCGACGCTCGCCTCCCCCTATTCGATTACACGAATCCCTGCCATTTTCTTGCTGACACTTTGACCTCGGGAGAATCGAATATGCAAACGCGTCATTTTCAGACGATCGCAGTCCGGCTTGACATTGGCACACGATGTGTCGTTCTTGTGCTTCTACTCCTCGGAGCCGTAGTTTCCTCTGCCCAGACCTATGCCACCCTCATCCAGTTTGATGGGGCCAATGGGGGCACGCCGGTCGCCCCGCTCATTCAGGGTTTTAACGGTGACCTCTACGGAGCCAGCGAATTTGCAGGGACCCACGGCGGCACCAACTTCGGCGGGACCGCGTTCAACATCACAACCGGCGGGACTCTGACCACACTCTACAACTTCTGCGTCGCAGGCAGCCCGAACTGCACTGACGGGTACAATCCGACTGCCGGCTTGGCCCGTGATTCGAACGGGAACTTTTATGGCATCGCAACATCCGGCGGAGCACACGGACCGTTCCTGGCTTATGGCACGGTCTTCAAACTCACACCCGGTGGCGTGCTCACTACGCTATACAGCTTCTGTCTCCTGAGCGGATGTGCCGATGGAACTAACCCGAACGGAGGGGTGATTCTAGCCGGCAATGGCAATCTCTACGGAACGACGGTTTCCGGTGGAACGAAGAGCGGTGGAACGGTTTACAAAATGACGACCGGTGGGACACTCACCACCCTATATAACTTCTGCTCGCTATCAAGTTGCAGCGATGGCTCACAGCCGTCTGCGGGCCTGATCCAGGCCAGCGATGGAAACTTCTATGGAACCACCTATGCCGGCGGAGCCAACAGTAAAGGAACTGTCTTCAAAATCACGTCCAGCGGGACACTTACAACTCTGTACCCTTTCTGTTCGCTGACCAGCTGTGCCGATGGCGCGCAGCCATTCGCCAAGCTCTTGCAAGGCGCGGACGGCAATCTATATGGAACAACATCGACGGGCGGCAAATTCAATAAAGGAACAATCTTCAAGATCACGACCGGCGGAAAGCTAACCACGCTCTACAGCTTCTGCGCGCTGGCCTCCTGTGCTGACGGCGAGAGTCCGCTGGGCGCCCTGATACAAGCCACCGACGGGAATTTCTATGGGACGACGTTCCTCGGCGGGGCCAAAAATCAAGGAACAATTTTCGAGTTGAAAACCCCCAGCACGCTGACGACGCTGTACTCCTTCTGTCCGCTATCCGGGTGTCCAGATGGCGCGAATCCGATCGCAGGACTGGTGCAAGACACCAATGGCGAATTTTACGGGACGGCCATGGACGGTGGAAGCGCGGCGTTCAGCTGTGACGGCGCGGGGAATGGCGGGACGGCGGCGGGATGCGGAACCGTCTTCAGCCTTTCCGTGGGTCTGAAGGCGTTCATCTCATTGCTGAGCACGAGCGGCAAAGTCGGATCCAAAGTTGGCATTCTCGGCGATGGATTCAGCTCCTCGTCGGTGGTGAAGTTTAACGGAGTAACGGCGACTTCCACGCTGACAGAGCCAGGCTTATTGACGGCGACAGTACCAGCAGCAGCAAGCGATGGATTTGTGACGGTGACCACCGGAGCGACCACATTGACGAGCACACGGAAGTATGTAGTACATAACTCGTGGGCTAGTGGGACGGCGATGCCGGTGGCGCTTTTCGCCCCGGCGGCGACGGGAGTCATCAACAACAAGATTTACGTCGTCGGCGGGTTCACCATGACGTCAGTCATCGCCAACAACCAAATCTACAACCCGACCACGAACTCCTGGAGCGCAGGCGCTGCCATACCCACGACCACGGCGGACGGTGCCAGCGCTGTAGTGAACAATATCCTGTACGTTTTCGGCGGCAGCCAGGACGGAACCACGGTCACCAACGCGGTTTGGGCCTATAACCACGTGACCAATACATGGACCTCGAAAGCTACCATGCCCACCGCGAGGGCCAGTGCGGCGGCGGCGGTGAAAAACAACATCATCTACGTCGTAGGCGGCACAGACGGCGTCAACCGCTTCAACACAGTGGAAAGTTACAATCCCGCGACCAACACCTGGACCACGGAAGCGCCGCTGCTGGTCGGCAAGTCGGAGCCCTCGGTGGGGTTGGTTGGTACCACGATCGTTGCGGCCGACGGCTACACCAGTTCCATGGATACCGGCGACAACGAGGGCTACAACAGCTCCACGAACGCCTGGAGCGCGCTGACCTCAGATCCCAGCCCCCGGCACGAAGCTTGCACTGGTTCGACTGGCGCGGCGCTCTACCTCGCCGGCGGCTCGAATAATAGTGCTACATCGTTGAGCTTGACCGAATCGTTTAGCGTAACCAGCAATAAATGGACCACGCTGACCTCCATGCCGCAGGCGGTCACATTTCCTGGCTCTGCCATCGACGCCGGTCTCCTCTTCTGCTTTGGCGGCAGTGACCGAAACTCCCAGTTCCAGGGGAATGTCTACAACTACGTCCAGATCTTTCAGCCGTAGGCTGGCCACGATTAAGAATTGCAACAAAGACCAAGCCGCCCGATGTCGGGGCGGCTTTTCTTACCTCGCGCCAAAGTGGTTCTGCGTAACCTTTGTAACCAGGCGTTAGCGCTCATTGACACTCTCGATCTGGACAACCGGGCGGCGCATTTCGACGCCGTGCTGTGCTGGAGAATCTGCCCGAGGGCTTTGCCGCCCCACCCCAACCCGGTATACATTGTTTGTCGGCAATTATTTCTCGCCAATTTTCGGAGGACGTACATGCCTCATCCCTTTTCCCGCCGTAAGTGGCCCGCTTCGGTTTTCGCGGCCGCATGCCTCGCCGTAGCCACAACCGCGTACGCGCAGAATTCACCCGGCCCGCAGCCCGCGCAGATGCCCCCGCCCATCGCCGCGCCGGTGGACACGCCTTATCCCGGCACTATTTCGCTGCACGTCGATGCCACCAACATCACCGATCGCATCTTCACCGTGCAGGAGACGATCCCGGTCAAAGGCCGCGACCTTACGCTGCTCTACCCCGAGTGGCACCCCGGAGCGCACTCACCCTCGGACCCGGTCGCCGAACTTGGCGGCCTGGTCGTCCAGGCGAATGGCAAGCGCATTCCGTGGATGCGTGATCCGGTGAACATGTACGCGTTCCACGTTGCTCTGCCGCCGGACGCAAAAGCGCTCGAAGTCAACTTCCAGTTCCTCGCCGCGCAGGATCCGAAACGCAGCCGCATCTCCTCAAAATTCGCCGACGTCACCTGGAACAGCGTTCTTCTCTATCCCGCCGGATACTTCTCGCGCGACATCAAATTCGAAACCACGATTCGTTTGCCCGAGGGATGGAAATTCGCCTGCGCCCTCGACACAAAATCGCAGGACGGCAACGTCGTTCACTTCAAAGAAACCACGCTGAATACGCTGGCCGACGCGCCCCTCTACGCCGGCGTCAACTTCAAGCGCGTAGACCTGTCTAGTGGCCCGGACAATCCGGTCTACCTCGATATCTTCGCCGACAAACCCGCCGATCTCGAGATCACTCCCGACGAGCTGCAATACCACAAGAATCTGGTGATCGAAGCCCAGAAGCTTTTCCATTCGCGGCACTACGATCACTACGACTTTCTTTTTTCCGTCAGCGACATCGTCAGCGGCAAAGGCCTGGAGCATCACCAGTCGAGCGAGGACGGATCTCGCGCCAACTACTTCACCGACTGGAATGCGGGCATTCCCGGCCGCGCTCTTCTGCCCCACGAATACACCCATTCGTGGAACGGCAAATTCCGCCGCCCCGCCGACCTGTGGACACCGAACTTCAACGTGCCCATGCGCAACAGCCTGCTCTGGGTTTATGAAGGCTTGACCGACTATTACGGCAACGTGCTCACCGCGCGTTCCGGCATGCGCACTCCCGAGCAGGCCCGCGATACCTGGGCGCAAATCGCCGCCAGTTTCGAAATCAGCCCCGGACGCACCTGGCGCTCTCTGGAAGACACCACCAACCAGCCGATCGTTTCTTCGCACG
>DATHQJ010000341.1:0-10668 GCA_035482825.1 Binatus sp. (SeqCode) | reverse complement strand
GAATTGTGCATACTCGCAAGAAACTGGACAATACCGGAAAGCTGCACAAACCCACATAGGGAATGGAAATTTTATACGATCGGGCTCGCGCAACCCGGGAATACGATCATACCCCGCGCGACTCATCTCCTCTATTGTCGCGCGCGCTGACTCACTTCCAGATGTCGGTGATGGGCGTGGCATTCCGGTCGTTGGCGGTGAGCGGCTCGAGGCCGAAGTTGTCCTCAATGGTGCGCAGGACGCTGTAGTGGGTGTAGGGCTTGGCCAGCGCCTGGGGATCCTGCTGGCTCGCTGGTTTCACCATATCGCCGAGGAACAAGGTGAAGATGCGATTATCCTCGTTGCCACCCGATTCGTCGAACGTCACCACGACCAGCGTTCCCTGGCGGAGTTTCTCGGGGAAGGTCTCGTCCAGGAATTTCTTCACCCACGTGCCGGCGAAGTGAGCACTGGTGTCGTGTCCGTCGTGATTCATATTGGGGGTGTAGAAGGAATAGGCGACCAGTCCTTTCTTCGCGTCCTGCACAAAAAAGTTGTCGGACTTGGTGGAATCCACGCGAATCACGCGGTCGCACCACTTCTCCTGCACCTCGCGAAAACTCAGGAAGGGAACGTGGCGGCGCGCGTAGTTGCCTCGCCCGGCCGGCATGTTTTGGGAGGAGAACGTCCAGGGGCAGGTCTGGTCGGGGAGTTCCTCGGCATACTGCTTAAAGTCGAGGCCGGCGGCGACCAGACGATCGGCGATGGTGCGATGCTCGGCATCAGCCGGAAAGTTCACCTGAGAATCGCCCAGAAGACGGCCGCGGTGATGAATGTCGAAGTCGGTCCCGGCCACCATGGCCAGGTAGTTGGGATAGGAAGGATGAAACAGGGCATGGAAGTTGGTGAAGCTGGCGCCAGCCGCGACCAGGTCGACGAGACTTCTGTCCTGGCTGGCGACTTCGTAGTCGACGTTTTCCAGCACGATAATCAGGACGCGGTCGAAATGGTGGGCGCCGGGATGGAGCGCGTTGGCGCGCGCGGCGGCGCGCGCGGCCTCTTCCTCTTTCCCTGCTGGGGATTTGGTCAGCTGGGGCTCGGATGACTGATTGGGTGGCGTAACCGGAGCGCTCTGTGCAGCCGCAGGACTCGAGTCGGTAGACCAGACCGCAATCACAGCCAGCGCCGCGACCAAAACATTCCGGAGGCAAAACACTCGGACCATGCTGATCAGACTCATCAGCCCTTTTTGTAACACAATCCGGCGATGTCCCATCCAATTAGAATAGATTGCTCGCGTCATGGATTTGCTCGCCAAAATTCGCACCATTCCGACTGAGCCCGGCGTGTATCTGTACAAAAACGCCGAGGGCGAAGTCATCTACGTGGGCAAGGCGAAGAACCTGCGCAGCCGCGTGGCCAGCTACTTTCATGAAGGGCGCTGGGAAGACGCCAAGACCGGAACGCTGGTGCGCGAGGCCGTCGATGTTGACTACATCGTAGTCGCCAATAACAAAGAGGCCCTCGCTCTCGAAAATAATCTGATCAAGCAGCGCAAGCCGCGGTTCAACATCCTGCTGCGCGACGACAAGACTTATCCTTATGTGAAGCTGACCATGGGCGAGCGCTGGCCGCGGGTGTACGTGACGCGACGGCTGCGCAAGGATGGCAGCAATTATTACGGGCCATATTTTCCCGGAAACCTGGCATATCGCATTGTCGATTTAATTCACCGCAATTTTCTGATTCCTTCCTGCAAGGTTGATCTGACGCGGTATCATCCGCGGCCGTGCCTGCAGTACTACATCAAGCGCTGCCTGGGACCGTGCGTGGAGAATCTGACCACGCCGGGGATTTATCAGGAAGCAGTGCGCGATGTGAAGTTGTTTCTGGAAGGGCGGCCGACGGATTTGAGCCGCTCGCTGCATGAGCGCATGGAGCAGGCTGCGGCTGCGGAAGAGTTCGAGCGGGCCGCGCGATATCGCGACCTGATTTCGACGGTGGAGCAGTTGCAGGAACGCCAGCGCATGGCTGCGGCCGAGGGCGATGATGCGGATGTGTTTGGGTATCACTACGAGAATGGCATGGTGGCGGTGAATTTGTTTCACATGCGCGGGGGAAAGATGGTGGACCGGCGGGAATTCTTTTGGGAGGACTTGCCGGAGTTTGGGGTCGACTCCACCGATGTAGCCCCCACCGACGATTTGGCCGACATCGCAACAAGTTCCTCTGTTGACGGTAATCTTTGTCATCCTGAGCGAAGCGAAGGATCTCTGCACTCTGCCACCCGCACCAAAGCTGCCGACGAGTTCATAGATCCTTCGGCCCGCCAAGAGTGCGGGCCTCAGGATGACAATTCCATCTTTCATCCGGGCGAGTTCTTCTCCGCGTTGCTGAAGCAGCTTTACATCGGCCAGCCCTATGTTCCGCGCAATCTCTACGTCCCGGTCGACTTCGAGGACCGCGAAGAACTCGAGGATCTGCTCTCCGAGCAAGTCGCGACCAAGAGTGCTCGCCCCACGCAGGTGCATATTTTTGTGCCGCAACGCGGCGACAAGCGCTCGCTGATCGATCTTGCCGGGAATAACGCCAAGCAATCGTATGATCAGCGATTCCGCGTGCTCAAGCCCAACGCGCAGAAGATCAAGGAAGAATTGCGGGATGTTTTGAGTCTGCCGGAGTTGCCGAAGCGCATTGAATGCTTCGACATTTCGCATATTCAGGGCGCCGAGACTGTTGCCTCGATGGTGGTGTGGGAAGACGGCAAGATGAAGAAAGCGGATTACCGCAAGTTTATTATTCGCACGGTTGAGGGTGTGGACGATTTCGCATCGATGCGCGAGGTGGTCACGCGCCGCTACAAGCGAATTCAGGACGAGAAGAAGGCGATGCCAAGCCTGGTGTTGATCGACGGCGGCCTCGGACAACTGCACGCCGCAGCCGAGGCGCTGGACACGCTCGAGATTATCAACCAGCCGCTGGCCGCGATCGCCAAGCGCGAAGAAATTTTGTATGTCTATGGCCAGGAGAAAGATCCGATTGCCCTCGATCATCATTCGCCCGTGCTGCACTTGATTCAGCTGATCCGCGATGAGGCTCACCGCTTCGCCGTAACCTTCCATCGCAAGCGCCGGCAGATGCGCGACCGGTCGACGGAACTGCTGGAGATCCCGGGCGTGGGGGCCAGCACGACGCGGCGGTTGCTCGAACATTTTGGCAGCTTGCAGGCGGTGAAGCAGGCGGATCCGGCGGCGTTGTCGGCGGTGGTGACGCGGGTTCAGGCGGAGGCGATCAGGAATCACTTCCGCAAATAGGCGCTTCACCAGCTACTTCCGAACCTACTTCCGGCCGCTGCAGGGAAACTGAATCGTCAGAACGAAACTCGTCAGAACGAGGGCTCTCCATTCACCAGCATCTTCTTGAGGCTGAACTCCTGCAGTATTCGCTGCTGGCTGATGACGTCAATTCTCGGATGAACGAATTCCACGCTGATTTTCTCATCCGGATGAACCTGCTTCGGCCGCGGAAAGGTGAACTGAAACGTGTCGTCCTTGCAGCTGTAGCTCAACAGGCTCAGCTTCTCCGCTTTGGTGTTCAGAAACACCGACATGCTGAGCTTCGGCAAGCTCTGGCTCGCCCAATAGTTGCGCAGGGAACCCTGATCCTCCTGAACGTTGCTGCTAAAAGTTACCGAAACCACGACGCGGTCGGGAAAGGAGACCGCCAGAAATTTGCCTGCGTTGGCGTCAAAGGCCGCCTTTTGCTCCGCGCTCATCTTGTCGTAATGCGAGCTGAGTTGGGAAGAACGCACCTGAGCTTGGCGGATGGGCAGCGCGGAGCGAAATCGCAAAACGTAAGTAATGGATGGGTCGGTTTCCATCTCGCCCCGGTTGCTCCGGTTGTTCGGCGCGTCGCCACTTGTGATGCTAGTCTGAACGCCGCTCAGCTTGAGACTGGTCGCCCAAGGGGACTCTTCCTGCATGTTGCGCGTCTCTTCGGCTGACCAATTCTGGTAGGGTTTCTTGGCCCAGAAGTCTGCCGCCACCGCGAGCGTCGCGACAAGGCACAGCAGTGAAGCTGGAATCACGCGTGCAGATAGTCGCTGCTTCAGCCTGGCCATGTGGCACCTCCGGCACCCAGAAATCGGAATCAGTATAGATCAAACGATCAAACTGCGAGAGCAGCTGGAAAATCCATGGGGTGCTACAAGCCCCGAATTACGCACGAGGAGGCGCGCCCTATTTTGGTTGGGGGCTGGCGTTGCCCATGTCCAGCACCACTTTCCAGTTGCCGTCTTTTTGCAGTTTCCAGATGCTGGTGTACTTGCCGTAATCGACGGTCGGCTGGCCTTCTTTATTTTTCGAGTGGAATTCGAAGGTGCCGTAGGTGTAGCCGAGATCGCCGGAGGCGGAAATATCTGCGCCGACCGGAGTCCAGAGCAGACGATTGTTCTTCTCGTCGAGGAAGCTCATGCCGGGGGCGATGTTCGCTTTGCCCACGAGCAAGGGGCCGCCGTTGGGGACTTCGACGGAATCGTCGGCGTAGTAGGACAAGTATCCTTGCGAACCTTTGTCGGCGGCGGCTTTCATGAATTCGGCTTCGAGTTGCTTCAGCATCTCAGCCGTGGGCTTGGCCGGGGAAGTGGACAGATGGCCGGGCAGAGCCAGCATTCCTGCGACGATTGCGAAGACGGCGGTGATAAAAACGAATGACTTCATAAGCCCTCCCTGAAATGGCGCCGACATTCTAACGCTGCGGCGGACTAGAGCAAAAGCCAGACAAGAGCCTTTAACCGCAGAGAGCGCTGAGAAAATCGTGGCCAGCTGCGCGACTGGGCTTCTCTGCGTGCTCCGCGGATTTTCTCCGCGAACTCTGCGATTAAAAGCTTTGTGGCAGCGTAACCGCGCTGTGGATGCGCATCGCTTTGTTACACTAGCGGCCACGCCTATGACTCGCACTGCTCTATGTTTTCTATTCCTCGCGCTTACGCTCGCCCCGCACGCCTCCGCGCAGACCTCGCCCTATCCCGACAT
This sequence comes from Binatus sp. (SeqCode), assembly GCA_035482825.1. Classification (GTDB taxonomy): domain Bacteria; phylum Acidobacteriota; class Terriglobia; order Terriglobales; family Acidobacteriaceae; genus Sulfotelmatobacter. Next base: position 5,656 of record DATHQJ010000341.1, on the reverse strand, counting down.
GGCGACCCCGCAGGAGAAGCATCTGCGCAACGTGCATCAGTTGACGTTTGGGGGACAGAACGCGGAAGCGTATTTCTCGGCCGACTCGAAGAAGTTGATCTTCCAGTCGTCCCATGGCGACGTGAAGTGCGACCAGATTTTCGAGATGAACATCGACGGCAGCGACCAGCACATGGTCTCAACCGGCAAGGGACGCACGACGTGCAGTTTTTTCTACCCTGACGGCAAGAAAATTCTTTATGCCTCGACCCATCTGGCGAGTCCGGAGTGCCCGCCGCGGCCGGATTTTTCCAAGGGCTATGTTTGGGCCGTGTATTCGGGATACGACATTTTCACGGCGAATCCGGACGGATCGAATCTGAAGCGGCTGACCGCAACGCCCGGCTATGACGCCGAGGCGACGATTTCCCTCGATGGCAAGAAGATTGTGTTTACCTCGATGCGCAACGGCGATCTCGATATTTATTCCATGGACGCCGACGGCACGCAAGTGAAGCAACTGACCCACGAACTGGGATACGATGGCGGCCCGACGTTCTCGCCCGACCGCAAGTCGATTGTGTACCGGGCGTACCATCCGCAGACGGAGAAAGAAATTTCCGACTACAAAGAGTTGCTGGCGCAGAACCTGATTCGGCCGACGTCGCTTGAAATCTGGACCATGAAGGCCGACGGCAGCGCCAAGAAGCAGATCACGAACCTGGGCGCGGCGAGTTTCGGTCCGGCTTACACCGCCGATGGGAACAGGATCATCTTCGCCTCGAATTACGATCCGGAGACGCACGCCACCGGCGGCATGGGAAATTTTGAGTTGTGGCTGATCAATCCCGATGGCAGCGGGCTGGAGCGCGTTACTTATAGTGATGGGTTTGACGGGTTCCCGATGTTCTCGGCCGACGGGAAGAAGCTGGTGTGGGCGTCGAACCGCAACGCCAAAGCTCCGCACGAAACGAATATTTTCATAGGGGACTGGGTGCCCTAGGGCGATTGTGGGATGATCCAGTTCGGGGGACTATCCCGTCCCAATCGCAGCGCCCCGGTGAGAATGCGTGCCCTACGCCGCCTCACGGAAAAACAAAGCGGAGCAATTCTCCCTCCAGCGCAATCGCCGACGGCTCCTGCGCCGGAAAATTCCCCTTCCACAAATTCCACGTAGGCGGAACCAGCCGGGTCTGAGCAAACGGCACTTCCACCCACCCCTCCGCCGTCTCCTCGCGCAGAAAAAATGAAAACGCGGAAGCCGCCGCAGGTTTGCCCCGCCCCGCTTCCGATTTCCACTCAAACAAACTCGCCGCCAACTTCTCCGTCACCGACTCCCGCGGATGAAGACACAGAATCCATCCCGATTCAGACTTCGTAAACCCAGCCTGCGCAAATAGAAGATAATCCCCGGGCGAGGCTCCGCTTCGTTCGCTCACCACTCGCGCACCATAATCACGTGCTACGCGCACCGTCCCATCCCGCGAGCCATGGTCGACAACCACAATCTCGTCGCAAGCGTAGAGCGTCTCCAGCGCCCGCCCCAGCCGCAGAGCGTCGTTCTCCGTATGCAGCACTGCTGTGATCGAAGTCATGCGAGGAAACGCCCGCCGCGAGCGAGCGTGAGAACATCTAAAATCGTAGAGACTTAGCTTGCTACGTCTTGCGCGCGAAAGAAATCCGTCATTGGCAAGCCGATCCGGCCCTTACTGCGCGTCCCCCAACTTCGGCCGGTTCGCCTCCGCCGGAGCCTTCACCACCTCAATCGGCGCTTGCAACACAAAGTTCAACACAGTCTCGGACGCAAGCTTGATCTGCTGACTCTTCGAAGCCGCCTGCGCCGCGCCGCCCGCGCCCGCGCCCGCCGCCGTGCCAATCACCGCTCCCTTGCCCCCACCCGCGATCGCACCAATAATCCCGCCCAGAATCGCTCCTCCGCCCACCTTCTCGGCCGTGTTCTTGCCTCGCGACTTTCCTTCTTTCCGGTACTGGTCGGTTTCCAGGCCGTAGGTCTTACCACCGTAAGAGAGACGGTCGAGCTGCAGCACCACCACCGACTGCCCGGCAAACTTGCTCGCGCTCTTTACGTCCACTAGATGCCCGGTCAGTTCCACACCCGCCGGAACAGCCTCTTCTCCGTCGGAAGTGAGAGCCGCGTTCAGCGTCGCATGAAAAGTATCCCCTGCCTGATTCTTCTCGCTGTCGATCGGATCGATCAGCCGCACCGTCACCTGCGTTCCCTGATCGATGATCATGCGCTTGCCCGCCGCCGCCGTCGTCGAAGGAGGCGGTGGCAGATCAGGAGGAGCCTGTCCCGCCGGATCAGGCGCGGGCTGATTCTCGCCGCTCATCTGATTCGCATTCGAATCATTCCCATTCGACGCTTCCGCGGAATTCCCCGCCACGTCCGCAGGCTCACTATCTGGAGCCTTGCCGTTCTTCCTCTTCAAGGCGGGTCTCGGCTTGTCGGCTGGAGCCGCGCTCAAAGCCCGCGTTGCCCCCGCTGGCACACTGGCCGCGACTCCAGAGGCGGCCGGAGCGTTGCCCACCTGCAGGTTGTTGACAACCTCGCGCACTCCCGCCACCGATGCGGCCTGCCGGCTGGCCGCGTCCCGCTGCGCCGCATTGTCAACTGTCCCGCCCAGCGTGACGACGCCGTCTTTGGTATCGACCGTAAGTTGCTTCGAGGAGAGTCCGGAATCCTGGCTGAACTTGCTTTGAATGTCGCTGGAAAGCTTCGCGTCATCCGCCTTGCGCGCGCACCCTACGCTCATCGCCACGGCGAGCGAAGCCACGAACAGGAAAGTATTCTTCATACGGACTCCTGCACTCCAGACCACGGATATCCGTACAGTTTAGATGCAGACAGGAATTCGCGCAGATCTAAATGCAGAAGGGTTTTCGAACCGCCGGCTGTCGCGGGGCCGTCCCGGCCGCGCGCACCGTGCTTCTTCCATCCGAAATACGTAGAGGCGGACGCCCTCGTCCGCCTCTCGAACCACAAAGTACGCGCTTCTAGTGAATAAACTTATAGTCGACGATCGATGCCGCCAGCGTGCCATTCTCTTGCTCAGACGCTTTCTCCGCCGCAGGCGCATCCTTAAACCGCATCACTCGTCCCTGACAAACCACGTTGCTGTTCTTCTGCCCCGAAATTTCTTCCGGCATCTCAAACACCATCTCGATCAGGGCGTTCATCGGCAGCTGCTGCGGCCCGTTGAACAGCACTCCACTCTGGCTGATGTTTTCGATAATGCCCTCATACCACGTACTGGTCTTGTTGACCCGATAGCGCAGAGGAATGTCCAGCTTCAGCCGGCGCGCCCGCGGCACCCACGAAGGCCGTTTCTCGCGCCCATGGCTGCGCTTGATGCCGCTCTCGGGCTTGGCGTGCTCCACGCGCTGGGTGCGGCGCATGGTGGTCCAGTCATACTTGTATTCCGCGGCGCACAGCAGGCAGACCTGATAATAGTCGCCGTCATTGCCACGACGCGGCCAGGAGAACTCGTGAGAGCAGCGGCCAAGCATAAGCACATCCATGAATTTTTGCGGCATGTTTGTTACTTCCGGGTCAGGGAACCCCCCTCGGATGCACGCCCATCATCTCGCGAGATCTTTACTTTGGGTAGGTTACTTTCGTGCAGGTAAGAGCAGGCAAATAGCGGCAAGTGCCGTGAATGCAACCCCTTACCCTGTGGAAGAATCCATTGCGAATCGAAATCCGGTAGCCGCGGATCCCATTCGTCCAGGGATCGTGGTCCGAGAGGCCTTAGCGGCGGTGCGCCGCATCGGCAAGATCCATCCGTGTATCATCGCCCCATGGACGCCACTTCCGGCCTCACCGCGTTCATCCTCGCCGGCGGCAAAAGCACGCGCATGGGTGCGGACAAAGCTTTCGTTATGCTCGAGGGCCGCACTCTGCTGGAGCGTGCTTTGGAACTGGCCCGATCCGTCACGCCTGATGTGCGCATCGTCGGAGACCCCGCAAAGTTCGCAAGGTTTGCTCCAGTCGTCGAAGACATATTCCCCACCTGCGGTCCGCTAGGCGGAATCCATGCCGCGCTCCGTTCGTCGCCAACCGAACTGAACCTGATCCTGGCGGTCGACGTCCCCTTTGTGTCCGCGGCGTTGTTGCAATATTTGATTGCCCGCGCGCGCCAGTCCGCGTCGGCCACCGTAGCGGTCGCGCACTCCGGCGGAAACTGGCAGCCCTTGTGCGCCATCTACCGCCGTAATTTTGCCGATGCCGCCGAGCAGTCTTTGCGTGCCGGCCACTACAAAATTGATGAGATCTTCGCAGCCACGAGCACGCTGAAGATCGCAGAAGAAGAATTAACAGCCGCAGGCTTCCCGCCAAACCTGTTCCGCAACCTGAACACGCGAGAGGAACTGGCCGAGGCAAGCGCAACCGCAAAATCTCACTGACCGAAAAACCAATTCCTCTGAGGTCAATGGGTTCTATCGCCATCTCTTCGAAGAATTAAAGCTACCGACGAGAACCGCCGATCCATAGAGACAGGGACGAGGAGACGGCTCTATGTCAACACGTATGCACCTGTTGTCAAGACATCTGCTCCTGTTCCTTTCTGTCTGTGCCTGCTCTGTCGGTAGCTGCACGGGAACCTTGTACGCGCAGGACCTCGGGGGTATTGTGGTCCACGGGTTTGTCAGCCAGGGCTTCCTGTTCAGTTCCAACAACAACTACCTGTCCATGAAATCGAGCGATGGCAGCCCGCAGTGGACGGACGCTGCCGTGAACATCTCTGATTCACTGGGCGATAACCTGCATGTCGGCATGCAGTTTCACATGTACCAACTGGGACAGTTCGGCGGCTCGAACATTATGGTCGATTGGGCTTCAGGAGACTATAGAGTCAATGACCATTTTGGAATTCGGGCGGGCAAGGTCAAGACCATCTGGGGCTTGTTCAATGATTCTCAGGATATCGATGCAGTCTTCCTCTGGATACTCTTGCCCCAGGGCTCTTACTCAATCGACCACAAGAGCTTTTATCTGGCGCACGTCGGAGGAGACGTCTACGGCAATTTCTTCCTGGGAAAGCGTGCCGGAACGCTCCACTATGTCGCGTACGGGGGACAGGCAACCATCGACCTGAATGACGGATATATCCAAACCTTCGCCGAACTCGGACTCACGTTTACGAACTCTCTGGGAGGCAAGACTTACGGTGGTGATCTGCAATGGGAAACACCTCTGAGAGGATTGGTGCTCGGGTCCAGCGGAAATTGGCTGGCGGCAGACGGGACCGCGCCTGCGGGGAGCTTCCATTCGCCGGCCTATACGGTCCCCTCAATGTACGGCAAGTTTAGCCGGGGAAAAGTCTACCTGGCGGGGGAATATGACCGGATACCGATCAATGCGACCATCACGGTTGGGCCGACCGTGATTCCATTTGTGGCGGATGGGCGATCCTGGTTCGCCATGGGAAGTTATCGGCTTACCAAAAAGTTTCAGGCAGGAAGCTACTACAGCCACTACGTCAACAAGGCAGCGGACACAACCCAGCCGGCAAACTACTCGAAAGACTGGGTGCTGAGCGGACGTTATGACTTTAACCCGTACTTTTACGCGAAGCTCGAGGGCCATTTCCTTCACGGAACTAATCTTGGGTACTACACCAGCACCAATCCAAATGGCCTGGCTCCAGACTCGAAA
>DATHQJ010000340.1:0-3950 GCA_035482825.1 Binatus sp. (SeqCode) | reverse complement strand
GGACGCGCGCCCAACGTGATTCCGGATTACGCGCACGCGGATTTGCTCTACCGGCTGGTGGGCGATTCGGAGGATTTGCGGAAACAGATTCTCACCACCGCGGGAGAACGGGTGCAGGTTACGTTTCCGTTGGAATTGCCTTTTCTTCGGCTGCGCACGGTCGATGGACTGCCGACGATGATTGCGGCGTTTACCACAGACATTCCCAAACTCACCAACTGGGGCGAACCGCTGCTGCTTGGTCCGGGATCGATTCATGTGGCGCATACCGATGGCGAGTACATCGAGAAGCGGCAACTGGCCGAAGCGATTGATTTGTACTGCACGATCGCGAAACAGCTTTTAGGATGAGTGTGGCAGTTGGCTCGCGCTTTGGTCGTGAAAATCTGCAAGAAAAAACTTACTTATCGATTGGAAAAAAGTTAAGAGTCAAGCAGTTGCCAGCGTGGAATTTTTTTTCGATTCGGAGTGTACCCTCCCCCTCCCCCCTCCCCCTCCGGCCTATTGGAATCATCGGTTTGGAGCGATTTCTTTCAATTTACCTATAAGCTGCAATAACTTAGGGGCAAAATCTTGAGCCCTCAGGACTTAGCCAGCTAAATCATGGCCCGCAGTCTGGGACACTCCCACTCAAGCCAAAATCAGGCTTGGGTGGGCCACCGTTGGGATACTGATCCTTTTTGAATTTCTAAGTCAAGGTTGGATGCACAAGCTTGGCCTGTGGAAACTTTCGCCAGCATTTAGCTGGAGTGCAGGCGCTGGACATCGGCGTTAGTGTAGCGGCGAGAAGCGTGGGGCTTGTGCGTTTTCCAGAATGAGGCGGTCTCGCCCAGAGGTGCGCCGAATCCCCAGACGCGCAGGGACTGCGCGGTAGTCATGCTGGTGACGCCGGGGTCGACGATGCTTGCAGGCAGAGGTTGGGAAGGTTGGGCCGAAGTGATCTCGATTTCGCTGGCGTTTTCGGCGGGCTGCTCGGGACCTTTTTCAGACGCGGGCTCGCCCCAGAAGATGCGGGTGAGGTCAGGCTGGGGCGGGGCTCCGGCGAACGGGGAGGATGGTTCCGGGAGCGCCTCGGTTGCCGGAGCGATGGGACTCGGCATTGGAGTGGAGAGCGACAGAGAGGGCGTGGCGATGGGATGGAGGAACATGGGAGAACTGCTGGTGACGAGATACTGCGGGCCTACTGAGAAATTGGTGTCCTGAGCGGCGGTGATTCCGGTCAGAAGCAGGAGCGAAAAGAAGCAGGTAGCGAGTCGCATACGGCCCTCCTGGGGAACGATGCATTGAGAGCAATCATTTCACTACGCGATTATGGAACGAAAGCGGACAAAATGCCAGAGGTCTTTGAGCTCTAATCCGGTGTCTGGCGCGGGATTTCGGGTTATTCCACGCTGGCCTGGCCCTTTGCACGTTCAGGCGGAGAGGCATTGGCGGCAGCATTTTGCCGTTCGCGGTGGTTGGCACGGATGATGTAGAGCATGTACAGAACGACGCCGAGGTTGCCGACGAATAACGCGCTGCGAATCATGGTCAACCCGCGCATTAGTTCGCGGACTTCGAGTGGGAGCAGGAGGCCTCCGGCGAGCAGCGCCACCCACTCGGCCCAGACACGGCCCTTCCACAGGCCGTAAGTTTCGATAAAGCGCAGGGCGGCGTAGGAGAAGGCAATGCGGGCGGCCGCCCACAAACGGGCGTCGGTCACGTTGTCGGCAAAGTCGAGGAATATCTGGGCGGAACGGCGATCGGTGTTGATATGAAGCAGCGCGAGCAGACTCTCCGCGTACAGCCAGACATCTTTGTGAACCAGAGCCAGAGCGCACAGTCCCATTAATACTACGAAGATGCCCTTGCAGAATTCGAAGGTGGCGACGGCCCGCAGCATCTGGCGTTGGCGGCGGTGGGGATCTGGCTTGGTTTCGAGCTGGCGCATGAATGCTGAGGATGACTCAAGGGAGAGTATCACGGTGGTTGAAATCACAACAGATTGAACGTCGGTCCCTCCCGGGCGGCTCCGTCTTACCTCGGTAACTGGAGAGGGTCGAGGAATAGTGCCACGATTGGTTAAGGAGAAACAAATGCCTCGATTCGTGGTGACAATGGGTCTTGCAATCTTGTGGGCTGGGTATCTCCTGGCGCAGGAGCCAACGGCGACGGGACCAAGCGCTTCACAAACCACACCCCAGACCGCGCGGCAGGCGCTGATCGAAATGTTTTTCAGCAAGACTCCGGGAGCCCTGGCTAAGCACTTGCCTGCCGCCACGCGGAACGCGCTGGAGAAATCCGGCGAGCTGGCGAGTCTGCAGCAGTATTCGCAACTGGCCAGCCAAATGCAGACCCAGGGACAAAACATTCGGCTGTTCGAGACTGGGTCGGTGTTGCTGACCGCGGAAGATCCGAAAACGAAACAGAAGGTCGAAATCACGGTGGAGAACGACACGCTGCGCGGAGATCAGGACGACCTCGAGTTGAATTTCCAAATGTCCAAAAACGGGCAGGAGGACCGAATCCCGTTCATGCCGAAAATGACGTTCTCGATGAAGCAGGAAGCGGAGGTCTGGACGTTGAACGAAGTTTCGGTCACGATTCGCGTGCCGCTGGCCGACCCGGACTTTCTGAAAGCCTTTACCGAGAAAATGACGCCGCAATCGGGCGCGAGTGGGCTTACTCCTCGGGCCGAAATTTCGGGCCAGCCGACCGGGAGCGACGCGATGGTGGTGGCTGCGATGCGGAGCATTATTACCGCAGAGGTGACCTACTTCAGCAGTTATCCGCGCGTCGGCTACAGCTGCACGCTGTCGGATCTCGATGGGTTTGGGGGCGGCGCGCCCAATGAACATCAGGCCATGCTGATCAATAGCGGGCTGGCGAGCGGAAAGCGATACGGGTATGTGTTTACGCTCTCGGGATGCAGCGGGACGCCGGCGACCAGCTTTCAGCTTACGGCTGCGCCGAGTCGGAACGGTTTCGGGCGGAAGGCGTTTTGCGCGGACCAGTCGGCGGTGATTCGGTCTGCGGCGGATGGGAATCCGGCGAGCTGTTTGGCGAGTGGGGCGCCGGTGCAGTAGGCATCCCAAACGCAAGTTTCGGGACGGGCGCCTTCGCAAGCCTGCCCTGAGCGAAGTCGAAGCGTCCCGCCAAGCGTAGCGGGGCGAGCCACAACCCCCGCTCCCGAGTCCGAACCCTCCCTCATCATTTCTTTTTTTGGCGAATCGCGGCGCGGAGTTCGGCCACAATTTCCTGCGACGCTTTGATGGCCTGAGCGTGTTGATCTATGTTGAATGAAATCGCGCCCACTCGGGCGTGACCTCCGCCGCCGTAGCGCTCGCAGATGCGGGCCAGGTTGACTTCGGGTTCCTGCGGCGCCCAGGGATTCGAGCCTACCGAAACTTTTACGCGAAAACTGCTCTTGCTGAGGCCGACGCTGTAGACCGATTCAGGGTGCAGGTAGTAGGGGATGAATTTGTTGTAGCCCTCGAGATTGTGATCGCTGACGTCGAAGAAAATTGTGGCGTCTTTGCATTCGGTGCGCTGCTCGAGAATTCCGATCGACAGTTCGTGGCGTTTGAGCAACGGCGGAAGCAGGGGCGCGACGAAGCGCTCTTCGAGAATCTCGGCCAGGGATTTTGTGGCCAGCAGCGGGATCAGGTTGGGGACGAAGCCGTGATCCGGCGCGGACTCGATGACCATGGTCAGTTTCATGGCGGGGGCCTGCATTTCGACGGCGGTCTTGGCGTCGGGATAGAGCGCGCCGTCGATGATGTCGGTCCAGTGCACCAGATCAGCCAGGGGCGCGGGATCGAAACCGAAACGCTGCTGCGCGATCATGGCGATGAAGCTGGTGCAGGATTTGAAATCGGGATCGTAGAACTTGCGGTTGCTCTGGTTCTGCTCGAAGTGCGCGGCATCGGCGGGCGAGAGGAACGCGCTCTCGTGATGGTCGAACCACCATG
>DATHQJ010000339.1:0-4046 GCA_035482825.1 Binatus sp. (SeqCode) | reverse complement strand
GGATGACAGAACATTTGGAACTGGGAGATTCATGATTAAAGCGGTGCAGGGCACGCGGGATTTGCTGCCGCCGGAGACGGCGCTGTGGAATTTTGTGGAAGCGGCGGTGCGGGATGTGTTCCGCGCTTACAACTTCCAGGAAATTCGCACGCCGGTTTTCGAGGCGACGGAATTGTTTGCGCGCGGGGTGGGCGAAGAGACCGACATTGTTTCGAAAGAGATGTACACCTGGGAGGATCGAGCGCGGGCGGCGAGCGAAAAGGGGCAGTCGCTCACACTTCGTCCCGAAGCGACGGCAGGCATTGTTCGCGCTTACATCCAGCACAATCTTGGCGAGCGCGGACTGAACAAGCTGTACTGCATCGGTCCGATGTTCCGGCGGGAACGCACGCAAAAGGGCCGCTATCGGCAGTTTTATCAGATCGACGCGGAAATCATTGGGCCGGCTTCCGCGGGGAGTGAGTCTCCGGCGCGGGATGCGGAAATATTGGAGATGCTGGCGACGTTGCTGAACCGGCTCGGCATCACCGGCTGGAATCTTGAGTTGAATTCCGTAGGAACTCCGGCGGATCGGGCAGCATTCAACGAAGCGCTGCGCAAGGCACTGGAGCCGGTGAAGGACAAGCTGTGTACCGACTGCCAGCGGCGGGCGGTGACCAATCCGCTGCGCGTGTTTGACTGCAAGGTGCTAGCGGATCAGCCGATCATCGAGACGCTGCCGCGCATCACGCAATTTCTGGGCGAAGATTCGCGCGAGCACTTTGCGGCAGTGCAGGCGATTCTGACGAAAGTCGGGGTCAAGTTTCACATCAACGACCGGCTGGTGCGGGGGCTCGACTACTACACGCGCACGGCCTTTGAGTTCACGCACGGCGCGCTGGGGGCGCAGAACGCGATCCTAGGTGGCGGCCGGTATGATGGGCTGTCGGAGGCGCTGGGCGGCCCGCCCGCGCCGGGGATTGGGTTTGCCATTGGCGAAGACCGCCTGGTGATGTCGTTGAAGGAAACGGCCGAGGGAGTGCTCAGGAAACCGGATGCGTATGTCGCTCCGATGGCCGGGATGAATGGCGAAGCGGCGCGGCTGGCGCGGGAGTTGCGGCGGCATGATCTGGTGATCGAACTCGGAGACGACTCCTTCCGCCTGAAGAAATCGTTTGAAGCGGCGACCAAGGCAGGAGCGAAGTACATTCTGATTGTGGGCGAGAACGAGGTGAAGGCGGACGCGTTCGCGCTGAAGAATCTGGCAACCGGCGAGCAGGTGCAGGTCCCGTTCGGAGAATTAGTCCGAAGGATAAAAGATTCGTCTCTTTAGGAATGTTATGGGCAGGACTCGTGCAGCACTCGACGATACGGCGATGCGGTTCATTCAGGAGCAACACGTGTTCTTTGTGGCTTCTGCGCCGCTCGATGCTAATGGGCACGTGAACCTGTCTCCAAAGGGGCTCGACTCGTTTCGCATTCTGGACCCGACCACCGTCGCCTATGTGGATTTCAATGGCAGCGGAGTCGAAACAATCGCGCACTTGAAAGAGAACGGACGGGTGGCGCTGATGTTTTGTGCGTTCCAGGGGCCGCCTAACATCTTTCGGCTGTATGGGCGAGGGCGCGTGGTCGAGCCGCACGAAGCGGGATTTGAGGAACTCGCGCCGCACTTTCCGGCTTACGATAGCGCACGGTCGATTATTGTTGTGGAACTCGACCGGATTACGGATTCTTGCGGGTACGGCGTACCCTTGATGAAGTATGAAGGGGAGCGCGAGCAGTTGTTTTCCTGGGCGCGCAAGAAAGGTCCGGAGGGGTTGGCGGCTTACCGGCAGGAGAAGAATCGGCGGAGCGTGGATGGGTTGCCGGGGTTGGGCGACTAGAACTGGTGCACGCCGCGCTGCGCTTGGCGGGATGACGAATTTCTTTTTCTAGAGTCTTAGTAAGGAGATGGGAATGAAAAATGGGTTGGTTGTGTTTGCGGTTTTGCTGGGGTGCACCGTTGCGGTTGCCGGGGTTGGGCAAGCGAATCCGCCTGCGAAGACGCCGAGTCCGGTGGAGCAAACCTTGACGGCTGCCGAGAAAAGTTTTGTAGAGGCGGCGAAGAAGGGGGACGTGGCATTTCTGAAGCGCACTCTCACCGACGATTTTTCTTTCGTCCAGTTCGACGGGCAGTTGTATGACCGGCAGGACATGCTCGACCAGTTCGGCGAAGGCGGCGTGGATATTCTGCCCTACGACATGAAAGTGGTAATCGCGGGCGACGGCGTCGGGATCGTGACGTACAACGTGGTGCTGCGCGTGCCGGCGGTGCAGGACCAGGGACCTCCTCCGCGCTATCAGCATTTCAGCACGGTCTGGGTGAAGCAGGGGGACACGTGGAAAATGAAGTTTCAGCAGATGACGGCTTCGCATTGGGGAGACTGGTAGGAATAGCACTCATCATCAACAATAAAATCTTCGGAGGCACAACCATGAAAACTTTGGCGATGATCTCTGCGGCATGGCTGGTCCTGGCCGCGGCGGCGTTGGCGCAGATGGAGATGCCGAAGCCGGGGCCGGAACACAAGAAGCTCGATGTTTTTGCCGGCACATGGGCGCTCGAAGGCACGATGCGCGGCGATATGGCTCCGGGCACGAAGGTGACGGAGAACGAGAAGTGCGAGTGGATGGAAGGCGGATTTTTTCTGGTCTGCCACACCGACTTCAAGACCTCGATGGGGGACGGAACCAACGTTTCCGTCATGGGATACTCTGCGGACGAAAAATCCTATTCGTATCGCGAATTCAACAGTTGGGGCGAGTTCGTCGACTCCAAGGGCTCGGTGGATGCAGACACCTGGACCTGGATCAACGACGAGAAGGAGGGCGGCAAAACGATAAAGGGCCGGTTCACCATGAAAATTACGTCGCCAACCTCGTACAACTTTACTTACGAAATTTCATCGGACGGGGCGAAGTGGACGACGGTCTTGGACGGGAAGGCGACCAAGGGTAAGTGATGGCGCCAGCCTGACAATTGTCATAGCCCACGGCTGACGAATCGCACTGGGCCGCGCGCTGTGGAACCGCTAAGTTGAACTCTGCTAGGCGTTGGCTCTCTGCTAACAGCCAACTGCCAAGAGCTTTCCATCGAAGGAGCATTCACATGAATTTGAAGATGATTCTGTTTTTGACACTAGGGTTGTTTGCGGCTTCCGCCGGGGCGCAGATGGCGGAGAAGCCGGGTGCGGAAGTGAAGAAGCTCGATTACTTCGTGGGCACGTGGAACCTTGACGCGACGATTGGCCAGGGTCCGTGGGGCGCCGGCGGAAAGTGCACTTCAACCGACACCCTGGAGTGGATGCCCGGCAACTTCTTCGTACAAGGTCACGCGAACTTCAAGATGCCGCCGGAATTGGGTGGCGACGGCCAGGTGGTTGTATTCATCGGATACGACACCGACGAAAACGTGTACACCCACGACTCGTTCAACAGCCAGGGACGGCACGAGGTCTCGAAGGGCACGGTCAGCGGCGATACCTGGACCTGGACGAGCACGCAAAACTATAGCGGGCAGGAAGTCCAAAAGAAGATGACGATGAAAGTGCTGTCGCCGACGAGCTACACCGTGAAGCTTGAAATATCGATCGACGGAACGAGTTGGTCGACGTTCATGGAAGGGAAAGCAACGAAGAAGTAGGCTCCCGCGGGTTGAGTTATTGTCCGGCGCGGATCGGGGAGAGGCTAAGACGTCCGGGAGCTTTCTTGCGTGCGCCTTCTGTGCCGTAGATCAGGTCGGGGCTTCCATTGGAAGTGGATGAGGCTTCTGCCAAGGTGGCTGCCAGGGCACGGTAGGAGCGGCTGATCTCGGGGCCGTCCTGCAGAACGACGGGCGTACCGTGATCGATGGAAGGCGAGACCGCCTGGAAAGCGTTGGGAACTTTCCACAAAACTTTGCAGTTGGTGACCTGCTCGACATCTTCTTCGGTGAAGCCGGGAATCTTCTTGTAGCGATTCAAAACCATGCGCAGACGGTCGCGGCCAGTGCCTTCCTCCAGGAAGGTGTGGATGCGTCCGGCGCT
>DATHQJ010000338.1:0-9350 GCA_035482825.1 Binatus sp. (SeqCode) | reverse complement strand
CACTCCTCCCTGAAAAATCTGATTCTTACCACCCTGGAGCACATGGCCAACGGCGGCGTGTACGACCAACTGGCGGGAGGATTTCATCGTTATTCTGTGGATGAGCGCTGGGTGGTGCCGCACTTCGAGAAGATGTGTTACGACAATTCGGAACTGCTGAAGAATTACGTGCACGGGTATCAGGCGACGGGCGAGGAATTTTTCGCCGATGTCGCCCGGGACACTATTCGTTGGATGGACGAGGGGCTCAGCGATCGGGAGCGCGGCGGGTTCTACGGGTCGCAAGATGCCGACATCAACATGGACGACGACGGCGATTACTTTACTTGGACGCTCGACGAAGCACGCGCCGTGTTGACGGAAGAAGAAGCGCAGGTGGCGGCACTGCATTACGACATCAACGAAGTCGGGGAGATGCATCACAATTCGGCGAAGAACGTGCTGTATGTGCGCGCGTCGGTAGAGGAGATTGCGCGCCGGCTGAACCTCACGGCGGAGCGAGTACAGGAATTGCTGGCGACGGCGAAGAAGAAGATGTATGCGGCACGCCTGCTGCGTCCGACTCCGTATGTGGATAAGACGGTGTATGTGGGGTGGAACAGCCTGTGCGTTTCGGCTTATCTGGAGGCGGCGAAGGTGCTGGGGCTCACCGACGCACGCAGGTTTGCGTTGCGCTCGCTGGATCGGGTATTGGCGGAGAGTTGGAAGACGCACGTATCCGATAAAGAACGAGTTGGCACGTCGCCTACGCCCACACAAGCCGTATCCACACCGGGTCTGCTGCTGCACGTGGTTTCCTATTCGGATCCGGCGGCCGCGCACCGCGAGGTTGTGGGCCTGCTCGATGATTATGCATTTACCGCGCTGGCTTGCCTGGATGCTTACGAGGCAACCACCGATCTCAGCTACTTCAAGTTTGCGCGCGCCATTACCGACGCGATGATTGCGCGCTTTTACGACGCCACTTCGGGAGGGTTCTTTGACAGCGAGCCGGGGGCCGAGGGCCAGAGTCTGGGCGTGCTGGCGACCCGGCGCAAGCCTCTGCAGGATTCGCCTACCCCGGCGGGAAATCCGATGGCGGCGATTGCGCTGCTTCGCATGCATCACTACACCGGGGATGCAGGTTATCGCGACAAGGCAGATCTGACGCTGGAAACTTTTGCGGGCATCGTGGAGCAGTTTGGAATTTTCGCATCGACTTATGGGATCGCGGTGGTGCACCTGCTGGAGAGTCCGGTGCAGGTTGTGGTGATTGCCGCCGACGGCGATGACGACGCGGCGGAGAGACTACTCGCGGCCGCGGTTGCGCCTTTTGCGTTCAATAAATCCACGCTGCGGTTGACCAGCAATCAGGCGGTCGCGCAGAATCTTCCACCGCAGTTGGCGGCGACGATTCCACATCTTCCAGGATTGAGCGGGGGAAAATCGTTTGCGGTGTTGTGTTCAGGATCAACCTGCCGGCCGCCTATTTTCGATGCGACGGAGTTGCGAACGGTGCTGGGCTGATTTCACGAAGGGGGTTCGCCGGCCGGGGGGAAAAAAAAGCGGGGCTGGCGGGGTTATGTATGACTCCCGACAGCCCAAAGATGAAAGCTAGCGAGCCCCAGTTTTCGGCCCAAATTGCACTTACAACAGGTTACTTTGGTGACCTTGCGGTCACCGCCTGCTAGCCGTTCTACTGCGGTGGCAGGGTTGATTGACAGCCTTTGCTTCCGGGTGGGCACAGAATCAGTGGTCCACCGTCCAGGGCGGGAACCTGTTGGACGGCAGCTGCAAAGAATGTGCCCACTAGTACTACCATCAGGATCGAAATCCTGAATGAGCGTTTCATGGGTTCGTCTCCTATATCCGCGTGAAGCTCCCAGTTTCAGGATGGCTTTTTCGCGGAGCCGCATTATAGGACACGTGTCAACCTATGTGTGCAATAATTTTCATCATGCCTGTTGCACTAGTGTCCTGCCGGACTCCTCGCCTTCAATCGAATTGACTATGAAGTTGTTCTGCGTCATCTAATTACATCCCAATCGCTGAAGTTTTTCTTTCGACCTTAGACAGGTCAAAGCGAAGGAGCATTCTCTTGCGCAAATGGTTACATTTTCGGAAGAGCACGAGCCAGAATTGACCGAGACGCAGCGGAGGGATAGCGAAGACCGGAGACGAACCGAGGCTACGGCTTGGAGTTTGCCGGGATGCCGTGGAAGCTGCCAGCGGCCGCAGCCGCTCCCAGGGCGCGGCCCGTCGTCTCCGCCGAAGCTGCATCCTGCGGTACGCGCGAAAGCGCACGGTCCACCATCCCTTCAAACATCGGGATCAGCGAATCTGCGGGAAGCGGGTGCTGGATATCGGACAGGCTCTGCTCCCAGCGCTGGGGCTGCAGAAGTGAGCGGGAGACATCGCGGGCCGGACTGGTCATCGCGACATACCCAAGCCACACCAGCAGACTGCAATTGAAGGCGACCATGTTGACGATGCTCATCCAGGCGCCACCCAGATGATTTCCGACCGCCGAGGAGATCAGAACCAGTTCGATCAGGGCATAGGAGCCAAAGCCCAGGGAGATGCCAAAGCTGTGTTGCCGCCGGCTGATTCCCACATAGTGCGCGAAGAAGAGCAGAAACAGAACCATCCCAACCTGGATGATGCGAACGCATCTTAGCGCGGTGGTGATGGACTGAACCATGGGCGACCACTCCGGGGAGTTGGTGGAGACCGAGACCACTCCGGCAACCAGCAACATGACCAGGCCGGCCCACTTGAACAGTACCGTTCCCAGATCGCGCAGGGTGTGAAAGGCCTGAAAAACATCCACGAAAACTTCGTGAATCACCGCGAAACCGAAACCCACGCTCAATGCAACGCAGCCCCAGTACAGGTAGTACAAGAACGAAGAACTGTGCTTGAAGGCAAGGAATACCACCGCAAAAGTCACGAGCTGGGTGAGGATGTAGCCGAAGAAGAACTTGAACTTGCGGTACAGCCCACGGCGCAGCATGATCGCCGCGATCCCGATCTGCAGAACGGGATGGGCGAACCAAAGCGTGTAATAAAGAAGTCGAATCTTCTCGTTCATCTTTCTCGCTTCGCCGACAAGGCAACCTGATTAAGGTTGGTACACAACGTTATCGCTTCCCAACCCGCTGTTCAATGGACTGCGGTAATCGCAAGTAACGTTACCGCCGAGGGTCACGTCGGCGCAAGGTTACCTTCGTGCTACAGGGTGGGGGGTGGGGAGGAAACCTTTTACCGGCAGACCAACGCTGCTGGCGGACATAAGGGCTAAACAGTTTGCTGAAAAACGCGACTTTGGCTCTGGTTTTGAAAGGGCGCGGCCTTCTAGCCGCGCCGTAAGTCGTTCCAAACGAAGACCGGCTTCAGTCGCCGCGGTGTGCCCTGTGCTCAGAACCGGGGACTAGCAGCGCATCAAAGCGTTGCGCCACCCAAAAGCAAGCCTTTACGCGTCGGGCATGGAGTGGATGTAGGCGCGCATCATGCGGACCTCGTCATCTTTCTCGTCCAGATCGTGCAGCAGGATGTCGCGCAGAGAGACCATGCCAATCAGCTGTCCGTCGTGACAAACCGGCAGGTGGCGGAACCCATGGCGTCGCATCAGGGCCATGCAGTTAGCCAGGTCCTCGTTCATGTTGATGGTGAGAGGATCGTCGGTCATGACCTCAGCCATACACGTACTGCGGGGATCGCGGCTTTCCGCCACGACGCGCCGCATGAGATCGCGCTCGGAAAAGATTCCGACCAGTTTGCCGTTGTGCAGGACGGGTACGGCGCCGATGTTGCGCTCGACCATCACTCGCACGGTTTCGAGCACGGTGTGGCCGAGTTCGGCCTGGTATGTGTCCTGATCCTTAATCAGGTCGCAGATTCGCATTTGACACCTCCCGGGAATGCAGGGCTCCGAGCTGTCCAAAAGGATCTATCGGGGCGCGAGTATATGCCCAAAGAGAGATGGAAAGAAAGCAAAAAACGTAGGGCGAAGAGAAATACAGCCCGAATCGGGCGAGTTCTTCAGAAGCGGCGGAGGCGTTTACCGGGTATTGGCCGTTTGCGATGCCTCGTCGGCGGCGGCGAATACAAAATACGACGAGTTCCACACGGCCGTCGGCAAGGTGCCGCGCGGGCGGGCCGTGATCACGATGTTGTAGTCATCCGAATCGCCCAGATTCATTTCCCGCAAAGGATCTCGATATTGGTTCCCTGCCCGGTTCACTTCCGAGTCCCTCGGTTCGGCGGCGATCGTTCCGAGCTTGCTCGTGCCCTCCAGAACCATGCCCGGCTCAATCACCGCCAGCCACGCCAGAAATTCGTGCAAGTCGCGGGTGCGGGGACGTCCGGGGACGACGAACGACACTTCCGCTTCCTGCGTGGAAAAATGCCAGGCCAATGAGGCGGTAAGATCGACGGCCTTTTCGTAGGCGCGTTCAGAAATCAATCCGGGCTCGGGATTGTCGAAAGCGATGCACAGCCTGCGCTCGTCCTCGCGGGCAAACTCACGGACTTTCAGCGAACCCGACTTTGCGGTCGCCTTCCAGTCGACGTGACGGGCCGAGTCCTCGGGCATGTATTCGCGAATCAGATATAGATCGGAGCCGCGGCCGCGCATAAAGCTCTCCCACTCGCCGCGCACCAAGGGAAGAATTTCGAAAACCTCCTGAGTGGGCTCGATGCGGGGATAAACCAGCACCTCGCGCGGCAACGATACGTGCCGCGTCTTGGTGAGGAACGCGAAGGGGAAACGCGTGGCCAGACCGAAGCTGTCCTCGCGATAACGGCCGCGCTGGTCGAAGCGTAATTCCAGGTCGGCGGAAACTTCCGCCTGCGGCGGAAGAAACGGGAAGTAAGCCATCCCCTGAAAAATCCCCGGCGGTGGCGGAACCACGGTCACCCGGCGCAGACGGCGATCAGGCAGTCGCAGCCACTGCCGCTCCGACGGCCGGTTGAAGGGAAAAGCGAACGTGGTGGCTTCCCACTGCCATTGCTTGGACGGCTTTTTTCGCTTCTTGCGCGTGGAAACCACGCGGATGGAAAACGACGGCAGAAATCGCCGCGCGTTGTGCAATACAATTCGCCCGGCGACGGGGCGTCCGGCAAAAACATGCTCGGGCAGCCGGACGTCGAGTTCGAGATAACGCAGCACCCAGGCAGAAACGATGCCGGAGACCAGGATCGCCGCCAGCATGGCTGCGACCACAATGTAAAGAAGATTGTTGCCGGTGTTCAGCGCGGCAATGCCAATCACCAAAGTGACGATCACGTAAACGATGCCGGCGCGGGTTACATCGAAATCGAAGGACTCGCGCAAGCGCTCAACGGCCACGCGACGCGCTAGATAAGGCACGGTGACCAGGCCGACCAGGGTGGCAAGCACTAGAGATGTCGAGGCCAGAATCACCGTGGCCCAGAGGTTGCCGGCATCGCGCGACACGGTCGAGAACAGCGCGGTAGCGAATGCCAGTCCCAGGCCCACCAGGGCAAGCAGAAATTTGACCCAGACTTCGGCCGCGGCCGACTGCAGCCACTGCGCCAGGCGTCCGGTTATGGACGGGCTTGATTTCAACGGATTGGCGAGCGCGGAACTCACTACTTCGAAGCCTAGCATTGTCTCCCAGAACGGACAATCGAGATCGGTTTGCGGTAAAAGCGTTCGTAACCTGGGGCGAGCCGCTTCGCAGCTACCCTTCGTTGCGATGACGGAGATACAGAATCAGCAGAAAGACGCCTGCCAATGAGATCAGAACCATCGACCCAATCAGCGACGTGCGGGACACGTAGCCGGCGTCGGAACCATCGGTGGCGACGAGATAGACTATTTCATCGAGAATCAGTCCCGCGCCCACGCCCAGCGCCAGCCGCGCCAGCACCCGATGTCGCGTGCCAAAGGCCAGCAGGAACGCGGCAGGAATCAGAAGCAGCACGCCGATAAAAAGATGGTGGAGGAGGTATCCGCCGGGATAAATATGCCGCACGTGCACCAGATGCAGATAGAGGCGCAGGCTGAACACAGTCGCCAGCATGGGCACGACGATCAGCAGCAGAGTCTGTTTCGCGGGCAATGGCGGGCGCGGGTCAGTCATGGTTTGTTTCCTCAAATTCTACACACCGAATCGATGTTGAAGGATCAATAAAGCACGCTCTCCCGCCCCGCGCGAGGCGAGTTTCATCCTTCTGATTCTGATTTTCTTGTGCTAATCTTCTGGCCGCGCAGAAACCGGGCCTCAAAACATTAGCTTTCCATCGCTGATCGCAAGGAGATCGCCATGCCCATCGGTAAACGTGCAGCAGCGGAATTTTTTGGAACTTTCTGGCTGGTGTTTGGCGGATGCGGCGCAGCCGTGTTGGCCGCCGGCGTTCCCAGTGTCGGCATCGGATATGCCGGCGTCGCCCTCGCTTTCGGCCTTACCGTTCTCACCATGGCGTTCGCCATCGGACACATCTCCGGGTGCCATTTAAACCCAGCAGTGAGTGTGGGATTGGTGGTGGGCAAGCGCTTCCCGGCTTCCGATCTGCTGCCCTACATAGTCGCGCAAGTCGTGGGCGCGATTGCGGCCGCGGGTGTGCTCTACATCATTGCCAGTGGGCAGGCCGGCTTCGACGTGCATGCCGGTTTCGCCCTGAACGGATACGGCGATCATTCCCCGCAAGGCTATTCCCTGCTGGCGGGCCTGGTCGCGGAAATTGTGCTGACCGCGTTCTTCCTGATCGTGATCATGGGCGCCACCGACAACCGCGCACCCAAAGGATTCGCCCCCATCGCCATCGGCCTCTGCCTGACTCTGATTCACCTGGTCAGCATCCCGGTGACGAACACTTCGGTAAACCCCGCGCGCAGCACCGGCCCGGCCATCTTCGCCGGCGGCTGGGCGCTGCAGCAGCTGTGGATGTTCTGGGTAGCCCCGCTGATCGGCGGCGCGCTCGGCGGCGGAATCTACAGCATGCTGTTCGGAGAATAAAACAATCCGCCACGGATTTGCGCGGATCAACACGGATAACCCAGATCATTCTTGACCTATCCGTGATGATCCGTGTAAATCCGTGGCGAAGAGTTGTTCCTGGCCCCTGACCACTATCCCCTGACCCCTGCTCTTCAGTACTCCGACAATTCCTTCATCGCGAGAAACAAATCGTTGGGTTGGGGGAGGATCGCGTCTTCCAGGATGGGCTGGTAGGCGACGAACACGTCTTTCGCGGCTACGCGGCGGACGGGCGCGTCGAGTTTGTCGAAGAGCTGGTCGGCGATGCGGGCGGCGATTTCGGCGCCATAGCCCCAGCTCAAAGTGTCTTCGTAGGCCACGAGCGCGCGATTGGTTTTCGAGACCGACGCGGCGATGGTGTCCCAGTCAAACGGATTCAGGCAGCGGAGGTCAATCAGTTCAACTTTCACGCCCTGTTCGCGCTCGAGCTTCTGCGCGGCCTGCAGCGCGCGCGGCACGACTGCGCCGTAGGTGATCACGGTGAGGTCGGTCCCGGGATGCACGATCTTCGCCTTGCCGAACGGAATCATGTAATCCGGCCCGGGATAAGCGGCGCGACCAAACGACTCGCGATAAAGCCGCTTGTGTTCAAGGAACAGCACCGGATCGTCGCAGCGGATCGCAGTGCGCAACAGGCCAGCGGCATCCTGCGAGTTCGACGGGAAAACGACGCGCAGGCCGGGAATGTGGGTGAACACGCTCTCGCCGCACTGCGAGTGGTAGATCGCGCCGCCGGTCAGATATCCGCCGATGGCGACGCGAATCACCACCGGGCACGAAAATCCGTTGTTCGAGCGCCAGCGGATCACGCTGAGTTCGTCGCGAATCTGCATCATCGCCGGCCAGATGTAGTCGAAGAACTGAATTTCGACCACCGGCTTCAGCCCGCGCGTGGCCATGCCAGTCGCGCGTCCCACGATGGCGGCCTCGGCCAGCGGAGCGTTGAAGACGCGGTCCGGGCCGAATTCGTTCTGTAATCCGAACGTGAGTTTGAAGACTCCGCCCTTGCCTTTGACCAGCTTGCGTTTCAAATATTCTTCGCGGCTGCAGTCGGCAACGTCTTCGCCAAAAATCACGATGCGCTCGTCGCGCTTCATCTCATCGCGCAGCGTTGCCGTGATCAGGTCGGCCATGGTTTTCGCCGCAGGCTTCTTGCCATCGGCAGGAACGTCCGGCACCATCGGCTGCGTGTCGAATGCCGACGACGCGGGATCGACATCGGGCGAATATACAAACTTCAAAATGCTCTCGGGCGCAGGCGGTAGCGCCTCAAGCGCGCGGTCAACCGCAATCTGCAGCTCGGCCTCGACTTCCTTCTCCAGCTGGTTGATTCCCTTCTCGTCAAGAATGCCTTCGCGCAACAGGAACATCTGCGTGCGTGTCACCGGGTCCCGCTGCGCATCGCGCTCGCGTTCGGCGTCAGGACGATAAAGCCGTTCGTCGTCCGACAGCGAGTGCGAATACGGACGAATCACATGCGCGTGGACGAACGCCGGCCCATGTCCCTCACGGCAATATCGCGTCGCTCGACTGAACGCAGCGTAGCTGGCCACGGGGTCGGTCCCGTCAACTTCTTCGAAATGAAAATTAGGAAATCCCGAGACCAGCCGCGAAATACTTCCACCCGCGGTCTGCACCTCAACGGGAACTGAGATGGCATAGCCGTTATCTTCCACGCAGAAAATCACCGGCAGCTTGCCCAGTGCAGCGGCGTTCATCGCCTCCCAGAACTCGCCTTCGCTCGAGGTGCCGTCGCCGAGCGAAACATAAGTGACCTCGTCGCCCTGGAACCTAACGTTCTTGAACTGGCGGTAGTCAGCAGCACCGGCGGGAATTTCGGCCGCCTTCGGGTGGCGCGCAAAATACCGTCCACCCTCGGCGCAACCCACGGCCTGCAGAATCTGCGAACCCGTCGGCGACGACTGCGTCACAATATTTAGCGCCGGATAGCTCCAGTGCGACGGCATCTGCCGCCCGCCCGAACTGGGATCGTCCGCCGCCCCCACGCCCTGCAGGAACATGTCATACGGCTGAACCCCGAGCGCCAGGCACAGTGCGCGATCGCGATAATAAGGGTAGAACCAGTCATAGCCCGCCTTCAGCGCCAGCCCGGCGGCCACGCCAATGCCTTCATGCCCCGCCCCGGACATCTGAAAATAAATTTTCTGCTGGCGTTTGAGCAGGATTTCGCGGTCGTCGATACGGCGGGAAGTATAGATAACGCGGTAGGCATGGATGAGCTGCTCCCGCGTAAGTCCCTCATAAAGCTTGGCCTTCTTGCCGTTGGCAGTGAGGGGCAGCTTGGGGTCGGTCTTTGTCGTAGCCATCCGGTTCCTGGGTCCCCTTGCTTCGTTAGATTCCAGCCAG
>DATHQJ010000337.1:0-20363 GCA_035482825.1 Binatus sp. (SeqCode) | reverse complement strand
AAGCGCCGCTTATACACGTGGCCTTGTTTTCCGGTGACCGTTCCGTCGAGAAAATTTCCGGTGTAGAACTGTATGCCGGGTTGGGTCGTTGAAACTTCCAGCACGCGCCCGCTGGTCGGCTCGTAGACGCGCGCCGCCAGGGTGAGCCCATCCCCTTTGCGGTTGATGACCCAGTTGTGGTCGTAGCCGTGGCCGAGCGCGATCTGGTCATAGCTGTCGTCGATGCGTGCGCCCACTCTGGTCGACGTGGTGAAATCGAGCGGCGTTCCCTTCACGGGCCGAAGCTCGCCCGTCGGGATGAGATTCTTATCGACCGGAGTAAAGCGGTCGGCGTTGATCATGATTTCGTGATTCAGAATGTCCCCGGTGCCTTCTCCAGCCAGATTGAAATAACTGTGCTGGCTGAGATTGAGGACCGTGGTCTTGTCAGTGGTGGCGCCGTAGTCGATGACCAGTTCATTGGCGTCGGTCAGCGTGTAGGTGACGCTGACCTTCATGTTTCCGGGGAACCCGTCGTCGCCGTCCTTGCTCAGGTAGGTGTAGGTGACGCCGGACTTGCCTTTGAGGGGCTCGCCGTCCCACACAACTTTATTAAGAGTCTTGTCGGTGCCGCCGTGCAGCGTGTTTGGGCCGTTGTTCTTGGGCAGGGTGTAGGTCTTGCCGTCGAGCGTGAAGCTGCCGTTGGCGATGCGGTTGGCATAGCGGCCAACCACGGCGCCAATGTACGGCGGATTCGGGATGTACCCGTCGAGATCTTCGTGGCCGAGCACAATATCGGCAAACTTGCCCTTACGGTCGGGCACGCGAATCGAAAGAATGATGCCGCCATAATTCATGGTGTCGATCTCGACACCGTTTGCATTGGTGAGCGTGTACAAGTTGATGGGCCTCCCGTCCCGCGTGCCAAAAGGTTTCTGCTGAACTCCGGACTTATGTTTGGTGGCGGATTGCGCGAGGGCGGGTCCGCCGATCGACATGCCGATCAACAGGCTGAGCAGGACAGTAACGCATACGGTCGTGAGGTGCTTTGGCATCATGCCGGAAAGTGTACTACGGCCACCGGGTTCGTGCCGTGCCGCGTCGCGAGACTCCTCACTTTTTGTACGGCCACTGCGCCTTGGTGAACAGCGCTCCATCGATCCAGATGGTCTGGCCGCTGATGAACGATGCTCCCTTGCTGGCCAGAAAAACCACCGTGGGCGCGATATCCGCGGCCGTGCCCACGCGTCCCAACGGAGTCAGCTTCGACCATGTACCTGCGTAGTCCGGATCCTCGGCTCGCGTCCGTTCCGACTCGATCGACCCGGGAGCGATGCAGTTCACGCGTATCCCGTAACGGCCCAGCTCCACGGCAGCTTCTTTGGTGAACATCTCAATTCCGCCCTTGCTCGCGGTGTAGGCCACCAGAGAAGGGAATGCGAGCTTGTTGCAACCCGAGCCCAGGTTGACGATCGAGCCTCCACTATGGTCCTTCATATATCTCGCGGCTTGTTGGGTGCACAGAAAACAGCCTTTTAGATTCGTGTCGACCACCAGATCCCACTCTTCCTCGGTCACCTCGAGCAGCGGCTTCCAGGTTTGCACCCCGGCATTATTGACCAGCAGGTCGAGCCCTCCGAAAGTGTTAATCACGCGCTCGAACATCGCCGTCACTTGGCTGCTGGAGCGAATATCCGCCTCAATCGCTAAGACGTCGGCCGGCAGCGCTCGAATCTCGGCGACGGTCGCATCCACTACCGGCGCGGAATCGTTGTAGTAGTTCACCGCCACGCGGTATCCATTGCGCGCCAACTCCAGCGCAATTTCCTTTCCGATCCCTCGGCTGGCGCCGGTTACCAGAGCTGTGGGTTGCATAATCACCTCGATGGCTTGAACGAAGATGGAGGACACAGAAGAGGAGATCATAACGGACCGCGCGCAAGAGTGCCGGCGCCACACGATCGGTTCTCCGTGGCGCTCTGGCAACCTTCAATTCGGAGTGTTACCATCGCGGGCGATATGACTAGCCGAAGGCTCGTTCTCACTTCCGTTTCTGTGCTACTCCTGATGCTCGGCGCGAACGCCGTGGGCCAGTCTCAGGCTGCGCCGGCTCGCCCAATCGTGTTGCACGCGGCGCGCCTGCTGGATATCAAGACTGGGCGCATCATCAAGCCGGGAGAGATTCTGGTGCAGGGCGAGCGCATCGTCGAAGTGGGCAGTGCGGTGAAGCGTCCGGCAGGGGCGGAAGTGCTCGACTTGGGAGATCGCACGCTGCTTCCGGGATTGATCGACGCTCACATCCATCTCTTTCTCCATCCCGGCGCGGAAGATTTGCAGACGGTGCAGGAATCGGTGCCGCAGCGCACCATCACCGCGACGCTGGCTGCCCGCGATGACCTGATGGCCGGCTTCACTGCGGAGCGTGACATGGGCACCGAAGGCGCGGGATCGGCCGATACGGCGGTGCGCGACGCGATCAACGAGGGCCGCATCCCCGGCCCGCGGCTGCGCATCAGCGGCAACGCCATCAACATTCTCGGTGGACACGAGGACGCGATCGGCTACAACCCGGAGCAGCACGTCCTGCCTAACGCCAACTACGCCAACAGCGCGGACGAACTGGTGGCCGTGATGCGGCAGCAGTTCAAGGAAGGCGCGGACTTCATCAAGATTTATGAGACTGGGGCGGATTCGATTCGCGACGGGAAACTTACCACACCCTATCAGTACACCGAGCAGCAGATGGAAGCCGCGGTGAAAGAGGCCGCGCGGGTGGGGCGTCGCGTCGCCGTGCATGCCACCGGAGAGCCGGGAACGCTCTTCGCCGCGCAGGCGGGCGTGGCCTCCATCGACCATGCCGACCAACTCAGCGACGAGACCATCCGCCTGATGAAGGAGAAGCAAATCTTCGCCGTGCCCACGTTTACCATCTTCGAATACTTCGCCGAGCATGCCGCCACGCTGGAGCAGGGTGCGCGCATGCAGAAGATGCTTGACGTGAAGGCGCAGGAATTCAAGAAGCAGGTCGCGGCTGGAGTACCCATGGCTGTTGGGTCCGACGTTGGCCCGTTTCCGCACGGGACGCAGGCGCGCGAGTTTGTGTTGATGGTGAAATATGGCATGTCACCGCTGGCCGTGCTGCAGGCGGATCTGCTGAACGGGGCAAAGCTACTCGGCTGGGACAAGCAGATCGGTGCGCTGGAGGCCGGCTATTTGGCGGACGTGATCGCGGTGCCCGGCGATCCGCTGCAGGATATCGGCGTGCTGCAGAGCGTGAGCTTTGTGATGAAGGGCGGCGTCGTTCATAAGAAATAGCAGAGGCGGCAGCAGGCGGTAAATCGCCGGCGCGACCTGCAAAACAATGCACAGGCGCCTGCGATTTTAATGAGAGACCGAGGCTAAACAGTTAATAGTAAGCACCTTGCTCGAACTTTAATGTTCGGTGGGTGGACGCCCGATTGCCCCTTCCTAAGTGCTTCGCCGCCAGCGGCGGGCACTTATGACTTTCCGCAGACTTTCACCATCTGGCCATCTTCTCTCTACTGCTCTGCTCGTGCTGAGCGTAGCCTTCTCCTTACTCCTACCTGTGCCTGCGCAGGCGCAGGCGCTGCTGGCGTCGGCGCCGCTGCCGGACGCGCCCTCCGCGTTCGTTGCCCCGGCACCGGTGGTTGCCATCACGCCAGTGACGGTGATTGTGACCTCCAGCACCGAGCAGCATAAGTTCTGGGACCGGCAGAATCGCGTTCTGCTGCTTGCCGCAGCGGCGTTGAATGGAGCCGACTTCGCCGTCACACGCGCCAACCTGCAGAGCGGCGGACAGGAACTCAACCCCGTGGTTCGCATGTTTGGCCGCTCCACGGCGGGCCTGGCGGCGAACTTTGTCGGGGAAACCGTGGGAGTCGTCAGTATGAGCTACTTCTTCCACAAGACCGGTCATCATAAGCTGGAGCGAGCGGTCTCGCTGGTTAACATCGGGAGCTCCGTCGGAGCGGTGAGTTTCGGGCTGGCGCACCGTTGAGGTCATATCGACATTTTTTTTGCGGTGGCTGGCTAAGATCCTGGCTTCATTGGAGTTAGGGGCGGGGGTATGACGGCATCCGCGTATAATATTGGAAAATAATGACTTGTGGGTAAAATATTGCGGACTAAGGACTTAATGGGGCTCAGGACGGCGCCGGGCTTCGCGGGTTGGGGAGTTGGGGCGGATTGGTTGCCTGTTCGCGGACGCGGGAAGCCGTTGGAGAGGCTCGGGTGCAGGTTGAGGTGATGGGGAGAGCGTCTGGGCATACTCACAATTTGGGCCTTTTGGAATACTCAGTCAAGGTTGGATGTCACAGGTTTGGGCTGTGCAAGGCTGTGGGAAATCGAGTTGGTTTGTAAGTCGCAGTCTGGAATCCAGTTAGAGGGATCCGATTAGGCTCGCCAAAGCGAAGAGCAGGTTTCTCGACTCCGCAGAATTGCCCTTCATCCGAGGTTCCACAGCCGCTGGCTCCCCGGATTCGAAGAAAAAATAAGGCCGCGCCCTTGGGCGCGGCCTTTGATTTGGAGAAAGACGCCATCCCGGCGCCTTTCAAGTTTAGCGGTTAGAAGCGGAAGCGCAGGCCCACTTCTATATTTCGCGGGCCCGCCTCGCCCCCTAGAGCGCCCCAACTGGCGGTATTACCGAGGCCCGGGAAACCATCGAGCCACTGATTATGGTTCAAGATGTTAGTGAAGACGCCTTGGAGTTCAACGCTGATCCCCTCCGTGACCAGGATATTCTTCTTGACGCTGAAGTCCATATTCCAGTAGGGCAGACCACTGAAACAGCCAGCGCCGCAATCCTTGTTATCTATGCCCAGAATCGGGTTACGCCAGTTGTTAGCATCGGCGATCCCATTCTTGAACGCATTGACGGGGTACGAGTTCCCGGCTAATGGGTTGGTGCTGGAGAAGTAATTGGCATGCTCGTGTCCTTCGGCTTTAAACGGCACGGCGTTGGCGAAGGTGCCGAAGTTGACGTCATCCGATGAACCAAACTCCTGGGCAGCACCGAAGGTTGTGTTAACTTCGACCGGCGTGCCGGATCCCGCCGTGAACACACCCGCGAACGTCCAACCGCCCAGCAACCGTCCTATGGCTCCGGACTGCCCCTTGAAGAAAGGCGGCTGGTAGACGAGGAACCCGTTGAACGTAATCTTGCGGTCAAAACTCTGTCTGCCGTACGACTCACCCAAATTGAAGGAATCGGTCGGAGCGTCCCCGCTGACGGCCTGGTAGATAGACCCGGTCCCCAGAGCCTTGGACCAGGTGAAGTTCGACTGCATAGTCACTCCCCTCCAATCGGCCATCTTGATGGAGACAAAGCCGGCGTTATAGTTCCCCCAGCCTTGGCTGCCGTCAATCTGGACGCCCGATGACGTCTGGCCGGCGCAGCCGAACCCAGTTCCACCAACGCAGGTGCTGGGAATCGCAGTGTTCATCATGGTGGGGCCGGAGAGAGCGCCCCCGTTCGCGGCTTGCATCGGGACGTCTAAGTCGCTCCACAGGCTCCATACTTGAGCGTTGTTGAGGTTGGTGCTTCCGTTAACACCTTCGTTGAGCGCCACGGCTTGGGTGCAGTTTGCCGGAGTGATTCCCCCGACGGCGGTGCTGCAGTAGGCAGAGCCAGCGCCGCCGAGCGCGGCTTCGAAGAAAGGCTGCGCCGTGATGCTGTTGATCGGGGTGGGCCCGCTCGCGCCTCCGCAACCGCCGGCGGCCAGCCCCGCTAAGCCGCCACAGTATTGCAGCACCAAATTGGCGTAGCCTTGCTTAAACTGCTGCTTGGGGCCGCCTGCAGGTCCCAGCGTCATCATGTAAGGCACCACGTTCATGGCCATGGGCTGGAACTCGTCCCTGATTCTGCGCCCGATGTAGCCAAGTTCCAAGCTGACCCTGCGGGACAACTGGCGCTGAATGGTGAAGTCGAACGAGTCAATCGCGTCGGGCCGGAAATTAGGATCCAAGGTTGAGGCAGTGGCGGTCGAAGTATTGTTATACCCAGGGAAGTCCGGCTGGGGCAGGGTCGGGGTGGGCAGCGGGATTGGGGCAGTCAGGCCACTGAAACCCGACGCCGTTGGCCCAACGCGAAAGGCGTTTGACGGGGTAGGCTTCGTTGTGCCGCAACCGGTGGCGAAGTTATCGACGCACTGCGATTGCTGAATCAGACCGAGGCCCAGCAGCGGGATCAGTACCTGGGTCACACCGTTCAAGCGGCCGTATTGACGGCCATAGCCGCCGCGAATGACGGTATCTTCATGGCCGAAGATTTTGCCCGCCATGGAATCGCTATCGAAGCGCGGGCTCCACGCCGCGGCGACACGCGGGCTGAATTCGCCATAGTAGGGGTTGTAGGGATACTTCGACCCGTTGCCGGTATTGGCTACCGTGGCAAAACCGACTTCGGGATTGTACACCTGGCCTGCCAGCGCGGCGCGGCTGCGAGCCCCCAGGTAGGAGGTAATCTCAATGGGCTCGCCGGATTGATCGACCATCACAATCTGCTTGCCATTCGCCTCGACGGGCGGCATCTCAAGCGCCCAGCCCAAGCCATAAGTCAGGGAGAACGTGGGCTTCATGTGCCAGGTGTCGCTGAAGTAAACGTTGTAGTAAGGAATGGTGCTCTGGTCGAATGCAGGGACAAGCGGAGCATTTAGAGTCAGATTCGGGCCAGAACGGGTGAAGGCTTGATTCGCATTGGAAACGATGCCCAGTGCCGCCGAGGTAAGAGCGTCGCAGTGGGGGATGTCGGGACTTCCGGTGGCTGGATTTATGATCGAGCAGGCAGGCAGCTCTGACGAGAGCGCCTTGGCCGATCCGTTGCCAAGAGAATACACGGGATATTCGTTGATGGAGCCGCCACCATCGTTGCGTTGATGCCAGTTGAAATTGTGTTGATAAATGCCGCCAAACTGGAACAGGTGGTTGCCTTTCAGCATGGAAAGATCATCACGAAGCATCTGATCGTGCCCATCCCAGAAACGGGTGCGGATGTTCTGGTTGTTCACGTTGTAGGGGCCGAGATTCTGCGCAAAACCGGAGCCCTCCCCGCTCATGATTTCGAGCGCGCCGCCCAACCCGGCACACAGCGGGCAGTTCTGCGGCGGCGCCCCCTGCCGGGCCCAAGCCCACCAGTTACGCAGCCAGCTGTAATGAAGGTCGTTGGTGGTGTTGTTGGTAATATTGCTAGTCAGCCCAGCAACCAGGTACCAGTCTTGAATCGGGTTACCGGACACGGAAGCCGGCACGCCGATCTTATCGCCAGGGAAGTAGCCACCGATATCCACCTGGGTATTCGATGCAGCTGTCACGTCGTAATAACGCCAGCTGGCCATGAAATGCTCTTTGGCCGAAAAATCGTGGTCAATGCGCGCCACGGCGATTTTGCTGGTAGTTGGGAGACTCAGGTTGCCCGAGAAGCCTAGAACGTTAACATTGTCGCAGAGGGACTGCCCACCGGGGCAGGAACTGGTGACCCCCTGAGCGGCCGTCTTTGGTTCCCAGGTGTTCCATATCTGCGAAACGAGGGGATTGAGTCCCAAGCCCTGCGGGTCTTGGGTCGCCAGGCTGTAAACCGTACCAGTCACGGGGTCCGTTATGTTCCCCGCTTCCAACGCCGGCGAGGGGACGTTCCTAGAGATGGTCGCGGAGTTGGGCCATCGGAAGCCCTCGTAATTGAAAAAGAAGAAGGTCTTGGTGTCGAGGATACGTTGCGGGATGAGTGGCCCGCCAATCGCGCCGCCGAAGCGGCTGTAGTGGAAGCTAGGAAGCCCGGTGAGGTAGTTAGGATTGTTATTTTGCCAGGTATTACTCGACCAGTTGTTGTCTTTATAATATTCGTATCCCGTGCCATGGTAGGCATTGGTTCCGCGCTTGGTGACGACCTTGATCTCGGCGCCGCCGGAACTGTTGAAATCGGCGGTCTGGCCGGCAGTATTCACCTTAAACTCCTCGACGCTGTCCTGCGGAGTAGGCATCACGCCCGAGGGGCCAGCTATTCCAAAAAAATTATCTCCAACACCCCCGGTTGGGTCACCGACACCCATCATGCCCGTGTAAATGCTTCCGGAGCCATCCAGATCGTTGGTATTGTTACCGCCATCCAGCGAGAAATAGCTTTCGTCTTGAAACGTGCCCGCAACGGCGCCATTGGTGCCCACGCCCGGCTGCAACGTGACGAAGGTGCTGACGTCACGGCCCAGACTCGGCAGGTTGTCGATGGCGATGGCTGTGACCGTGTTGCCCACCGTCGCATTCATGGTCTGTAGCTCAGCACCAGTGGCTTGCACCTCCACCACCACATTCGCGCCGCCCACCTGCAGTGACAGGTTGAGGGTGAGCGAGGCTCCGACTTTAACTTCCTGGTTCGCGACCTTCGAGGTTGAAAACCCGGACTTACTCACCGACAAGTTGTAGATGCCCGGGTTCACGTCCACGATGGTGTAGCGTCCGGCGCCATTGGTCGTAGAGCTTCGCGCGACGTTAGTTGTCGTGTCGGTCAGCGTGACCGTCGCGCCCGCCACCACCGCACCTGACGTGTCGGTTATCGCGCCGACAACGGTGCCGGTGGATGTCGATTGGGCCCAGGCGGGCGCAGCGCCGCTCAGCCACAGCATGGCTGAACAGAGAATGAGAACTGCGGTCAGGGAACAACAGAAGAACTGGCGACGGACATGCATAGCAAAGCCCTCCGGGAACGAAGAGTGATTCCGCGAATGCCGCGGGAAATCCTGTCTCTTGCGACTGCTATTTGCTAAGAGGCCTGCTGGGAATCGGGTTCGTGCACTGCTAGAAATCTATGAGAGATTGCGAACTGCCCCGAAAACCCGCTAATAGGTCGGGAACACTATCACCATCGATAGCACAAAAACAAGTAGTAATTGTAGGGATTCAGTATTTTGATCGGTTACTTCGTAAAATGCTGATAATGAAGCTATTTATACTGGATCGGGGGCGCGAAGCTAGGCTATTTCGCCGAAACGTTATGAATTGTTATGTGTTCGGGATGTGGTGTGCGGGCGCAAAATGGCCCGGACATTGGCGTCGCGGACGATGCCAAGAATGCTTCAGTCGGCATGAATCGCGGCGGTGTGAGTGAGTTGGAGTTGTTTTGTTTCACGTGAAGGTTGAGTGCCATTGCGGCGTGTGATGTTGGTAGTATTACCGCTACGCGATGAGCGGCCTGATATCACGCGCGCGCAAGCGCCGGAGGCACGAACGGGCTGGAGGAACGGACTGATATGAGAATCGCAAAAGATGTTACGGAGTTGATCGGGCATACTCCGCTGGTCCGGTTGAACAAGGTGACGGAGGGCTGCGTCGCCGAAGTGGTTGCGAAACTCGAGAGCCAGAATCCGCTGGGCAGTGTGAAGGACCGCATCGGCGTAAGCATGATTACGGAGGCGGAGCGCGAGGGCAAAATACATCCCGGTAAGACTGTGCTGATTGAGCCGACCAGTGGCAACACCGGGATTGGGCTTGCGTTCGTCGCGGCAGTGAAAGGTTACAAGCTGATTCTGACCATGCCCGAAACTATGAGCCTGGAGCGGCGGGTGCTGCTGCTGGCTTTCGGCGCGGAGATTGTGCTGACTCCCGGACCTCGGGGGATGACCGGCGCCATCATTAAAGCGAAAGAGATTCTGGCCAACACGCCGAACGGATATATGCTGCAGCAATTCGACAATGCCGCCAATCCGAAAATTCATTTCGAGACTACCGGCCCTGAGATTTGGGATGACACGGAAGGGCGCGTCGATATTCTGGTCTCGGGCGTAGGCACGGGCGGCACCATCACAGGAATCTGCCAGTACATTAAGCCGAAGAAGCCTTCGTTCAAAGCTGTGGCCGTCGAGCCGGCGGACAGTCCGGTGCTTTCCGGGGGCAAGCCATCGCCGCATAAAATTCAGGGCATTGGCGCAGGTTTTGTTCCGAGTATTTTGCGCCGCGATTACATTGACGAAGTTATTACCGTCACCAACGACGAGGCGATCAACATGGCGCGCCGGCTGCCGCTCGAAGAAGGATTGTTCGTCGGAATTTCTTCGGGAGCCGCGGTGGTGGCGGCGTTGAAAGTGGCGCAGCGGGCGGAGAATGCCGGCAAGCTGATCGTGGTAATCTTGCCGTCTTTTGGCGAACGCTATCTGAGCACGATCCTGTTTCAGGAGTTGCGGGAGAAGGCGCTGCAGATTCCGACCGTCGCGCTCCCGGCCTGATCACGTTGCTGAGTCCCATGCCGCACCTGCTCTCGCTAATTCGCGAAGACGTGGCTAACGTGAGGCAGCACGATCCTGCGGCCAAGTCGCGTCTGGAAGTGTTTCTGTGCTACTCCGGGCTGCATGCGGTGTGGTTCTATCGCGTGAATCACTGGCTGTGGGATCATCGGCTGCTTTTGCTGGCGCGGATTTTGTCGCAGGCCGCGCGCTTCCTCACTGGAATCGAAATTCATCCGGGGGCTCGGATTGGACGGCGGCTGTTCATCGATCACGGTCAGGGCGTTGTGATCGGCGAAACGGCAATCGTGGGCGATGACATCACCATGTACCAGGGCGTGACTCTGGGCGGCACGGGGAAGGAACTCGGGAAGCGGCATCCCACGATTGAAGATGGAGTGGTGATCGGCGGCGGCGCGAAAATTCTGGGAAACATTACGGTCGGAAAGAATTGCCGCATCGGGGCCGGCTCGGTCGTGCTGCGAGATGTTCCGGAAAATTCCACCGTCGTTGGAGTGCCCGGACACATCATCTTCCGCGAAGGCAAGCGCGTGGTGATTACCGATCCCAAGCAGATCAACGATCCTCTTTCGGAAGCGCTGGCCTCCGTGATGACGGAAGTGAACCACCTGCGCGTACGAGTACAGCAACTCGAAGGCTCCGAAGCTCCGGCCGAACCGTTGTCAGCTTCGCTGCAAAGAATTATGGAAGACGTCGACTACCAGATTTAGCCCGAACGGAAGAGCGGCCCTTTAAGGGCCGCGCAGCGAATCGTCAAAAACCAAGGCCTTTAGGCCCTGTATAACTCAAGCGACGGCGCTACCGCGCCATCTCTCCGTCCACCATCCGCCAAATCCCCAACGGATTGCCGTCTTTCAGCGCATCGGGCAACGCGCTGTCGGGAAATCCCTGATAGCAGACCGGGCGCGCGAAGCGGAAAATTGCCTGGCTTCCCACCGACGTGGATCGCCCGTCCGAGGTTGAAGGATACGGGCCGCCGTGCACCATCGCGTGCGTGACTTCAACGCCTGTCGGAAATCCGTTGAACACCAGCCGCCCGACTTTGTTTTCCAGAATCGCAATCAGATCCGCGAACTCGCGCAGATCCTGCTCGGTCCCGTGAATGGTGGCGGTCAAGTGACCTTCCAGGCCGCGCGCGATCGCCAGAACCTGGTCCCGACTGGAGTGCTGCACCAGCAAAGTTGTCGGACCAAAAATCTCTCCTTCGAAATCGGAATCAAGAAACGCCGCCGCGTTGGTTTCAAAGAGCGCCGAGTGCACGACGAATCCCGCGTCCGCCGCCGCTTGCGGACCCTCGGCCGTCAGTCGGACCGACGCATGCCGCTTGCGCGCTGCTATCGCCGAGTCATAGGAAGAATGAATTGTCCTGGTCAAAAGATGGAACGGAGCAGATTCTTCCACGAGGTGGCGTAATTTCTGTTCGAATGCCGCGGCATCTGGTCCTTGCGGCAGAAACACCAGGCCCGGCTTGGTGCAAAATTGCCCGGCACCCAGCGTGAACGAAGCGTGAAGTCCGGCGGCGATGTTCTCGCCGCGTTCGCGCAAAGCGCCCGGCAGAATGAAAACCGGATTCGCGCTGCTCATCTCCGCATAAAACGGAATCGGCTCAGGACGCGCCGCCGCCAGGTCCATCAGGATTCTGCCTGCAGCGTGCGATCCGGTGAACCCTCCCGCTTTCACCAGCGGATGTTGCACCAGTTCGGTTCCCACCCGCGCGCCCGCATCAAACAGAAGTGAGAACACTCCTGCTGGCAATCCGCATTCCCGCACGCATTCCCGCAGAGCGCGTCCCACCAGTTCGCTCGTGCCGGGATGCGCGGGGTGCGCCTTGACGATCACGGTGTTACCGGCCGCGAGAGCCGACGCGGTATCTCCTCCCGCGACGGAAAATGCCAGCGGAAAATTGCTGGCGCCGAACACCACAACCGGGCCCAGCGGACGCAGCATGGAGCGAATGTCCGGTTTGGGTGCAGGTTTGCGGTCGGGATCGGCGCGGTCGATGCGCGCCTGCACCCACGATCCTTCTTGTGCAACCTGCGCAAACAACCGAAGCTGGGCGCAAGTGCGCGCGGTTTCTCCTTGCAAACGCGCCTGCGGTAGAGCAGTTTCCTGCGAGGCGCGCTCGATCACATCAGCTGCAATCAACTCGATCTTCGCCGCAATCGCGCGCAGGAACGCGCTCCGCTCGCGCCCCGAAACCCGTTGGTAGACGACGAACGCCTCCGCCGAAAGTCGGGCGGCGAGTTCCACTTCCTCTGCGGTCGCCGGAATGAAGCCCGGCTGCAACCGTTCGCCGGTGACGGGGTTCGTGGCGTACATTGGCTCGCCCGTACCCGTGCCATCTCGAAATCCGATCAGGGAGCGCCCCGAAAGCTTTGTCATGGAGATAGAAGTAGATGATGAAGATGCCGGCATTTATTTTCCACCCGGTAAGGCAAAGCTGCTCACGGATTGCGGCCGGGACTGTAATGCCTCGCCAATAATGTTCCGGGCGTGCCCAAGTTCCTTCGCCACCAACTCCAGCCTCGGCGGCCGCACCCGCGCGTTCCCAATTCCCACTTCGGCCTGCACCAGCTTGATGAGTTGAACGAAGTTTGGCACCGTGTCCATGCGCAGCAGAGACAGAAACCAGCGATAGAGCTCGAACGCCTTTTCGCTCTGTCCGTTGACGGCATAGTTGAAAAGTTCCACGGATTCGCGCGGGAACGCGTTCGCCAGTCCTGCAATCCATCCGGTCGCGCCCACTCCGATCGCTTCGATCACGGCATCATCCACGCCCACGCAGATTTCGAGCCGCTGATTCAATAATGCGCGGATGGCCGACACCCGCCGCACGTCCGTGCTCGACTCCTTCACCGCCACGAGATTCCCATGTTCCGCCGCCAGTTCACGAATCTGTTCCGGCAAAAAATCGGTTCCGTAAGCAACGGGATTGTTATAGAGCATGCACTCCAGCGGCGTGGCGTTGAAGATCGCGGCGACGTGCGCTTTCATTTCGCGCCAGTCGCCCTGGTACACATACGGAGGCAGAACCATCAGCCCATCGCACCCGTGATCCGTGGCAGCATTGGCGAGCGACACCGCCTCAGAAGTCGAAAGAGCGGAAATCGCAGCGACCACCGGCCCGCGCCCGTGAACCGCTTTCACGCAGGTGCGCAGCACCGCCAGCTTCTCGTCGAAGGCCAAAGTCGCGCCTTCGCCCAGCGACCCGAGCGCAACGACTCCGGTGCAGCCGTTGTCCAGCAACCAACGGCAATGCTCCACCATGAAGGGATGATCAATGCTGAGATCGTTATTAAAGCAGGTGGTGATTGCGGGCATTACGCCCTTCCATTTCATCGCGAGCCTCCATAACTTTTCTCCACGCGCGACGGCAGATACGGTTCAAGCGGAATCTCCGGCTGCGTTCCCGTGATCTGATCCACCAGAATTCTCGCAGTCGCGAGCGACGTCGTAATCCCGAGACCCTCATGCCCGGTCGCGAGAAACAAGGAATCGTCTCCGGGCCACGGACCAATCAGGGGCAACTTGTCGGGGGTAGCCGCGCGGAAACCGGTCCAGGAGCGCACTGCCGGCATCGCGCCCAGCCCCGGCATATATTGCTGCGCGCGCTGCAGCATGCGCGTCAGAATGTTATCGTCGACCTCTTTATGCTCGGCTCCGAATTGTCGTGATGACCCGATCAGAATCTGCCCCGTCCGCCGCGGCTGCACATTAAACGCCACCGAGAATGCCTGAGAATCGGTGCTGATCGAGTGCGTGCTCTTCAAGTATCCGAGTTCGACCAACTGATGCCGCAAAAATCCGGGATGCCGATCCGTGATCACCAGGTGACCTTTGCGCTTCCTGATCTCAACTCCGCTGGTCAGATCTGACGCCCATGCTCCGGCCGCATTCACAATTATCTTGCCAGTCATTTCAAAACCGTCGGAGAGCCGCACGCTCCCCTGCCCGATCTGCGCCACCGGCGCGCCCAGTCGAAGTTGTACACCGCGTTGCTGCGCGCGCTCCATCAGAAACCGCGCCGCGCTCGGCGGGTCCAGCACCGCATCCTCCGCCACCAGCAGCCCGCCCAGCAGGCCGTCGCGCAGATTCGGCTCGAGCCGCTTCAGTTCCTGCGCGTCCAGCACCGTGGCAGGCACTCCGCGCCCGACATAATACGAATGCTTGCGCCGCACCTCGGCCATTTCTTCCTCGTCGGCCGCGACCCAGATCGTTCCGCGTTGTTCGTACTCGACATCCTCGGGCAATTCCGGCCGCAGCCGCTGCCAGAGTTGCTGCGAGTAGCGGGTCAGCGCAAACTGCGCCTCGGAGTCGTCCAACACTACGATGTGCCCCATCGCGGCTGCGGTGGCTCCGCTTGCCACGTCGCGGTCCACCAGCGCAACCCGCATCCCGCGACGCGCGAATTCGTCCGCGCAAGCCGCGCCCACAATTCCGGCGCCAACAATCACCACGTCATAAGCTGCAGTGCTCATGCGAATTCAAAGAAAAGAACCGCGAGACCGGTTCGACGTTTCCCCAATTCGACGTTTAGTGTAGACAATATCCATCGCCCTTGCACTCGTCTGCTGTGGCGTGTCTACCATGGCAATGGAGGAGAAGATGGCGGACTCCGCATCCCCAAAGAGGAGATAACTCCGATGCAGCGTCGAGATTTTCTGAAAAATACCGTTGCCGTTGCGGTCGCTGCAGAACTTGGAATCCGCAAGGCGCAGGCCAAAGTTCCAGCCCACAACTGGGGGAACTACGACTTCGGCTCCGGTCCGCAGGTGACCGATCGACTCAATCAGGGCCCGTTCCCCCAATACCCGCCGGACGCCGTCATCCCCACCGACGACGTCGTGATGACGACTACATCGTCGGAAGACGTCGCCCCGAACGTCGCCTCGAACTATGGCATGGGACTGGTCACCTATATCACGGCAGACAGCGGGGCCGAGGAAATCAAGTCAGACAATATTCCGCAAGCGATCGAGGACCTGGTTCGATTTCCCCTGGGCCAGCAGCTTTACATCCGTCCGACGTGGAGAGAAGTGCAGCCGCGGCCCGGACGTCTGCAGCTACCCGATTACGTGAAGCTGGTTTTTGAATTGGCGAAGAAAAACAACAAGCGAGTCGGATTGCGAATTCAGATGTGTGCTCCTGACTATAAACACGAAGCAGCCCTGCCAGATTTTGTTCTCGACAAAGTTCCGAAAGTGGATCTGGTGCTTAGCGATCAGGAGAGTGCCGCTTCAGGAAGGCGATTCATGGAGAACCCGCACTCGCGTTATCAGCCTCGCTACGACGATCCCTTTTTTCAGCAGGCGTTCAAAGAACTCGTCGGACACTTGGCGGCTGAATTCGACGGCAACCCGCTCATCGAGTTTATCGATACCTTCATGTACGGCTTCTGGGGCGAAGGGCATACTTGGCCATTCGGCAACAATCCTTTCCCTGACTACCAGACGGCAGAGCGGACCTGGACGAATATGCTCGAAGTGCAACTCGAAAACTTCAAGAAAACTCCGCTGCTGACCAATACGCAACCGGATTACAGCCGGGTGGGTAATTCAGAACTGCTAGACCGCACGGTCCGCAGTAACAATTGGATTCGCAGCGACACCATCTTCATCGAGAACGAGCAGATTGAAGCGCTCAGCAATCGTCCGCCTTGGATCGCCGCATTGCTCGAGCAGGGACTTCCGGGGAAACCTCCCGATCCGAGCGCCGAACAGGAAGGAATATCTCCGGCAGAGAACATGATTGCTCATGTGATCGATGTCGGGGCGAACTACTGGTCGCTCTGGAATTTTCACCAGATCAGCGCTAAAAATCTGATGAGCTACTACCAGGCGTATCCGGCAGCGTTCGATAAAATCAATCGCCGAATTGGTTACCGGGTGAGGCCGTCTTTCATCTGGAGCTATAAGGACGGCAGTTATCTGGGGCTCATTGTCGGCTTCGCAAATGACGGCATCGCGGGTGTGCCGGGCGTATTGCGGGTGACGGTGGAGAGCCACGACGGAAAAGTGCTCAGGAGCGGCTGTCTGGACGCCGGTTACCCGTTACCGGGAAAGATTCGGCAGGCACAATTCGTGCTTCCGAACATCACAGATTGGAAAGGATTGAAACTTAGAGCTGAGATCGAAGTAAAAGGAATGCGCTATCCCGTGCGGTGGGCTTGTCACCAGAAGCTGAACGATGACGGCTCGCTCACGCTGCGTCCTAACCTCCGCGCTCTTTGACAAACCAACTCTCCGCCATTTAATGTTCCGTCGCGAAAACGTTTACGATAATCGGTTTTCCTCGCTTGATTTTGAGGGTTGAGGAAATTTCATTTTCCCCAATGCTGCTGGAGACACTGCCATCTGCAACCATAAGGGAAACTCCCATGTATCGTCGTCTAGAGGCAGTTGCTGTTTTGTTTCTGCTCCTGAGCGCCCGAGGCATCGCCCAAACGCCGCAGCTTGAGAGTCATCCTCTCGTGGTGCTCCGCGCGGCAAAGTTGCTTGATGTCAACAACGGCAAAGAGGTGCTGAACGCCGTTGTCATAATCGACGGTGCGCGGATCAAAGAAGTCGGCCCGGGACTTCCCGTGCCCCCCGGGGCGCAAGTGATTGATCTGGGCAAGGCGACGCTCATGCCCGGCCTGGTGGATGCCCACACCCATTTGCTGCAGAACTACGACTTCGCCTACGGCGGCGATGAGAACAACATGGTGCTCACCGTCACCCAGATGAGTCCGGCGGAACGGGCGTTGCTGGGGGCGAAAATGGGACGCGAGGACCTTGAGGCAGGCATCACCACGGTTCGCGATGTGGGCAATTCTGGGATCAACGGCGATGTGGCGCTACGGGATGCGATCAATAAGGGCTGGGTCCGCGGACCGCACATGGTAGCCTCTACGCGTGCATTGTCGGCGGCGGGCGGTCAATTCGGCCATCTGCAGCACGATGCAGAAGGGTTGGTGGAGAAGGAGTATGTCGCCATTGCGAACGTGGACGAGGCACGCCGAGCGGTGCAGCAGGCTTTCTACGACGGAGCCGATTGCATTAAGGTGATCGTGAATACCGGGCCGCGCGTGGTTTCGCTCGAGGAGATGAAGGCCATTGTCGAAGAGGCACACCGCGTCCACAGAAAAGTCGCGGCTCATGCGATTGGAAACGATGCCACCCGCATTGCGGCGGAAGCGGGAGTCGACTCGATCGAGCATGCTTATACGGTCCCCGATGATGTACTGCAAATGATGGCGGCCAAGAAAATCTTTCTGGTTCCGACCGACTATCCTGCGGAGTTTTACCAGTCTTTCGTGTCGGCGACCGCGACCGCCGATGAACGCAAGGAAAATGAAGCCAGCTTTAAGGAGTTTGCGCAAGCGAATCACGACCGCCTTCGGCGCGCCATCGCCGCCGGCGTACGGATTGCCGCCGGCTCCGACGAATATTACCAGGCGGGAAACCGCACGCGCGGAGAAACCAGTAAGCTTATCTTTCAAGCGTATAGCGAATCGGGCATGACTCCCTGGCAGATCATCCAGGCGGCAACGGTGAACGGCGCGGAGCTGCTGGGCTGGCAGGATCGCATTGGATCGATCGAGCCCGGCAAGTTCGCAGACATTCTCGCCACCGTCGGCGACCCCGCCGAGGACATCGCCGAATTGCAGAAGGTGAAGTTCGTGATGAAAAGCGGGGAAGTGGTACGAAATGACCTGAGTAGTCGACAGGAGTCGGGGAGGTAACCAGGACCATTGCATTCATCGACCCCCCGGTTGTGCGCGTGAACGCAATTCGACAACCCGCAAACCCAGCGACCACCATTGAACCGGGTCGAACGAGGCGAATCTCCCCGCAGTCTTTGACAAACCAACTCTCCTCCATTTAATGTTCCGGTGGCGTAAACGTTTACGAGAACGGTTTTCCTCGCTTGCTCCTGAGCGTTGCGGATTTCTCACTTCCCTTCAATGC
This sequence comes from Binatus sp. (SeqCode), assembly GCA_035482825.1. Classification (GTDB taxonomy): domain Bacteria; phylum Acidobacteriota; class Terriglobia; order Terriglobales; family Acidobacteriaceae; genus Sulfotelmatobacter. The sequence goes on along the minus strand of DATHQJ010000337.1, from coordinate 2,188 downwards.
TGCTGAAGACACTGCGCGAAGAGGTGCTGGAAGCGAACCTGGAACTGGTTCGCCGCGGCCTTGTGCTCTATACCTTCGGCAACGTGAGCGGCATTGATCGCAGTGCGGCCCTGGTCGCCATCAAGCCCAGCGGCGTTCCCTATGAAGAACTCACGCCGGAGCAGATTGTGATTTCCGATTTGACTGGGAAAATCGTCGATGGAAATCTTCGCCCGTCTTCCGACTTGGCTACGCATCTCGAGATGTACAAAAACTTCCCCAGCATCGGCGGAGTCGCTCACACGCACTCCGAATTTGCCACCGCGTGGGCCCAGGCGGAGACGCCGATTCCCTGTTTCGGCACTACTCACGCCGATTCGTTTCATGGACCGATCCCGGTCACCGAGCGGCTAAGCGCGACCGAGATTGCCGGCGACTACGAACTGGAAACTGGAACCGCGATCTGCCGAAAATTCATAAACGCCAAGCTCGATCCCAACGCGATTCCGGCGGTGCTGGTGGCCGGACACGCTCCCTTTTGCTGGGGCGCGAACGCCGCGGAAGCCGCCCACCACGCGGTCATCCTCGAATATGTGGCGCGCATGGCCTACCACACGCTGTCGATCAATCATGAATCCCGGCCGCTGGCGCGCGAATTGCACGACAAACATTTTCTGCGCAAGCACGGCCGCAACGCCTACTACGGACAGGTTAAAGCCACATGAGTCTCGCCGCGGTTTTTCTCAGTTCACAGAGCGCCGGTTCGCAGAGTCTGGTGCATCTCGCGCCGGTGGACATGGTCATCGTGATCTTCTACTTCGCGCTGGTGCTGGCCATCGGCTTCTACTTGAAAGGCCAGGCCAATACGGGCGAAGACTTTTTCATGGCCGGACGCGAGATGACGGCCTGGGTCGCTGGACTCAGCTTCTTGTCGGCCAATCTGGGCGCGCTGGAACTGATGGGGTGGGCGGGATCGGCCTACCAGTACGGGATTCTGGCCACGCACTGGTACTGGATCGGCGCCATCCCCGCGATGCTGTTTCTTGCGCTGGTGATGATGCCGTTCTACTACATCTCGAAAACGCACTCGGTGCCGGGATATTTGAAGTTGCGTTTCGGCGAACCCAGCCGCGTGCTCTCCGCAGTTTCATTTGCGTTCATGACGGTGCTGATGAGCGGCGTCAACATGTTCGCCATGGCCAAGGTCATGCAGATCGTGCTGGGCTGGGATCTCAGTTTCAGCATCTTGGTTTCATCGTTTACAGTCGCGGCCTATGTGACTCTGGGCGGATTGCGCTCCGCCATCTTTAATGAAGTTTTGCAGTTCTTTCTCATTTGGGCGGGCGCATTGCTGATTCCAATCCTCGGCCTCTATGAAGCCGGAGGCTGGAGCAACCTCAAAGTACTCATCACGCAGCGAGCCTCGGAACAATATGTCCACCTGTGGGCCGGCCTGGGTTCGTTCAGCAGCAACCCCATGGGCATTCACTGGACAGGAATTGTCTTTGGCCTGGGCGCCGTGATTTCCATGGGCTACTGGACCACGGATTTTCTGGTGGTGCAGCGCATCCTGGCGGCGAAAGATATTCGCAGCGCGGAGATGGCGCCCATCATCGGCGCCGGCTTCAAGATGCTGGTGCCGATCATCGTGATCCTCCCCGGATTGCTGGGCTTGGGCCTGCTCCCCATGAAGCTGGTTCCGGAATCGGTGGCGGTGGCCACGCACGGCTACAGCTACAACGACGTACTTCCTCTTATGCTGGCACGTTACTGCGGTCCGGGATTGCTTGGCCTGGGAGTCACCGCGCTGATCGCCGGGTTCATGTCGGGCATGGCCGGCAACGTCAGCGCGTTCACCACCGTCTGGACGTATGACATCTATCGCCCGCTCATCAATAGCAAAGGCAGCGACAGTCACTACGTCAGCATGGGACGCTGGACCACCATCATCGGCGTGCTCATCAGCGTAGGCACGGCGTATCTTGTGATGCGCTCGGCCAGCATTATGGACTACGTGCAGGCGCTGTTCAGCTTCTTCATCGCTCCGTTGTTCGGAACTGTTGTCCTAGGAATGTTGTGGAAGCGCGCGACCGGTGCGGGCGGCTTCTGGGGATTGTTGTGCGGCACGGTCTCATCGGTCAGCATGTGGGCGGGGGTGAAAATCGATCCTTCAGCCTTGCGCTATGTCGCACTCTCGCCGGACGCAAAA
>DATHQJ010000336.1:0-11988 GCA_035482825.1 Binatus sp. (SeqCode) | reverse complement strand
GAAACTTGTTGCTACGCCGTTGTTCACCTGTGTAGATCTTGAGGGCGGGGACGTCGACCGATTTCGCGATGCGCTGGGGGCTGCGGCTTCCGCGGCGGAGGTGTTCGCGACCGGCGACCGCATGCTTTTTCGCAAGCACGGGGAAATCATTGGCGCGAATTGCCGGGCGTTGGGATTCAACGTGGACTTCGCGCCGGTGCTCGACTTGGCGTTTCAGGCTTCTCGGAGCGTAATGGGGACGCGGGCGGTGTCCGCCGATCCGCGGGAGGTGGTGATCTACGCGCGTGAATTTCTGGCGGGGCTTCGGGCCACGAAGGTAATAGGGTGCGGCAAGCATTTTCCCGGACTCGGCGAGGGCAAGCTGGATAGTCATCACGACCTGCCGTTGATTGAAAAGCCGTTGAAGGGGCTTTGGACAGAGGATCTGGTTCCCTACCGGACGCTGCGTCGAGAATTGCCGATGGTGATGATTTCGCACGCCGCATATCCGCAGGTCACTCGGGAAAAGACTCCGGCGTCTTTATCGAAGGTCTGGATCACCGATATTCTGCGCAAGCGCATTGGTTACCGGAATCTGATTGTGTCGGATGATCTGGAGATGGGCGGAGTGCTGGCGGCGGCGCCGGTCGGTAACGCGGCGGTTGAGTTTCTACGCGCGGGCGGCGATTTGTGCCTGATCTGCCATCGGGAGGATTACATTCTTCAGGCGTACGAAGCGTTGACCAAAGCGGTGGAGCGAGATTCCAAATTTGCGCGGCGCGTTGCGGAAGCGGCTGGGCGTGTGACCGCGTTCAAGAAGAAATCGGCGAAGATGCTGCTCGCGGGCAAGAGTACCCGCGCCACTCGGGCTCCGTCGACTGCGATGGTGGAGAAATTGTCGCGGCGGTTGTGGGAATTTGGGGAGCAGGTGCGGCTGGAGCCGTTCAGTCGTCAGGCGGACCGGCGGGCGCGCCGATGAGCAAACGCGCTCAAACCATGATTGTGGCCGGAGTGATGAGTGGGACTTCGGCGGACGGGATCAATGTGGCGCTCGTGCGGGTGGGCGAAGCGCAGGGCTTAGGCGAGAGGTCAGGCACGGCTTCCGGCAGTCGCGGACAGGAGTGTCCGCGCCACATAATCAAACTCCTGGGGCATGCGGAATATTCTTATCCGGCGAAGGTTCGGGCGGCGGTGCTAGCGGCGATGAATGCGACTCGAGCTTCCGTCGCGGATCTGGCGCGTCTGAATTTTGTTTTGGGGGAGTTGTACGCGGACGCGGTCTTGGCGACTCAGCGGCAATTTCGCGTGAGGGCTGATCTGGTCGGGTGCCATGGGCAGACTTTGTACCATCAGGGCGAGGCGCAGGCGTTTCTGGGACGCAAAGTCGCTGCGACCTGGCAGACCGGGGAGTCTGCGTTGATTGCCGCACGGGTGGGTGTGCCGGTGGTTTCGGATTTTCGTCCCGCGGATATGGCGGCCGGAGGCAAAGGAGCGCCGCTGGTTCCTTATCTTGATTCCATATTGTTTCGTGATGCCAAGATCGGGCGCATCGTGCAGAACGTCGGGGGGATCGCGAATCTCACGGCGATTCCCGCGGGTGCCGATGCCAGCGACGCGTTCGCCTTCGACACAGGGCCGGGAAATATGGTGATCGACGCGGTGACGGACGCGCTGTTTGGCCGGGCGTTTGATCGCGGCGGGAAGATTGCGGCGTCGGGCAAGGTGCTGGAGTCGGTTGTCGAGCCCATGCTGCGGCACAGATTCTTTCGCGCAAAATCTCCGAAGACCGCTGGGCGCGAGGAATTTGGGCGGGAGTTTGTGCGCGAGTTTTTGCGGCGATGCGGGCGCTCTCGCAAGCAAGATGTGGTGGCGACGGCCACGGCATTGACGGCGCGATCAATCGCGGACGCGGTGCGGCGGTTTGTGATTTCGAAATCAGAGACGGCTGCCGAGAATTCGTTTCGCGAGATGATTTTGTCCGGAGGCGGCGCCAGGAATACAACGCTCGTCGCCATGCTGGCGAAAGAACTCGCGCCGCTGGGAGTGAAGCTGCGATTCTCCGACGAATTCGGATTGCCTTCGGAGGCCAAAGAAGCCGTGGCCTTTGCGGTGCTGGCTTACGAGACCTGGAACCGGCGGCCTTCGAACCTGCCTTCGGCGACGGGCGCGAAACGAGGCGCGGTGCTGGGGAAGATCTCGTATGCGTGAGGTCCGACGCGGTTTCGGCGCACTGCTCTGCTTCGGCGCTCTCCTGTTGCTGCCGTCGTGCTCGGCGAAACCCGATCCCAACACGCTGGTCATGATCATCGAGTCGAGTCCAACCAATCTCGATCCGCGGGTGGGAATTGACGCGTACTCGGAACGGATTGACAGCCTGATTTTCGACTACCTGCTGGCACGCGGCGACAATCTGGACATGACTCCAGCGCTGGCCGAGCGTTGGGAGATTCCGGACCCGCTCACCTACATGTTTCATCTTCATCATGGCGCGAAGTTTCACGACGGCCGCCCGCTCACTGCACGCGATGTGAAATGGACCTTCGATTCCCTGCTCAATGGTGCGATTCGAAGTCCGAGAGCTGCGACGTATCGATTTGTCGATCACATCGACGCAACGGATGACTTCACGGTTACGTTTCATATGAAAGAGGCGGACACCGAGCTACTGTGGAATCTTTCCGAGGGAGCCGTGGGTATTGTTCCCGCAGGCAGCGGCGAGGAGATTTCGCGGCATCCGATCGGCTCAGGGCCATTTAAATTTGTCAGCGCCGAGACCGACCGGGAGGTGGTCCTCGAACGCAACGACGAATACTGGGGCGGGAAGGCGAAGCTGGCGCGGGTGAGATTGGTGGTGGTGCCGGATGCGACCACCCAGGCGCTGGAGTTGCGCAAGGGCAGCGCCGATGTCGCCATCAACGCATCCTATTCGCCCGACACCGTGGTCACGCTGGGACACGAACAAAATCTTCTGGTGGAACACGCGGCGGGGACGCGGCTGGCGTACATGGGATTCAACCTGCGCGATCCGATTCTGAAGGACGTGCGAGTGCGGCAGGCGATTGCTTATGCGCTCGACCGGCGGCCGATGATCGAATATTTGTGGCGCGGGGAGGCGCAGCCGGCGCGCAGCGTTTTGCCGCCGCAGAGTTGGGCTTACGACGGAGACGTGCCGGCCTACGACCACGATCTGAGCAAGGCCAATCAGTTGCTCGATGCCGCGGGCTATCCGGCGGTGAACGGTGTGCGTTTCCGCCTCACCATGAAGACTTCGACCGACGAGAACACGCGCCTAATGGTGGCGGTGATGCAGCAGCAGTTGCGCGAGGCTGGGATTGCGTTGGATATCCGCAGCTTCGAGTTCGCTACTTTTTTCGCGGACGTGCAGCACGGCGCATTTCAAATCTATTCGCTGCGCTGGATTGGCGGCAACGAAGATCCCGACATTTTTGAATATGCGTTCGACTCGGCGAAATTTCCGCCCAACGGGGCTAACCGCGGTTACTATTCGAATCCCAGGCTGGATGCTTTGATTGATAAAGCACGGAAGGAGATCGATCCGAAGTTGCGCAAGCCTGTGTATGCCGAAGTGCAACGCATTCTGGCCGACGATCTGCCTTACATCAATCTGTGGTACTTCGACAATGTTCTGGTGCACACGCGGCGGGTGCGGAATTTGAAGTTGAATCCGGCGGGAAATTATGACTTCCTGCGGACCGCGGAACTTGCGCCCCTGAACTGATGTGAAACCTCCGCAAGACCTGAGATTGGAGTCCAGATGAAACATCAACGACAGTGGTCGACCGTCGCCGCCGCAGTGGTATTTGTGGCCAACTTCGCACCGAATGTCTGGTGCTCAGACAAGAAGGCCGTGCTGGAGGAAGTAAATCGAAAATACTACAGCCTGAAAGCGAATGGGTTCACTGAGCTCAGCTGCCAAGTGGTGCCAGATTTCGAAACGTTTTACAAAAACATAAATATGGACGCGGCCGCGAGAGACCGAGTTTTGGCGACCTCGAAGAAGATTAGTTTTCAGGTAGTGGTGGGACCAAGCGGCGCTGCCTCGATTTCTCATCAGTTCAGCGAAGCGCCGCCTAGCAACGAGGTTGCTGCCGGGCTGAGTCAGATCGCCAGCGGCATTGAGCAAATGGTGTCGGGTTTTTTCCAGAGCTGGTCAGAGCTCATGATCAGCCCACCTCTACCCGGCGCAAGCAACGAGTATCAGATGGAGGATCTGCAAGATGGGTACCGTTTTACGGCCGACGATGGAAAGACCCACGTCGCCATATCGATGAATCATGCCTTGGTCATCGATTCCATCCAAGCAAAGACTTCCGAATTTGAAGGCACAGTGCACCCGAAATTTGTGGATAGCAATAAGGGGTTGGTTTTGGACAGTTATCAGGGGGTTTATAAGACCCCAGGGGGCGATTCGCAGGAGATTTCGGTGAAAGTCACTTATCAGGAGATTGAAGGTCTATCACTGCCGCAGACAATAACCGAGACCATGGCCCTCCCGCAGGGGCGACTGGAAGCGCCAATCGCCTTCCGTTCCTGTCAGGTCAAGAAGAACTAGAGCACCCGAAGGTCGCTCCAGGGCGGCACGGATCACGTGTTACCATCGAATTTCAACTTCAGACTCTGCGGAAAGCCGGCGAGACACCGGCTCTACTATGCGAATTCTTTTTATTGGCGACATTTTCGGACGGCCGGGACGGAATATTGTCAAAGACCGGCTGCCGGGGATTGTCCGCGATCACGCCATCAACCTGATTATTGCGAATGGGGAGAACTCGGCGGCGGGGTTTGGGATTACCCCGGCGCTGGCGGAGGAACTCTTCGAGCTGAATATCGACGTGATCACCACGGGAAACCACGTCTGGGACAAGCGCGAGATCGTTGACTATTTTCAAATGGTGGAGGGCAACGGGCACGGGCCGGCGCGGAGGGTGCTGCGTCCGGCGAATTTTCCGGCCGACATGCCGGGGTCAGGCGTGTATGAGGGGATCAAGGGCAAAATTCCATACGCGGTGATCAACCTGCAGGGGCGCGTCTTCATGGCCTCGAATGACGATCCCTTTCGCACGGCGGACCGGCTGCTGTCGACGATCAAGGCCAAAGTGATTCTGGTGGATATTCACGCTGAAGCGACGTCAGAGAAGATCTCACTCGGTTGGTATCTGGATGGGCGCGTCACGGCGGTGGTGGGCACGCATACGCATGTGCCGACCGCGGACGAGCGGGTTCTGCCGAACGGAACCGCCTATGTCACGGATGTGGGCATGACCGGTCCCTATGACGGGGTGATTGGGGTGAAGAAGGAACTTGTGGTGGGCAAGTTTCTGAACGGAATGCCGGTTCGGTTCGAGCCTGCTACAGGCGACGCGCGGCTGTGTGCGGTGGTGATTGAGTGCGATGACCAGAGCGGCAAAGCGCGCACGATCGAGCGGCTGATGCTGTCGTAGAGATGTTGCTCGATCACCGCCCACCAGTGCAAACAAAAAACGCAAGCATGCGGCCCTCTCTCGTTCCTCCTTGAGAAAGCAATCGAGCTGCGCTCGATGCACAGCCGAGGGCGGCTGTCTCCACATAAATCACGAATGGGTCGACAGCCATTGAGACCGAAGGTACGAGGTCCTATTGGCTGTGCCCTTCCTGTGGGAACCAAGTTAAAATCGTAGCGATGCGGCGGTTAATCTACATTCTCGCAGCGGGACTGGTAACGGCCGTGCTGGCCGCGCCCGCACTTGCCGCTGGCGACGATGCTCTCGCCCCTCCACCCATGCCCTGCGGCGCTGGAATTCCCGGCGGGGTTAACTGCATGGCTTCGAAGCAAGACCTGAAGCTCGCGCGCACCGCGTTCAAGAAGGGTGTAAAGCTGCAGGAGGCGCGGCGCCTGGAAGAAGCATTCGCGCGGTTTGACGATGCGGCCCGGCTGGCGCCGCAGAATATGCAGTTTCTGACGGCCCGCGAACTGGTGAAGGCGCAACTGGTTTACAACCACGTGGAGCGCGGAAATGTGCTGATGCTGGAAAATGCGCGGCCGCGGGCTGCGGCGGAGTTTCGTGCCGCCCTCAATCTCGATGTGGAAAACCAGTTCGTGCGGGAACGGCTGCAGGAAGCCACTCGTGAGCTGGTTCCGGCGAAGACCTGGGCCGTGCCTGTCCAACTGGTGGACTCGGGCGAAATTCACCTCGAGCCGGGCGATGGCCGCGCCACGTTCCATTACACGGGCGACGTTCGCGGACTGTTCGCGGGATTGGCCGCGGCCTACGGAGTGAACCCGCAGTTCGACGACTCCGTGCAGACGCGGCAGGTCCGCTTCAACGTGGATGATGTGGATTTCTTCACCGCGTTGAAACTGGCATGCCAGGTGAGCAAAACCATGTGGGCGGCGCTCGACCGACACCAGTTGCTGATTGCCAGCGATAACACTGAAAATCACAAACAATTCGACCGCATGTCGCTGCGGACTTTCATCCTGCCGCCGCATTCCACGCCCCAGGAAGTGACCGACCTGGTCACCACGATGCGCAACATGTTCGATCTGCAATTCGTCAGCTCTGGGCTGACAGGCGATTCGGTGGAGGTGCGCGGGCCGCAACGCCTGCTGGATGCCTGCTCCACCCTGCTGGCACAGTTGAGCAACCCGCGGCCGCAGGTGATGATCGAAGTTCGGGTTTATCAGATCGACCACCAGCTCACGAAGAACATCGGAGTACACATTCCGAACACTTTCAATATGTTCAACATTCCGGCCATCGCGCTGATCGGGCTGGGGGGGCAAAGCATTTCGCAATTGGTGAATCAGTTGATCGCATCGGGCGGCATCAACCAGGCGGGGACTACAGGGATCGCCGGGTTGTTGGCGCAACTCGAAGGGCAGGGGAACTCTATCTTCAGCCAGCCGCTGGCCACGTTTGGCGGCGGGCTCACCTTCAGCGGTGTGAGTCTCGACCATCTTGCCGCCAACCTTTCGGTGAATGAGTCCTGGGTGCGCAGCCTGTCGAATTTAAACTTGCGGGCCAGCCAGGGGAACGACGCCACGTTCCACCTCGGAACGAAGTATCCGATTGAGAATGCGAGTTTTGCGCCGATTTTTAATTCGGCGGCGATCTCGGCGGTGCTGGGCAATCAGACCTTCGTTCCGCCATTCCCCTCCATCACTTACGAGGATCTCGGGTTGAATATGAAAGCCAAGCCCGTGATCCACGGGGACGGCTCCGTCAGCCTGGAAATCGATTTGGAAGTTCGGTCGCTCACCGGGCAATCGAATAATGGAATTCCAGTCATCTCGAACCGGGAATATAAAGGAAGCATCAACCTGCGGGACGGCGAGCCGGCGGTTGTGGCCGGTGAGGTGTCGAAGACGGATATGATCTCCATGAGCGGGATCCCGGGGCTGGGATTGCTGCCCGGCCTGAATCAGGCCCTGGTCAACAACACCAAAGAATCGGACAGCGACGAACTCATGATCGTCGTTACTCCGCACGTGCTGGCGAACTTCAACCGGACAACGCCGGAGATATGGGTGACCGAAAAGTAAGTCGGCTTCCGGCTCTCGCTTCTAACCGCAGTTCTTGCAGCACGAGCGATTCTTGGCGAATTTCCGTTCCGGAAGCCGGACGCCGAGAGCCGGAAGCCGCTTTTTTACTTTCCTTCCTTCGCCGCGAACTCGACCAGGCTCTTGTAAATATCCGTCATACGAGCATCGAAGCTTCCGACCTTGCGGCCGTTGATGTAGAGCGTGGGCGTGCCGGTTACGTCCACGGACTTGCCCAGGGCGATGGAGGCATCGACGCGCGCCTTGGTCTCAGGCTTGGCGGAGCAGGCGGCGATTTCGGCGCCCTTGACGCCGGCGCCATCGGCGATGGCGGTCAGCTTCTCATCCGCGGTTTCGGCGGTAATGTCGGCCTGGGTTTCGTAAGTCTTGGCGACGAATTTCCAGAAAGCATCGTTCGAAGCGTGGCCGACACAGTCGGCATAAGCCGCGCCTTTGGCGGCCCAGTTGTGCATTTCCAGGGGAAAATTCTGGAAGACAAAACGCGCGTTGGGTTCGGCGGCGACCAGCGCTTCGATGGTGGGCTGCGCCGTTTTGCAGGCGGGACACTGCAGGTCGCCGAACTCGACGATGGTGACGGGCGCGTCCTTGGGGCCTCGCGCGGGGCCAGTGATTCCCTTCTCCAGCAGCCGCTGGGCGGGCTCAAACGGGTGCGCCCCGAAAGGAACGATGTCGCCGACCAGGGCATGCTTGCCATCGGGAGCAACATAGAATTTGGTCAGCTGCTGCCCCTGCGGGCTGGCCAGAACAACCGTGACCTCGGCCAATTCTGGAACCTCTGACGGCTTGATGCTGGAGATCTTCCAGGTCAAATCCGCCTGATAACCAAACTGCTGATGGAGGAAGGAATCGACGGTGGCTTCCGAAGGAAGGTCGGCAGTGGCATGGGTTCCGAGTTTCGCCGCGGGCTTGGCGGCAGTGGTCTGGGCTGCGGCCAGGCTGCCGGCGAGCAAGAGAAAACTAATCGGGTATAGAAAATTGCGCATGGGTTCCTTTCGGTCATGGTTCTGAAATATCAAGAAAGCGACTTATCAGGATACTGCAAATTCTCCCTTCAAACTTCGCTCCTGGCGGCGATCGGAAAACGGCGTCCGTAGCCGAAGGCTTTGGGAGAAATCTTGAGGCCGGGCGCAGCCTGCTGGCGCTTGTATTCGGCACGATCCACCAGGCGGATGACGCGGCGCACGACTTCAATGTTGAAGCAGCGTTCTTGGGCAATCTGTTCCGCGGGATGCGAATCCTCCACATAATCTTCCAGCACTGCGTCGAGAATTTCGTAGGGCGGCAGCGAGTCGCTGTCTTTCTGGTCGGGGCGCAATTCGGCGGAGGGCGGTTTCTCCAGCGTGGCTTGAGGAATCACGGCGCGGCGTGAATTTACATAGTGGCTGAGCCGGTAGACCAGGGTCTTGGGCACGTCGGAAATGACCGCCAGGCCGCCAACCATGTCGCCGTAGAGAGTGCAGTAGCCTACACCCAGTTCGCTCTTGTTGCCGGTGGAGAGCACGATCGCGCCGAATTTATTGGAGAGCGCCATCAGCATCGTCCCGCGGGCGCGCGACTGGATATTTTCCTCCGTCACGTCTTCTTTCTGTCCGGCGAACACGTTGTGCAGGGTTTCACGATACGCTTCGTAGGCGGGATTGATGGAGAGCAACTCAAAGCGGATGCCGAGATTTGTCGCCAAGGCACGCGCATCGTCAATCGAGCCGGGCGACGAATAAGGGCCGGGCATGCCGACACCGATCACGTTTTCCGGGCCGACGGCGTCGGCAGCGATGACCGCGGTGAGGGCGGAATCAATCCCGCCGCTGAGACCGATAATCGCTTTGCGGAATCCGCATTTCTGCATGTAGTCGCGCGTGCCGAGAACGAGCGCTGCGTAGACGCTGGCTTCTTCGCCGGCAATCTGCTCATGCATTTCACCTGATAAGGTTTGCGAATCGAAGTAGATCAGATCTTCTTCGAACGACCGGCCCTGCGCGATCACCTGGCCCTCACGGTTGAGAACCAGGCTGGAGCCATCGAACACGAGACTGTCGTTGCCTCCGACCTGATTGACCAGCACGACCGGAACTTTGTGCTGACGAGCGATGCTGGCCAGCATGTCGCGGCGAAGCTCGCGCTTGCCAATCCAGAACGGCGAAGCCGAAATGTTGAGCACGAAATTCCCGCCCGCCTTCACGAGAGAATCCACGGGATCTACGGTGTAGAGTTGCTTGCGCCAGAAACGCTTGTCGTTCCAGGCATCTTCGCAGATGGTCAGCGCCATGCGATTGCCGCAGAAAGAAAACAATTCCTGACTTTTGGCGGGAGCGAAGTTGCGCATCTCGTCGAACACGTCGTAGGTCGGCAGCAACATTTTCGACTGGATGAACGCGACCTTGCCGTCCATCAGCAGAGCGGCGGAGTTCATGACGGCCTTGCCGGTATCGGAATGGGCGGGCGTGACCAGGCCGCAGATGACGGCGATGCCGTTGGTTTCCGCGGCGATGTGATCGACCGTCTCACGATTGCGGGCAACGAAAGAAGGGCGCTCGACCAGATCGCGCGGAGGGTAGCCGCATACCGAGAGTTCGGGGAACAGTATCAGCCCGGCGCCGGCAGCCTGGGCGCGCCGGGAAAAATCGACGATCTTCGCCGCGTTGCCGGAGAAGTCTCCGACCGTGGGATTGATTTGGCCCAGCGCGATCTTCACTCTTCTAGTGTAAAGGGATGGCCGACCCCGGCCAAGTGACACGTTCCGAAGCGGCGGCCCCGGGAAAGAGCTTGAAGCACAGAGGGGAGCACAGGGGAGGCGTGAGTTCACACCGTTTCAGAAGCTCTCCCCTGTGCTCCCCTGTGCCCTCTGTGTTTCAAGCTCTTTAAGTTCCTGGTGAAATAGACAGCCCGGAATTTGGCGAAAAGGCGTAACATTAACGATTTGGCAGTACACATCGACCCGAGGACACCGAATGCCCCTGCATGCTCGTCCCCTGCTAAATCGATTTCTCACTCTATCCTTCACGCTGCTCATCGTTGCTCAAACTAATTCGTGGGCTCAGGGCGGGGATCATCCCTGGAACAAGACCAGCCTCTCGCCTGACGAGCGCGCCGCGATGGTGCTGAAAGAAATGACACTCGACGAGAAGATTCAGTTGCTGCACGGAACCGGCATGATGGGGCTGAGTCCGATGGCACCCGAGTCCATTCACTCGAACGGCGGCGCGGGATATGTGCCAGGAATTCCGCGGCTGGGCATTCCCGGACTTCAAATATCGGACGCGGCGTATGGAGTTCGCAGCAGCGGTGAGAACGGCCGCTACTCGACGGCCCTGCCCTCGGACGAAGCTGCGGCGGCGAGTTGGGATCTCGACGCGGCCCGCGAATATGGCGCCCTGATTGGCCGCGAGTTGCGCGCGCAGGGATTCAACATGACGCTCGGTGGCGGCACGAACCTTACCCGCGAACCGCGCAATGGACGCACGTTCGAATACCTCGGCGAGGATCCGGTTCTGGCCGGGAAGATGGTCGGATCGGTGATGAAGGGCTTGCAGGCGGAGCATGTCATCGGCGACATCAAGCATTACGGGCTCAACGATCAGGAAAGCGGGCGCAATGCCGTGAATGTGAACATCGACCGGCGGGCGGCGCGGGAGAGCGATCTGCTAGCTTTTGAAATTGGAGTGCAGGAATCGGATGTGGCCGCGGCGATGTGCTCCTACAACCGCGTGAATGGCGACTACGCCTGCGAAAACAAATATCTGCTGAGCGATGTTCTGAAGCGAGACTGGAAGTTCAAAGGATTTGTGGTGTCCGACTGGCAAGGGACGCATAGCACGGAAAAGGCCTCGGCGGCCGGCCTGGATCACGAAGAGCCGGGCTGGATATTCTTTGGCGAGGAACTGAAGAAGGCGGTCGAGTCGGGCAAAGTGCCGCAGGCGGAAGTGGACGATCATGTCCGCCGCATTTTGCGCTCCATGTTTGCCACGGGCGTGATCGACGATCCTCCGCGGAAGAGTGTGGTCGATGTGATCGGCGGCTTCGAAATATCACAGAGAATCGCGGAGCAGAGCATGGTGCTGCTGAAGAACGATCACGCGCTGCTACCGCTGGATGCGTCCAAGATTCATAGCATCGCGGTGATCGGGCCGCATGCGGACGTGGGAATGATTTCCGGTGGCGGGTCGGCGCAGGTCGATCCTCCGGGCGGAAACGCGATCATGCCTCCGGGCAAGGGTAATACGTACTGGCAGGCGCACATCTGGTTCCCGACTTCGCCACTGAGAACGATTCGCGCCAAAGCTCCCGGAGCGAACGTGCAGTTTGATTCCGGCGACGATCCCGCCAAGGCCGCGACGTTGGCCAAGAATTCCGATGTGGCGATCGTCTATGTCCATCAGTGGGAGAGCGAGGGCATGGACCTGAATAGCCTGTCTCTTCCCGACGATCAGGATAATTTGATTGCGAAAGTC